>NZ_AKVH01000093.1:0-222135 GCF_000278565.1 Pseudomonas sp. Ag1
AAAGCAGATCTGTTTTCGCTCTGGTTTTTGCTTTTGCTTTTAACACCCAAGCCGGCCGGGAGGCCGCTGTGCTTTTGCTTTTGATCTTGATCTTAGGGCCCCGTTAACCACGCTGGCCGGAGTGCGGGCATACCGAGCATTAGCGAGGTGCCGAGTGGTGGGGCAAGAGCGTTTTGCTTACTTTTGCGCTGTTAAGAAGTGAGCCGCTGTAAGAGCGGAACCATAAGCAGCCGTTACCGCAGCAACGGATATGCACCCCAACCGCCCAAATCCCTCCCAAGATGGCAAGTTGAACTCCACTCAGGTTTACTACTCCCTGAGTAACCGTTCCACCGGCCCCAAACGCCGGTCATCAAGGCCACCGAATGGACAAATACACCCCCCACACCTGGCAGCCCCACGAGCGCCCGAGCCTGCCGGGCTCGCCGTCGACGCCGCTGCATTCCACCCGCAAGCGCTGGGCCTACGCCCTCGTCGGCGTACTCGTGGCAATCACCGGTGGCCTCGGCAACTCGCTGGTGATCGCCAACCTTGTGTACCTCCAGGGCGCCCTGGGGGCCACGACGGCCGAGATGGCCTGGCTCCCCGCCGCCTACGTCATGACCAACGTCTCCATGAACCTGCTGCTGGTGAAATTCCGTCAGCAATTCGGCCTGCGTGCGTTCACCGAAGTGTTCCTGGTGCTCTACGCCCTGGTCACCTTCGGCCACCTGTTCGTCAACGACCTCAGCTCGGCCATCGCCGTACGCGCGGCCCACGGCATGGTCGGTGCCGCCCTCAGTTCCCTGGGCCTGTACTACATGATCCAGGCCTTTCCCGCAAAGTGGCGGATGAAAGCCCTGGTGCTCGGCCTGGGCACCGCGCAATTGGCGTTGCCCCTGGCCCGACTGTTTTCCGAAGACCTGCTGCAAATCGCCGAATGGCGCGGCCTGTACCTGTTCGAACTGGGCATGGCCCTGACCTGCCTGGGCTGTGTGTTCCTGCTCAAGCTGCCACCGGGCGACCGCTTCAAGACCTTCGAAAAACTCGACTTCCTGACCTTCGCCATCCTCGCCACCGGCGTTGCCTTGCTCTGCGCGGTGCTGTCCCTGGGCCGTATCGACTGGTGGCTGGAAGCGCCGTGGATCGGTATCGCCTCGGCCTGCTCGCTGGTGCTGATCATGGCCGGCCTGGCCATCGAACATAACCGCTCCAACCCGTTGCTGATGACCCGTTGGCTGGGCAGCGGGGCGATGATTCGCCTGGCGTTGGCGGTGGTGCTGATTCGCATGGTGCTCTCGGAGCAGTCCACCGGCGCCGTGGGCTTCATGCAGATGCTGAACATGAGCAACGAGCAGATGCGCACGCTGTATTGGGTGATGCTCGCGGGGGCGATTGCCGGCCTGGCCGTGAGCGCGCTGACCATCAACCCCGCGCATTTGCTGATGCCGCTGATCATCTCCCTGGCCTTCATGGCAGTGGGCTCGGTGATGGACAGTTTCTCCAGCAACCTCACGCGCCCGCAAAACATGTACATCAGCCAGTTCCTGCTAGGCTTTGGCGGCACGTTCTTCCTCGGGCCGACCATGGTCCTGGGCACGAAGAACGTACTGACCAACCCCAGGAACCTGGTGAGTTTCTCGGTGCTGTTCGGGATCTGCCAGAACCTCGGCGGCCTGATTGGTGCGGCATTGCTCGGTACGTTCCAGATCGTGCGGGAGAAATTCCATTCCAGCATGATCGTCGAACACCTGACCCTGCTCGACCCGCGTGTGGCCGCACGGGTGGCCAGCGGCGGCTCGGCCTATGGCGGGGTGATCGCCGACCCCGAGCTGCGCAACCTCATGGGCATTCGCAGCCTGGCCACGGCCGCCACCCGCGAGGCGAATGTGATGGCCTACAACGATGTGTTCATGCTGATCGCGATCATCGCCATACTCACCATGATCTGGATCTTTATCCGCAGCCTCTGGCTGATGAGTACCACTAAAGCTGCCGCCAGTGCAGCGCCTCCCGTTCAACCCAGCGGCGCACTTTCTTCATGACCGAACCGACGACGACCACCACCAACGCCATCGCTTCCACGCCGGAAGGCACCGCGCCGCCGAGCATGCCGGCCACCGAACCGCGCTCCTTGCGGGTGCGCATCATCTCTTCCATGGGCTTTGCCGCGATTGCGATTATCGGCGTGCTGATCGTGCTCTACGCCTGGCAGTTGCCGCCCTTCAGCAGCGCCGTGGAAACCACCGAAAACGCCCTGGTGCGCGGCCAGGTGACGATCATCGGGCCGCAGCTCAGCGGCTACGTGTATGAAGTGCCGGTGACGGACTTCCAGTACGTCAAGGCCGGGGATTTGCTGGTGCGCCTCGATGACCGTATCTACAAGCAGCGCCTTGATCAGGCCCAGGCGCAACTGGCGGTGCAGCAGGCGTCCCTGGCCAATGTGGTGCAGCAACGCAACAGCGCCGAGGCGACCATCAAGCTGCGTCAGGCGGCCTTGATGGACAGCCAGGCCCAGGCCCGCAAAAGCACCGCGGATTTGCGCCGCAATGAGGAGTTGATCAGCGATGGGTCGGTGTCCAAACGCGAGCTGGACGTGACCCGCGCCGCCAATGCGCAAACCATCGCGGCCGTGGCCCAGGCCCAGGCCAACCTGGAAATCGCCCGGCAGGATTTGCAGACAGTGATCGTCAATCGCGGTTCGCTGGAGGCGGCGGTGGCCAGTGCCGATGCGGCAGTGGAGCTGGCGCGTATCGACCTGTCGAACACCCGGATCATCGCCCCGCGTGACGGGCAACTGGGCCAGATTGGCGTGCGCCTCGGGGCCTACGTCAACAGCGGCGCGCAGTTGATGGCGCTGGTGCCGAACCAGCTGTGGGTGATCGCCAACATGAAAGAAACCCAGATGGACAACGTGCAGGTTGGCCAGCCGGTGACCTTTACCGTGGATGCCCTGGACCACCGCAAGTTTCACGGCACGGTGCAGCGCATTTCCCCGGCGACCGGGTCGGAGTTCAGCCTGTTGCAGGCGGACAATGCTACCGGCAACTTCGTCAAGATCGCCCAGCGGGTGCCGGTGCGGATTACCGTGGATCCGGGGCAGGAGCAGAGTGAACGGCTGCGACCGGGGTTATCGGTGGTGGTGAGTATCGACACGGCGGGGCGCCTGAAAAACACCCCTCCCTAAGACACAATGGAGATCAAAAATGTGGGAGCGGGCTTGCTCGCGAATGCGGAGTGTCAGTCGCAGATGTGTTGACTGATCCACCGCATTCGCGAGCAAGCCCGCTCCCACATGGGTTTTGTGTTGTTAGAGGGTTTTGTATTGCAGGCTGAAACTGAGTTCTGCCGACTGGCCTTGTTCCAACAGCTTCAATCCCGGCCTACCCGGCAGGTGATGGGCATTCACTGGATGGCTCACCGGCTCGAAGCAGAAAAAATCCAGCCCCGGCGGGCAATACAGCAGGTAATAGTCGCTGCCGGTGGCCTGGCATTCCAGGGTGTAACCCAGGTCTGGCTGCTGGATGACGCAGCGCCCATCCCACGGGCAAAAACCGTTGTCCACCAGTGTCTCGGGCAACGATTCTGGGTGTTGAAAATCCCACTCGGCGGGTACGGCAGCCAGCCCTGTCGGCAATTTCGCCGCATCACTCATCCATACCTGCGAAGCCTTTGCCTGCAATTGCGTGCCCGGCCTGCGGGGCAGATACGGATGCAATCCCAGCCCATGCCACGTCGCCGTTTCCGCCAGGTGCGTGACGCGCAAGGTGATGCTCAACTTGCCGCCCTTCAACTGAACCCGCTGCTCGGCGCGATACGCAAAGGGTGTGCTGCTGTCCAGTTGCAACACCACTTCGTCTGACGTCTGGCTGACCACCTGCCACACCTGTTGCCAGGCACTGCCATGAATTGGCAGCGGGTCCAGCGGGCTGTTGGGCTCAAGTCCCAACCACCCTGATGGGTTATCAAAGCCACCTTCGGCAACCCGGTTCGACCAGGGCGCCAGCGGGAAGCACGCAAGCTTCCCCGGCAGGCCGCTGGCCAGCGACTGTCGATCGGTGTGGCGTAGCAAGGGCTGGCCGCTGCTGCGTACTGTCCAGTTGACGATACTCCCGCCCAACGCTGGCGCCAGCGTCAGGTGGGTCAGGTTGTCTTCGAGTTCAAGCATCATGAGTGTCAGCAGACCTATTGAATGATGAATGCTTGTGTGGCGAGGGAGCTTGCTCCCGATGGGCTGCGGAGCGGCCCCAAAAAAAGCGGGAGCGCTTCGCACTCCAGCGGGAGCAAGCTCCCTCGCCACAGAAAGCTCCCTTGCCACAGCAGCTCCCTCTCCACAATAGCTCCCTCGCTACACGCAGTGTGGGGCTTATAACACCAACCCCGGCAACCACAACGACAACGCCGGAATGTAGGTCACGGCCATCAGCACCAAAAACAGCACACCATAAAACGGCAGCAACGCCTTCACGGTCTTCTCGATGCTGACTTTGCCCACCGCCGCCCCCACAAACAACACCGCACCCACCGGCGGGGTGATCAGGCCGATCCCCAGGTTCACCAGCATGATCATGCCGAAGTGCACCGGGTCGACGCCAATCCCCAGGATCACCGGCAGCAAAATCGGCGTGAGGATCAAAATCAGCGGCGCCATGTCCATCACCGTACCCAGCAACAGCAGCATGGCGTTGATGCACATCAGGATCACGTAGCGGTTGTCCGACAGGGTCAGGAACATCGTGGTGATCTTCGCCGGGATCTGCATCAGGGTCATGATGTAGCCGAAGCTGGCGGCGAACGCGATCAGGATCATCACGATGGAGATCGTGCGCACCGTGCGGTGCATCAGCTTGGGCAGCTCGCTCCATTTGTAGTCGCGGTAGATGAACATGGTCACGAAGAACGCCCACAACACCGCAATCGCCGCCGACTCGGTGGCGGTGAAGATGCCCGACAGAATCCCGCCAAGAATGATCACCATGGCCATCAGGCCCCACAGTGCATCGGCGCAGATTTTCAGTGCCTGTTTCAGGGGGATCACTTCGCCTTTGGGGTAGTTGCGCTTTTTCGCGAAGATCAGGCACAGCACCATCAGGCAGGCGCTCATCAGCAGGCCCGGGACCACGCCGGCCATGAACAGCGAGGCGATGGACACGGTGCCGCCCGCCGCCAGGGAGTAGAGCACCGAGTTGTGGCTGGGAGGCGTCAGCAAGGCTTGTACCGAGCCGCTCACGGTGACGGCGGTGGCGAATTCACGGGGATAGCCCTGGCGTTCCATTTCCGGAATCAGCACCGAACCGACAGACGCCGTATCGGCTACCGACGAGCCGGAGATCGCGCCAAAAAACGTCGAGGCCATGATGTTCACCAGGGACAGGCCGCCGCGCACAAAGCCCACCAGCACCCCGGCAAACGCCACCAGCCGGCGCGACATGCCGCCCTCGGCCATGATCGCCCCGGCCAGCACGAAGAACGGAATCGCCATCAGCGAAAACTTGTTCACCCCGCCGGCCACCTGAATCATCAGGGCCTGGAACGGAATGTCGATCCACCACGCGCCGATCAGCGCAGAAAGCCCCAGGGCGTAGGCCACCGGCATGCCAATCAGGATCAGGGCGATAAAGCTGCCCAACAGAATCAATGCGTCCATTCAGGCAGCCCCTTCACTTTCTTCAACCAGGTCGAAGCGCACGACCCGACGGTTGCTCTGGTCACCCAGCAGGAGTTTTTCCAGCACAAAAACCAGGGTCAGCAAGCCACCGATCGGGATCGGCATATAGGTGATGCCCACCCGCAAGGTCGGCATGGCGCTCATGAACTGGTTCCAGGTCGACAGGCACAATTTGCTGCCCCAGATCGTCATGAACAGGCAGATGGTTGCCATCAGCAATTGTGAGACGATGCCGACGATTCGGCGTTGGCCGGGCGGCAGGCGGTCGGTGACCATGGCCACCGACATGTGCGCCCCGGCGCGGTAACTGGCGGCGGCGCCGACAAAGGTGAACACAAGCATCAGCAGGATAGCGGTGGGCTCCGGCCAGCTGGAGCCGGTGCCGAGCACGTAGCGGGCGAAGATGCCCCAGGGAATGATCAGCGCGACGCCAAGAACGGCGAGGCCGGCGATCCAGATGCAGCTCATGTAAATGCGGTCGTTGATGCGCAGCAGTAAATTCTTCATGGCGTTCACCGTAACCGGGCGCGTCGATGCCGACCGCGCCGGGCCTTATCTATGAGGGGAAGGAGGGTTACTCGACGGCTTCGATGCGCTTGATCAGGTCGGCGTAGGGCGCGCCGTACTTGTCGCGGATCGAAGCGGTGGCCTCATAGAACGGTTTCTTGTCGATGTCGATGAACTCCACACCGGCGGCCTTGAGCTTGGCTTCACTGCTGGCAGACTTGGCGTCCCACAGCTCGCGCTCCTGGATCTGCGCGGCCTTGGCGGTGTTCTTCACCAGCACCTGTTGCTCGGGGGTGAGCTTGTTCCAGGTGATTTTCGACATCACGATGGGCTCGGGCAGAATCAGGTGGCCGGTCAGGCTGTAGAACTTGGCGTTCTGGTAGTGGTTGTGTTCCAGCAGGGTGGGCGGGTTGTTTTCCGCGCCGTCAATCACGCCGGTCTGCAGGGCGCTGAAGATCTCGCCGGTGTCCATGGCAATGCCGTTGCCGCCCATGGCGTTGATGGTTTCGATGAAGATCGGGTTGCCCTGCACGCGGATCTTCATGCCCTTGAGGTCTTCGATCTTGCGCACCGGTTTCTTGGTGTAGAGGTTGCGCGTGCCGCCGTCCATCCAGGCGAGCGCCACCAGGTTGAATTCGGAGTCGGTGATCTTGGCGAGGATTTCATCGCCGATCTCGCCGTCGATGACCTTGCGCATATGCACCTGGTCGCGGAACACGAACGGCATGTTGAACACGTTCACGTCCGGCACCACCGGGCCGACGATGCCGAGGCTGACCCGGGCCATCTGGATCGCGCCGACCTGGGCCTGTTCCACCACTTCCTTTTCCGAGCCCAGCACGCCGCCGGGGAACATCTTGAAGGTCAGGCCGCCGTTGCTTTCGGCCACCAGGGTTTTACCCAGCTGTTCTTCGGCGACGACGGTGGGGTAGCCTGCGGGGTGGATGTCGGCGAATTTGATTTCCAGCGCGTGGGCGGCACCGGCGAAGACGAAGGTGAAGGGGAGTGCGGCGAGGAGCAAAGTGCGTTTGAAGTCCATGGGGTGTCTCTCCAGTCTTGTTATTGTTTTATTCAAGGCACAGCGATGCAGCTAGAGGATGAAGGTGGGCTCCGGCAATCCGGTGACCCCGGGGTTGAGGGCAAACACGCCGCCGGCCAGCGACTGGGCACTGTGGTCGTCGCGGATCGAGGTGACGAACAGGGTGTCCAGGCGGCTGCCACCGAAGGCGCACATGGTGGGTTTTTTCACCGGCACGGCCAGTGAGCGGTCGAGACGGCCGTCGGGGGTAAAGCGGTGGACCAGCCCGGCATCGTTGGCGCAGATCCAGTAGCAACCTTCGGCATCCACGGCGGCTCCGTCGGGGCGGCCGAGGAACTGGTGCATATCCACAAACAGCCGCCGATTGGACGGCGTGCCGCTGTCGATGTCGTAGTCGAAGGCCCAGACCTGCTGGACCAACGGGTGCGAATCCGAGAGGTACATCGTGCGCCCGTCCGGGCTGAAGGCCAGGCCGTTGGGGGTGATGAAACCGTTGAGTGCGGTGTGAACCGCCCGGCCTGTTTCGTAGCGGTACAGTGCACCGTCGGCCGCATTCTCGGCCATGTTCAGCACCATGCTGCCGGCCCAGAACCGGCCCTGGCGATCACAGCGGCCATCGTTCAGGCGCATGTCCGGGCGGGCGTGCTCGACGCTGGCCAGGGGCGCAGTGTCGAGCCTGCCATCGTTGTGGGGCGTCAGCCGGAAAAACCCGGTTTGCATGCCCGCAACCCAATCGCCCGCCGAGGTGCGGGCGATGCAGGCGAGCATCTGCGGAGCTTTCCAGGCCTGCGCCTGGCCGCTGGTGGCGTTCCAGCGTTGCAGTTCGCCTGTGGGAATATCCACCCAGTACAGGGCGTTTTCCCCGGGTACCCACACCGGGCATTCACCCACGGCGTTGCGGGCGTCGACAATCAGTTCTGCTTGCATGGCCACTCATTCCCTTGGGTTGGTCTGTGGTCAGTCACCGAACGGGCCGGCGGCGCAAAACGCGCCACCCTGGTACACCCGCGCCGGGTCGTCGGCAGCGGGCATCGGCTGGGCTTCCACCTGTTTGCGGAATACTTCGGAAGAGTCCCGCGGGGTGAAGCCCAGGTGCGCGGCGAAGCGGTTGTCCCACCACACATCGAGGTTATCCGACATGCCGTAGACCACGGTATGCCCGACATTCGGTGTGTACAGCGAGCGTTCGAGCAGTTGGGTGAGGTCGTCGAAGCTCAGCCAGGTGTGCATCATCCGGCGGTTCTGGGGTTCCGGGAACGAGGAGCCGATGCGGATGCTCACGGTCTCGATGCCGTAGCGATCGAAGTAGAAACTGGCCATGTCCTCGCCGTAGGATTTGGACAGCCCGTAGTAACTGTCGGGGCGGCGCGGGGAGTGGGCGTCGAGGGCTTCGTCCTGCTTGTAGAAGCCGATCACGTGGTTGGAGCTGGCGAAGATGACGCGCTTGACCCCATGGCGACGCGCCGCTTCATAGATGTGGAAGATCCCGCAGATGTTCGCGCCCAGCACTTCCTCGAACGAGCGTTCCACCGATACGCCGCCGAAATGCAGGATCGCATCGACGCCTTCCACCAGTTGGTGCACGGCTTGTTTGTCGGAAAGATCGCAAGGCAATACTTCTTCGCTGTCGTCAGCGGCCGGGGCCATGTCGGCGATATCCGACAGGCGCAGTACCTTGGCGTAAGGACGCAGGCGTTCGCGCAAGACTTTGCCCAGGCCACCGGCGGCACCGGTGAGCAGCAAGCGGTTGAACGGGGTAGGGGCGGTTGTGGTGGTCATGGTGATCCCGTTATTGTTGTAGGTTGTCGTATGACTGATCCGAAGTATCCTTAGGGTTTCCTACACTTGTCAACGCACTATTGGTCGAAGTTGATAGAGGCTCATCGCTGTCCTGTGGCGAGGGAGCTTGCTGTGGCAAGAGGGCTTGCTGTGGCGAAGGAGCTTGCTGTGGCGAGGGAGCTTGCTCCCGCTGGAGTGCGAAGCGCTYCCAAGATTTTGGGGCCGCTGCGCAGCCCAGCGGGAGCAAGCTCCCTCGCCACATAAAGCGGTATCAACACTCCACCGCACTCACCGCCAACCCACCCCGCGATGTTTCTTTGTACTTGTCATGCATATCCGCCCCGGTATCGCGCATGGTGCGGATCACCCGGTCCAGCGAGATGAAGTGCTGGCCATCCCCCCGCAGCGCCATCTGCGCCGCGTTGATCGCCTTCACCGCGGCAATCGCATTACGCTCGATGCACGGCACCTGCACCAGCCCGCCTACCGGGTCGCAGGTCAGGCCGAGGTTGTGTTCCAGGCCAATCTCCGCCGCGTTGCACAATTGCTCCGGCGTAGCCCCGAGGATCTCCGCCAAACCCGCCGCCGCCATGGCGCACGCCGAGCCGACTTCACCCTGGCAGCCGACTTCGGCACCCGAGATCGACGCGTTTTTCTTACACAGGATGCCCACCGCCGCCGCGCCGAGGAAATAGTCGACCACGTTGGCTTCGGTCACTTCTTCGCTGAACTTCATGAAGTAGTGCAGCACCGCCGGGATGATCCCCGCCGCGCCGTTGGTCGGTGCCGTGACCATGCGCCCGCCGGCGGCGTTTTCTTCATTCACCGCCAGGGCGAACAGGTTGACCCATTCCATCGCGCTCAAGGTCGAGCCGATCACGTTCGGCTTGCCCAGCTCCTGCAAGCTGCGGTGCAACTTGGCTGCACGGCGCCTTACATTGAGGCCGCCGGGAAGGATGCCTTCGTGCTTGAGGCCTTGCTCCACGCAATCTTGCATGGCGCGCCAAAGCTTCATCAGGCCGCTGCGGATTTCTTCTTCCGAGCGCCAGGTTTTTTCGTTCGCCAACATCAGCTCAGCGACGCGCAGGTTGTGGGTCTTGCACAGCTGCAGCAGTTCCACCGCACTGGAAAAATCATAGGGCAGCTCGGTGCGGTCCATGTCCGCCACGCCGCTGTTGGCCTGGGCTTCATCCACCACGAATCCGCCGCCCACCGAGTAGTAGGTGTCGCGGTGCAGCTCGCCGTTATCACCGAACACCACCAGGGTCATGGCATTAGGGTGGAACGGCAGGTTTTCGTCGATCAGGCGCATGTCCCGCGCCCATAAGAAAGGCACCGGCAAACGTGCGTCCAGCAGCAGGGTGTTGGTCTCGCGCAGGGTTTCGATGCGGATGCCGATCTGTGACGGATCGATCGCGTCCGGCCACTCGCCCATCAGGCCCATGATCACCGCGTTGTCGCTGCCGTGACCGATGCCCGTGGCCGATAAGGAGCCATACAGCTGAACTTCGACGCGCCTGACTTGTTCCAACACATCACGTTCACGTAATCCTTGAACGAACAACGCCGCGGCGCGCATGGGGCCGACGGTGTGAGAACTCGAAGGCCCAATGCCGATCTTGAACAGGTCGAAAACGCTGATAGCCATTGCCGTGAAACTCCTCGATGAGCACAGGCCAGGCGCACATAACGCCTGGTGACGGAGCTGCTACGCTCATGTCGCAATCCGCCCAGATGCGGCCATCATCAAGCTTTTGTTGGCGCTCACGGCGTCTCACACCGACGTACCCATGCTCATCAGCGCCGCTGTTGTGGAAGGCGACGTTTTGGCCGTTTTTTGCGGTGCAGATCGGTAAAAAGTGCAGTTTTGCCGTGGAAAAAATCTGTAAGCGACGTCACCGACACTGGATACGACCATCCCTGTACTGGATACGACGCCCCCTGTAGGCGTCAGATTTTCACTGGTACATGATCAGTCTCGACTCGTTTGCACAGTTGCGTGGCAGAGCTGTGCCGCACGCCCAACCGCAACACCTATAAGCGCGGTGTTATTGCCGCCAGAAAAACACCAGGAGTCCACCCCCATGAAAGGTTCCCCGTCGTTGTTGTTGGCCGCCATGCTGAGTCTGCCAGTCGTGGCTCACGCTGCAGAACCGGCGCAATGCCAGACCGTCAACTTCTCCGATGTCGGCTGGACCGACATCACCGTCACCACCGCCACCACCAGCGAAGTCCTCAAGGGCCTCGGCTACAAACCCCGCACCACGATGATTTCAGTACCCGTGACCTACAAGTCCCTGGCCGACGGCAAGAACATGGACATCTTCCTCGGCAACTGGATGCCGACCATGGAAAACGACATCAAGCAGTACCGTGATGCCGGCACCGTGGAAACCGTGCGCGCCAACCTGGAAAACGCCAAGTACACCCTGGCCGTACCGGAAGCGCTGTACAACAAGGGCCTGAAAGACTTCGCCGACATCGTCAAATTCAAGGATGAGCTGGGCGGCAAGATCTACGGGATCGAGCCGGGCAACGACGGCAACCGGACCATCCAGACCCTCATCGACAAGGACGCTTTCGGCCTGAAAACCGCCGGTTTCAAAGTGGTCGAATCCAGCGAAGCCGGGATGCTTTCGCAGGTGGAACGCGCCACCAAGCGCGACCAGGCCATCGTGTTCCTCGGCTGGGAACCGCACCCGATGAACACCCGCTTCAAGATGAAGTACCTGACCGGGGGTGATGATTCATTCGGCCCCAACTACGGCCAGGCCACCATCTACACCAACGTCCGCAAGGGCTACACCCAGGAATGCAGCAACGTGGGCCAGTTGCTGAAAAACCTGTCGTTCACCCTGAACATGGAAAGCACCCTGATGGGTAATGTCCTGGACGACAAAATGAAGCCTGACGCCGCAGCCAAGGCGTGGCTGAAGAAGAACCCGCAAGTGCTCGACACCTGGCTCGCCGGTGTCACCACGGTCGATGGCAAACCAGGATTGGAGGCCGTCAAAGCTTACCTCGCCAAGTAACCGCTGACCCCGGGCCGGTACGCTGGCCCGGGATGTTTTTCCTCTTCGCATGTGGACATTCACTACCATGCTGACTGAACATAAAATCCCGCTAGGCCAGTACATCGCTGCCTTCGTTGAGTGGTTGACCCAACACGGGGCCGCCTACTTCGACGCAATCGCATCGACCCTGGAAACGATGATCCACGGCGTGACGTTCGCGCTGACCTGGTTCAATCCACTGGCATTGATCGGTCTGATTGCGCTGCTCGCTCACTTCATTCAACGCAAATGGGGCCTGACCGTTTTTGTCATCGCCTCCTTCCTGCTGATCCTCAACCTGGGGTACTGGCAGGAAACCATGGAGACCCTGGCGCAAGTGCTGTTCGCCACCCTGGTCTGCGTGGTGATCGGCGTGCCGCTGGGCATCGTTGCCGCGCACAAACCGATGTTCTACACCCTGATGCGGCCGGTGCTCGATCTGATGCAGACCGTACCGACCTTCGTCTACCTCATCCCTACCCTGACCCTCTTCGGGCTGGGTGTGGTGCCCGGGCTGATTTCCACGGTGGTGTTTGCGATTGCCGCGCCTATCCGTCTGACTTACCTGGGTATCCGTGATGTGCCGCAAGAGTTGATGGACGCCGGCAAGGCCTTTGGCTGCTCGCGCCGTCAGTTGCTCTCGCGGATCGAACTGCCCCACGCCATGCCGAGCATCGCCGCCGGCATTACCCAATGCATCATGCTGTCGTTGTCGATGGTGGTGATCGCGGCCCTGGTGGGCGCCGACGGCCTCGGCAAACCGGTGGTCAACGCGCTGAACACCGCCGACATCGCCCTGGGCTTTGAAGCCGGCCTGGCGATCGTACTGCTGGCCATCATGCTCGACCGCATCTGCAAACAACCCGACGCCAAAGTAGGGGGTGATGCATGAGCATTATCCGATTCGAAAATGTCGACGTGATCTTCTCCAAAGACCCACGCGAGGCGCTCAAGCTGCTGGACCAGGGCATGACGCGCAACGAGATCCTGAAAAAGACCGGGCAGATTGTCGGCGTTGAAAACGCCAGCCTGGATGTCGAGAAAGGCGAGATCTGCGTGCTGATGGGCCTGTCCGGCTCGGGCAAGTCGAGCTTGTTGCGCTGCATCAATGGCTTGAACACCGTCAGCCGCGGCAAGCTGTTTGTGGAGCATGAAGGTCGCCAGATCGACATCGCATCCTGCACCCCCGCCGAGCTGAAAATGATGCGCACCCAGCGCATCGCCATGGTGTTCCAGAAGTTCGCCCTGATGCCCTGGCTGACGGTGCGCGAGAACATCAGCTTCGGCCTGGAGATGCAGGGCCGCCCGGAGAAAGAACGACGCAAGCTGGTGGACGACAAGCTGGAACTGGTGGGCCTGTCGCAGTGGCGCAACAAGAAGCCCGACGAGCTTTCCGGTGGCATGCAGCAGCGTGTCGGCCTGGCCCGCGCATTGGCGATGGACGCCGATATCCTGTTGATGGACGAACCCTTCTCGGCACTCGACCCGCTGATCCGCCAGGGCTTGCAGGATGAGTTGCTGGAGCTGCAACGCAAGCTGAGCAAGACCATCGTATTCGTGAGCCACGACCTGGATGAGGCGCTGAAACTCGGCAGCCGCATCGCGATCATGAAAGACGGCCGGATCATCCAGTACAGCGTGCCGGAAGAGATCGTGCTGAACCCGGCGGATGACTATGTGCGGACCTTCGTGGCCCACACCAACCCGCTGAATGTGCTGTGTGGCCGCAGCCTGATGCGCACGGTGGATAACTGCACCCACGTCAACGGCTCCATCAGCCTGGACCCGGGCGGTGACTCGTGGCTGGACCTGGCCGAAGGCAACACCATCAAGGGCGCGCGGCAGAACGGTTCGGTGCTGAACCTGCAGAACTGGGCACCGGGGCAATCGGTGGAGGGCCTGGGCCGGATGCCGACGCTGGTGGATTCGAATATCGGGATGCGTGAGGCGCTGCAGATTCGGTATCAGACAGGCAACAAGCTGGTGCTGCAGGACGACAACAAGGTGGTGGGGATTCTGGGTGACAGCGAGCTCTATCATGCCCTCTTGGGCAAGAACCTGGGCTAACAGACACCGCAACATAAATGTGGGAGCGGGCTTGCTCGCGAATGCGGTGTATCAGTGTCAGATGTACTGACTGACACTGCGCATTCGCGAGCAAGCCCGCTCCCACATTTTGCTCAGGTGGTGTCAGTAACGACACCACCTGTCCTTTCAACACTCAGCTATAGACACGGCCAAGGAGCTGCCGATGGCTTTCAAACTGATCGAGCACGTCCCGGGTGATCTGCTCCT
The DNA here is from genome assembly GCF_000278565.1 of Pseudomonas sp. Ag1. NCBI lineage: Bacteria > Pseudomonadati > Pseudomonadota > Gammaproteobacteria > Pseudomonadales > Pseudomonadaceae > Pseudomonas > Pseudomonas sp. Ag1. The sequence continues at coordinate 14,321 of NZ_AKVH01000093.1, forward strand.
GGGTGAAGCCCATCAGGTCGTATTCCTGAGGCCCGTTGTGCAGGTAAACCTCGGCGCGGTAGTAGCGCGTGCGTTCTTCCTCGGGCAAGTCGTTCGGTGCCGACGAATAAGCATCCAGGCTGACCTCGTAGACAAACGGATTGCCCTCTTGCATCTCGATGCGCACACCAATGCAGCGCTTGGATTTGCCCAGCAGGGTCTGCACTTCCAGCCCCTGGTCACGCAACGCAGTCGCCGCTTCTTCCAGCGCCGGCGTGACGTGCTTGTCCATAAAGCGTTGCACGGTACCCTGGCTCGGTTGCAGGTCCAGGGCAGTCAAACGCTCGCTGAAACCACGCCGACCACGCTCGGCCAACTGCGCCTGCTCCAACTCGATCGCCACGTCCTGGCGCATCGCCTTGTGCAGGCCGAACATGAAGAACACCAGCACCACCGAGAACGGCAAGCCCGCCAGCACCACCATGGTTTGCATGGCTTCGAAGTTACCGGCGAACAGCAGGCCGATGGTCACCAGGGTGATCACCGCCGACCAGAAAATCCGCAGCCAGTGCGGCGCATCTTCGTCAACGTTGCCGCCCTTGCAGGACAGGTTCGCCATCATCACCGCGCCGGAATCCGCCGGGGTCAGGAACAGTACGAAGCCCACGAAGATCGACACACCGATGACGATTTTCGACGCCGGGTAATGCTCAAGCAGTTGGTAGATCGCCATGGACGGCTGTTCCAGCGCCGTCTTGCCCAACTCCACCGCGCCATGGTTCACCACCAGGTCCAGGGCCGAGTTGCCGAAGATCGACAGCCACGCCAGGGTGAAGCCCAGCGGGATCAGCAGCACGCCGGCCACCAGTTCACGCACCGTGCGACCGCGGGAAATACGCGCGATGAACATGCCCACGAATGGCGCCCAGGAAATCCACCAGGCCCAGTAGAACAGGGTCCACAGGCCCATCCAGCGTTCGGTCTTGTCGGCGTCGCCTTCGTACACGTACAGGTCGAAGGTCTTCAGCACGATGCCGTTCATGTAGTCGCCGATGTTCTGCACGAAGCCGTTGAGCAAGTGCAAGGTCGGGCCGAACAGCAATACGAAAATCAGCAGGCCGCTGAACAGCACGATGTTCAGGTTGGACAGGCGGCGAATGCCGTTCTCCACACCCGACACCGCAGCAATAGTCGCCACGGTGCTCATCACGATGATCACGATCAGCAGGTTGGTGTTGCTGTGCTGCATGCCGAACAGGTTTTCCAACCCGGAGGACACTTGCATCGAACCAATCCCCAGGTTCGTCACCAGGCCCAGCAGCGTTACGAACATGCCGAAGCCGTCTACCGCGTGACCGGCCGCACCTTTGACCCAACGCTCGCCCACCAGCGGGTACAGCGCCGAACGCAAGGCCAGCGGCTGGTTATGACGGTAGGCAAAGTACGCCACGGCCAGGCCGACCAGTGCGTAGATCGCCCAGCCGTGCAGGCCCCAGTGCAGGAACGTCAACTGCAACGCCTGGCGTGCAGCTTCGCCGGTGGCCGACGCGCCTTCAGGCGGGTTGAAGTAGTGGTCCAGCGGCTCGGAGGCGCCGAAGTACAGCAGCGAGATGCCGATGCCCGACGAGAAGAGCATGCCGGCCCAGGCGCCGTAGCTGAAGTCCGGGGTGTCGTCCTTGCTGCCCAGTTTCAATTTGCCATAGGACGAAAACGCCAGGCCCACCACAAACACCAGGTAGGCGGCGATCACGACCATGTAGTACCAGCCAAAGCTTTTCGACAACCAGGCTTGGGCCACACCGAGCATCCTGCCGGCTTCCTGCGGGGCGATGATCAGAATCGCGGTCAACAACAGAATCAGCGCGGTGGAGGTGTAGAACACCCAACCGTTGACCCGCACCTTTTCTGGCGGGGTCTTTATAAGAGAGGCAGAACTCATGGCACAGATGCTCCGGGCAGTGCAGAGAAACACAAGGCAACGCTTGACCCGAGCCATCGATTTTTCGGCAGTCGACGGACGGGTGTATAAAGACACCCCGAAAAACCATAAACCCCCGGCGAACCGCTGTGCCGGGCTGTTTCATGGGTTTTCCCGATGTCAGGTGGCGCCACATGCACGTAGGAAATACCTGTAGGCAGCGACCATTTGTCGCAGATCTTATTCTTTGTTGATTGAACGTTCAATCAAAACAAAATAGACTGGCCCTCAAGCCGACGGACGTTTATCGCCCGTTGGCAGGCCTAAGGAGAGGTGCACGATGCCCAAGGTCGGTATGCAACCCATACGCCGCCAGCAGTTGATCGAAGCCACATTGACGGCCGTCGATCAGGTCGGAATGGGGGATGCCAGCATTGCGCTGATCGCCCGTCTGGCCGGTGTCTCGAATGGCATCATCAGTCACTATTTTCAGGACAAGAATGGCCTGATCGCCGCCACGATGCGGTACCTGATGAACGTGCTGATCGAGAACGTCACCGAGCGCCGGTTGGCGCTGAAAGATGACAGCCCGCGGGCCCATCTTCAGGTGATCATCGAAGGCAACTTCGACGCCAGCCAAGTCAACGGCCCGGCTATGAAAACCTGGCTGGCCTTCTGGGCCACCAGCATGCACCACCCGTCATTGCACAGGCTGCAGCGGATCAACGATCACCGTCTGTATTCCAACCTGTGTTGCCAGTTCCGCCGAGCGTTGCCGTTGCCCGAGGCACGCAGCGCAGCCCGAGGCCTGGCGGCCCTGATCGACGGTTTGTGGTTGCGCGGCGCCCTGTCGGGAGACGCTTTCGACACGGAGCAGGCGCAACGGATCGCTTACGAATACATGGATTTCCAATTGGCCAAGCAGGTGAGTTAGAGCACACATAAACGCTCAACTCCCGAACCGCGCCAACCACTAATGCACTTGCGAGGACTTTATGGCCCGTTTCGAACTGCAAAAACTCTACATTGACGGCGGCTACTCCGACGCTGGCAGCGATGCCACTTTCGAAGCCATCAACCCGGCTAACGGTGAAGTTCTCGCCAACGTGCAACGCGCCACCAAAGAAGACGTCGAGCGCGCTGTGGTCAGCGCCGAAAAGGGCCAGAAAATCTGGGCCGCCATGACTGCCATGGAGCGTTCGCGCATCCTGCGTCGTGCCGTCGACATCCTGCGTGAGCGCAACGACGAACTGGCCGCCCTGGAAACCCTGGACACCGGCAAGCCGTATTCCGAAACCCAATACGTCGACATCGTCACCGGCGCTGACGTGCTGGAATACTACGCAGGCCTGGTGCCCGCCATCGAAGGCGAGCAGATCCCGCTGCGTGACACCTCGTTCGTCTACACCCGTCGCGAGCCGCTGGGCGTCGTGGCCGGTATCGGCGCATGGAACTACCCGATCCAGATCGCCCTGTGGAAATCCGCACCTGCCCTGGCGGCCGGTAACGCGATGATCTTCAAGCCAAGCGAAGTCACCTCGCTGACCACCCTGAAACTGGCTGAAATCTACACCGCCGCCGGCGTTCCGGATGGCGTGTTCAACGTCCTGACCGGCAGCGGCCGTGAAGTCGGCACCTGGCTGACCGAACACCCGCGCATCGAGAAAGTCTCCTTCACCGGCGGCACCGACACCGGCAAGAAAGTCATGGCCAGCGCTTCGAGCTCTTCGCTCAAGGAAGTCACCATGGAACTGGGCGGCAAATCCCCGCTGATCATTTTCGACGACGCCGACCTCGACCGCGCCGCCGACATCGCGATGATGGCCAACTTCTACAGCTCGGGCCAGGTCTGCACCAACGGCACCCGCGTGTTCGTTCCGACCGCCCTCAAAGGCGCGTTCGAAGCCAAGATCGCCGAGCGCGTTGCCCGCATCCGCATCGGCAACCCGGAAGATGAAAACACCAACTTCGGCCCGCTGGTCAGCTTCGCCCACATGGAAAGCGTGCTCGGCTACATCGCCAAAGGTAAAGAAGAAGGCGCCCGCGTGCTGTGCGGCGGCGACCGTCTGACCGACGGTGAATTCGCCAAGGGTGCCTACGTGGCCCCGACCGTGTTCACTGACTGCACCGACGAAATGACCATCGTGCGTGAAGAAATCTTCGGCCCGGTGATGAGCATCCTCACCTACGACACCGAAGAAGAAGTGATCCGCCGTGCCAACGACACCGACTTCGGCCTGGCCGCTGGCCTGGTGACCAAGGACCTGAACCGCGCCCACCGCGTGATTCATCAGCTGGAAGCCGGTATCTGCTGGATCAACGCCTGGGGCGAGTCCGACGCGAAGATGCCGGTGGGCGGCTACAAGCAGTCGGGCGTGGGCCGTGAAAACGGGATCACCTCGCTGAACAACTTCACTCGCATCAAATCGGTACAGGTTGAGCTGGGCGACTACGCCTCGGTGTTCTAAAACCTGATTGAGCCTGGCATGGCCCATGTGGCGAGGGGGCTTGCTCCCGTCGGGCCGCGAAGCAGCCCCATGCCAGGTACCGCAGTTCTTTCAGACAGAACTCGAGCGCTGACTTTGCGACTGCTGCGCAGTCGAACGGGAGCAAGCTCCCTCGCCACAAAAGCAGCCTGAACCAACTTTCACGAGGGTGCATTTAATGTCCCAAGAATACGACTACATCATTGTGGGTGCCGGCTCTGCCGGTAACACCCTGGCGACCCGTCTGACCGAAGACGAAGGCGTCACCGTCCTGCTGCTGGAAGCCGGCGGCCCGGACTATCGTTTCGATTTCCGTACCCAGATGCCAGCCGCCCTGGCGTTCCCGCTGCAAGGCCGCCGCTATAACTGGGCCTACGAAACCGATCCAGAGCCACACATGGACGGCCGCCGGATGGAGTGCGGTCGCGGCAAGGGCCTCGGCGGCTCCTCGCTGATCAACGGCATGTGCTACATCCGCGGCAACGCGATGGACTACGACAACTGGTCGAAACTGCCGGGCCTGGAAGACTGGACCTACCTGGACTGCCTGCCGTATTTCCGTAAAGCCGAAACCCGCGACATCGGCCCGAACGACTACCACGGTGGCGACGGCCCGGTCAGCGTGACCACGCCAAAGGCCGGCAACAACCCGCTGTTCCACGCGATGGTTGAAGCCGGCGTACAGGCCGGTTACCCCGCTACCTCCGACTTGAACGGCTACCAGCAGGAAGGCTTCGGCCCGATGGACCGTACCGTGACGCCAAACGGTCGTCGCGCCAGCACCGCTCGCGGTTACCTGGACACGGCCAAGAAGCGCTCGACGCTGACCATCGTCACCCATGCCCTGACCGACAAAGTCCTGTTCGAAGGCAAGCGCGCCGTTGGCGTTCGCTACCTGATCGGTGCCGCTGAAGAACGCGTTGAAGCCCGTGCCCGCAAGGAAGTCCTGGTGTGCAGCGGCGCAATCGCTTCGCCGCAACTGCTGCAACGCTCCGGTGTTGGCCCGGCGAAACTGCTGGAAAGCCTCGACATTCCGGTGGTCCACGACCTGCCTGGCGTCGGCGAAAACCTGCAGGATCACCTTGAGCTGTACCTGCAATACGCGTGCACCCAACCGGTCTCGCTGTACCCGTCGCTGCTCTGGTACAACCAGCCGGCCATTGGTGCCGAGTGGCTGTTCAACGGCACCGGCATCGGCGCCAGCAACCAGTTCGAAGCGGGCGGTTTCATCCGTACCCGTGAAGAATTCGATTGGCCGAACATCCAGTATCACTTCCTGCCGGTAGCGATTAACTACAACGGCAGCAACGGTGTGAAAGAGCACGGTTTCCAGGCGCACATGGGTTCCATGCGTTCGCCGAGCCGTGGCCGCGTGCAGCTGAAGTCGAAGAACCCACGGGAATACCCGAGCATCCTCTTCAACTACATGTCTACCGAACAGGACTGGCAGGAATTCCGCGACGGCATCCGCCTGACCCGTGAAATCATGCAACAGCCGGCACTCGACCAATACCGTGGCCGCGAAATCAGCCCGGGCATCGACGTACAGACCGACGAGCAACTGGATAAATTTATCCGTGAGCACGCCGAGACGGCGTTCCACCCGTCCTGCTCGTGCAAGATGGGCACCGACGAGATGGCCGTGGTTGACGCCGAAGGCCGCGTGCATGGCATGCAGGGTCTGCGCGTGGTTGACGCCTCGATCATGCCGATCATCACCACCGGCAACCTGAACGCGCCGACGATCATGATCGCCGAGAAAATCGCCGACAAGATCCGTGGCCGCAAGCCACTGCCGCGCAGCACTGCGGATTACTACGTGGCAGGCGATGCGCCGGTGCGTGGCAAGCCGATGCGTGAAGTGGGTCCTACTGCGCAGTAACTGATGGACCGAGGTGCTCCCTTCGCGAGCAAGCCCGCTCCCACATTTTTGACCGTGTGAACCCGATCAAATGTGGGAGGGGGCTTGCTCCCGAAGAGGCCCGATCTGACACCGCAAGACCTCCCGCCCGCCTACACTTTCCTTGATCAGCTCCCAGCCCAGGCCTACTCTGTTTGCCTGCCCGCGCCGAGCCGCCCACAAGGAAGGCCCCATGTTCGAACACCACGCCACACTCAAAAAGCAGTTCAGTGCCCTGCGCACCACCGCCGAATTCTTTTCCCTGCGCTACGTCCGCGAGTCCGGCCAGTACCTGTCGGTACGCAAGAACGTCGCCGAGCCGCCACACCTCAGCCAGGACGAAGGCGCGATGCTCACCGTGCGCCTCAATGGCGTCGAAGCCTACGCCGCCACCCACGACATTTCCCTGCCCGGCCTGCAAGCCGCCCTTGAGCGCGCCGAACAGCAAGCCCGGCTCATCAAGCCCCACGCCCTGCTCGACCTGCGCGACCAGCCAGTGTCCAGCGACATTGCCGACTACCTGTCGCCGAACCTAGACCAGCCCTTTCCGTCCCTGAGCGACTGCTACCAACTGCTCGGCGCCGAATCGGCCGCCGTGCCCAAGGACGAGCGCCTGGTGAACTGGGAAGTCAGCCTGGGCACCACCCACGTCGAACAGATCTACCTCAACAGCGCCGGCGCCGAACTGCGCCAGGCCCAGCGGTTTGTGTTCCCGGGTGTCAACGTCACGGCCTACGACGGCAACGACAGCCAGACCCGCACCCTGGGCGGCACCAACTTCGGCCAGCAAGGCGGCTTTGACGTGATCAGCCGCTTCGGCCTGGTGGGCGCGGCCCCAAAAGTCGCAGACAGCGCCCTGCAATTACTGTTGGCGCCAAACACGCCCAACGGCAAACGCGACCTGCTGCTGACGCCCGACCAGATGATCCTGCAGATCCACGAATCCATCGGCCACCCGCTGGAACTGGACCGCATCCTCGGCGACGAGCGCAATTACGCCGGCACCAGCTTCGTCAAGGCCAGCGATTTCGGCCATTTGCAATATGGCTCCAACCTGTTGAACGTGACCTTTGACCCGGACATTCCCGAGCAGCTTGCCAGCTATGGCCATGACGACGACGGTACCAAAGCCAGCAAGCAATTCCTGATCCGAGAGGGTCTGCTGCTCAAACCGTTGGGCGGGGCGCTGTCTCAATACCGTTCTGGCATGGACGGCGTGGCCAACAGCCGTGCCTGCAGCTGGAATCGCGCGCCGATCGACCGCATGGCCAACCTCAACATCGAGCCCGGCAACAAAAGCATGGCGCAGCTGATTGGCGGTATCGAGAACGGCATCCTGATGTCCACCAACCGTTCGTGGTCGATTGACGACGCGCGCAACAAATTCCAGTTCGGTTGCGAATGGGGCCAGTTGATTGAAAACGGTGAACTCAAAGGCGTGGTCAAGAACCCCAACTACCGGGCGATCTCCGCACAGTTCTGGCGCAACCTCAGCGCTGTAGGCGACGCCAGCACCTCCAGGGTCCTGGGTACGCCAAACTGTGGCAAGGGCGAACCGAACCAGGTGATCCGCGTCGGCCATGCATCGCCGGCCTGTGTGTTCAGCAATATTGATGTATTTGGGGGAGATGCCTGATGAACAACTTCAAGGCATTGGTCGATTGGCTCAAGCAGGCCATCACCGAGACAGAACAATTCCACCTCGGCTACGCCGACGAGTCCTCCGAGTTTGTGCGTTTCAACCACGGCAAAGTGCGCCAGGCCGGCCAGGTGCAACAAGCCAGCCTGAACCTGAAGCTGATCAACGACGGGCGCCACGCCGACCTCGGTATCACCCTGGCGGGCGAGCCTGAACTGGATCGCCAGCGCCTGGCCGACGGCCTGCAACAACTGCGCGAGACCTTGCCGTTGTTGCCGCAGGATCCGTACCTGCTGCTCAACCACAACGCCTGGCAAAACAAGGACCAGCAGGACCGACCACTGCCGGACCTGGCCCAGGTGCTGGAAGCAGTCAGCCTGGCCGCTGAAGGTGTGGACATGGTCGGCTTCTACGCCGCCGGCCCTATCAGCCGTGGTTTCGCCAGTTCATCAGGCGCCTTCGGCTGGCACCAGGCCAACAGTTTCAACTTCGACTTCAGCCTGTTCCACGCCAACGGTGAAGCGGTGAAAGCCAGCTACGCCGGCAACGATTGGGACAGCGTGGCCTTCGCCCAGCGTTTCAAGCAGGCCCGTGAGCAACTGGAATACCTTGGTCGCCCGCTGCACCCGCTGGCACCGGGGCAATACCGCGCCTACCTGGCACCGGCGGCCATGGAAGAGATCATCAGCATGCTGACCTGGGGCGGGTTTTCCGCCCAGGCCATCGCCAGCAAAGGCAGTCCGTTGCAACGGTTGTATGGCGGTGATCAGTCCTTGAGCCCGCTGGTGACCCTGGACGAACAGGTCAGCGGCTCCCTGAGTTCGGCGTTTTCCCGTGACGGCTATCCGCGCAGTGATGTGAAGCTGATCAATGCCGGCAAGGCTGAAGGCCAATTGGTGAACTCTCGCAGTGCTGCCGAATACGGCTTGAGCACCAATGGCGCCAGCGGCGATGAATCTCCAAGCGCCCTGCAGATGGCCGCCGGCGACCTGGCTCAGGCCGATATCCTCAAGCAACTGGGTACCGGCTTGTACATCAGCAACCTGTGGTACCTGAACTACTCCGACCAGCCCGCCGCACGCCTGACCGGCATGACCCGCTTCGCCACGTTCTGGGTCGAAGACGGCGAGATCAAGGCGCCGGTCAGCACCATGCGTTTTGATGACAGCGTTTACAACCTGCTGGGCTCGCAACTGGAAGCGCTGACCGCTGATCGGGAATTGCTGCTGTCGGCGAGTACGTACAGCCAGCGCAATACCTCGTCGAATCTATTACCGGGCGCATTGGTAAAACGCCTGACCCTGACCTTATAAGCAACGCAAAACCCATGTGGGAGCGGGCTTGCTCGCGAATGCGGCGTGTCAGCCACTACATCTGTGACTGAGGCACCGCATTCGCGAGCAAGCCCGCTCCCACAGTTGATCGCATTCCACATTTTGATTCGGTTCATCCTCAAAGCCCCACTCCAGACACCTGGCCGTCCGGCCAGTTGTCGCTCGCGAAAAACCTCGTTATAAAGGTTGGTGGCACCTAGCCACGTCCGCGCGGTAAAAAAACTCAAACAACACCCCGCCGTCCTCAACCCACTTGCACGCAAGTGATGCACGACCTTGCCCGGGATAGGGCAAGCTGGAGCGTTGACATGAACCATGGAAGTTTTGTCATTGAAAAGCTGTTCAAGCACTACAACGTTCACGTAGAGCAGCTTGGTAACAACCCAGAGAAGAAAACCGTGCTGTTGGTCAACGGCGCGCTGTCCACCACCCGCTCGTTTGCACGCACCAGCAAGTGCCTGTCCGAGCACTTCAATGTGCTGATGTTCGACCTGCCGTTCTCCGGCTATTCACGCCCGCACAACACCGACCTCGACCTTGTGACCAAGGACGATGAAGTGCAGATCCTGCGCGCTCTGGTGGAACGCTTTGAGGTCAACCACCTGGTGTCTGCCTCATGGGGCGGGATTTCCACGCTGCTGACCCTCGCCCATAACCCGCCGTCGATTGAAAGCTCGGTGGTGATGGCACTGGCGCCCAACCTCAACCAGGCCATGCTCGAATACGTAGAGCGGGTGCGCGTGCTGATCGAGGCCGATGACAAATCCGCCGTCGGCCATCTGCTGAATGAAACCGTGGGCAAATACCTGTCGCCCCGGCTCAAGCGCAACAACCACCGGCACCTGTCGACCATGGCCACCACCGAGTATCGCCAGGCACGCTTCCATATCCATCAGGTGCTGGCCCTGGGTGACGGCAACTACCTGCCGCAACTGACCCGGATCGAAACCCCGGTGCACTTCCTCAACGGCGTGCTGGACGAGTACACCCCGGCAGACGAAGCCCAACTGTTCAAGAAATACGTAGGCCGCAGCAGCTTCGCCACCGCCGAACACACCGGCCATTTGCTCGACCTGGAATCCCGCGAAGCGGCCCTGGCCGTGCACCGCGCGCTGATTGATTTCCTGGTGGGCAAACACGTGGCGTTGTCAGATATAGACGAAGGGCCTGTGGGAAAAGGAGCCGCCGATGGCGCATAATCGCCGACACATAGGCTGCTAACAAAAAGGTAACTCATGCCGAATCGCGCCCCTCTCGATGCCAAGACCGCCCGCTGGCTACCCTGGGTGGTAGCGATTGCCTTCTTCATGCAGTCGCTGGATGGGACGATTCTCAACACCGCCTTGCCGGCCATGGCTCGAGACCTGGCGGAGAACCCCTTGCGCATGCAAGGCGTAGTGATTGCCTACATGCTCACCGTGGCCCTGCTGATTCCCGCCTCGGGTTGGGTGGCCGACCGCTTCGGCACCAAGAAGATTTTCTTCGGCGCGATCATGCTGTTCAGCATTGGCTCGTTGCTCTGCGCGCTCTCCAGCACGCTGACCATGCTGGTGGGCGCCCGGGTGATCCAGGGCCTGGGCGGTGCGTTGATGTTGCCGGTGGGCAGGCTGGTGGTGCTGCGCGCCTACCCGCGCTCGGAGCTGGTGCGGATCATGGGTTTCATCACCATTCCCGGGCTGCTGGGCCCGCTGCTCGGCCCGACCATGGGCGGCTGGATGGTGCAATACCTGACCTGGCACTGGATCTTCCTGATCAACCTGCCAGTGGGCATCATCGGCTGCTACGCCGTCTGGAAATTCATCCCCGACCTGCGCGGCAGCGAACGTACGCGGTTCGACGGCGTGGGTTTCCTGCTGTTCGGCGCGGCGATGGTGCTGATCACTATCGCCATGGAAGGCCTCGGCGAATTGCACCTGCCGCACCTGCGGGTGATGTTGCTGCTGTTCGGCGGCCTCGCGTGCCTGGCGGCGTATTGGCTGCGCGCCGGGCATATCGACAACCCGCTGTTCTCGCCGGTGCTGTTCAAGACCCGGACCTTTGCGGTGGGCATCCTCGGCAACCTGTTCGCTCGCCTGGGCAGCGGCGCGTTGCCTTTCCTGGTGCCGCTGTTGCTGCAGGTGGCGCTCGGTTACTCACCGTCCGAAGCCGGGATGAGCATGCTGCCCCTGGCGGCGGCGGCGATGTTTGCCAAGTCCATCGCCCGGCCGCTGATCGAGCGCCTGGGCTACCGCGTGGTGCTGACCGGCAACACCCTGGCGCTGGGCATCATGCTGGCAAGCATGGGCCTGGTCAGCGAACACACGCCCTACCCGCTGCTGCTGAGCATGCTGGCGATCCTCGGGGCGATCAACTCGCTGCAATTCACCGCGATGAACACCGTGACCCTGATCGACCTCGACGACGCCCAGGCCAGCAGCGGCAACAGTTTGCTGTCGGTGGTGGCGCAGTTGTCCCTGAGCCTTGGGGTGGCCTGCGCCGGTGCGCTGCTGGGTGGTTTTACCGCCGAAGTGGGCAACGACGGGGTCGACACCGTGCTCGGCGCGTTCCAGTTGACCTTCGTCACCGTGGGCATCATGGCGATGCTGGCGGCGGCGATCTTCCTGCAATTGTCGCCAAAAGACGGCAAACGCGTGGTCAGCCGTGAGCACGACATTGAGCATTAACAGGCTTCTCGTCTAGAACTTGCAGGGAAAATCCCACGGGGCTGGTACACTGCGCGACATTTTGTTTTGCAGAGCCAGTCCCGTGACTACCATCGCCACCGCTTTTAATACTTTGCCCCTGTCCGCCGCCATGCTGGCTAACCTCGACTCGCTGGGTTATGTCGAGATGACGCAGATCCAGGCGCAAAGCTTGCCGGTGATCCTCAAAGGGCTGGACCTGATTGCCCAGGCCAAGACCGGCAGCGGCAAGACCGCAGCCTTCGGCATCGGCCTGCTGAACCCGATCAACCCGCGCTACTTCGGTTGCCAGGCACTGGTCATGTGCCCGACCCGCGAGCTGGCTGACCAGGTGGCCAAGGAAATCCGTCGCCTGGCCCGCGCCGAAGACAACATCAAGGTGCTGACCCTGTGCGGCGGCGTGTCCCTCGGCCCGCAGATCGCCTCCCTGGAGCACGGCGCCCACGTCATCGTCGGCACCCCGGGCCGCATCCAGCAGCACCTGCGCAAGGGTTCGCTGGTTTTGGACGGCTTGAACACGCTGATCCTCGATGAAGCCGACCGCATGCTCGACATGGGCTTCTACGACGCCATCGAAGACATCATCAGCAAGACCCCGGCCCGCCGCCAGACCCTGCTGTTCTCGGCCACCTACCCGGTGAGCATCAAGCAACTGGCCTCGAAATTCATGCGCGCGCCGCAACAGGTCAAGGCCGAAGCGTTCCACTCGGACGATCAGATCGAGCAGCGCTTCTACGAGATTTCCCCGGAAGAGCGCATGGACGCGGTGACCAAGGTCCTGGCGCATTTCCGTCCGGCTTCTTGCGTAGCCTTCTGCTTCACCAAGCAGCAAGTGCAGGAAACCGTGGATCACCTGACCTCCAAGGGCATCTCCGCCGTTGGCCTGCATGGCGACCTGGAACAGCGCGACCGTGACCAGGTGCTGGCGATGTTTGCCAACCGCAGTACATCGGTACTGGTGGCCACCGACGTAGCCGCCCGTGGCCTGGATATTGATGCGCTGGACATGGTGATCAACGTCGAACTGGCCCGCGACTCGGAAATCCACATTCACCGCGTGGGCCGTACCGGGCGCGCGGGTGAGACTGGCATCGCTATCAGCCTGGTTGCCCCGTCTGAAGCCCACCGCGCCCAGGCCATCGAGCAGTTGCAGAAGTCGCCGCTGAACTGGGACCAGTTGGACAACCTCAAGCCGCAAAGCGGCGGCCCGTTGCTGCCGGTGATGAGCACCCTGTGCATCGCCGCCGGCCGTAAAGACAAGGTTCGCCCGGGCGATATCCTTGGCGCACTGACCGGTGAAGCCGGGATTCCGGGGGCCCAGGTCGGCAAGATCGCGATCTTTGATTTCCAGGCGTTCGTGGCCGTTGAACGCGGTATCGCCAAGCAGGCGCTGCAGCGTTTGAATGACGGCAAGATCAAAGGCCGTTCGTTGCGCGTGCGTATCCTGTAAAGATCTCAAGCTATACCGAGATCAAAAATGTGGGAGCGGGCTTGCTCGCGAATGCGGTATATCAGTCGACAGATTCGGTGACTGACACTGCGCATTCGCGAGCAAGCCCGCTCCCACATTTGACTGTATTCCAATTCAGAATTTGTATGAGGACATGGCTGTGCGCTCGACCGAAGTTGTGATCATTGGCGCCGGCGCCGCAGGCTTGATGTGTGCGCTGACCGCCGCCGGGCGTGGGCGCAAGGTGATGTTGATCGACCACGCGAACAAGGCCGGCAAAAAGATCCTGATGTCCGGCGGTGGCCGCTGCAACTTCACCAATATGTACACGGAGCCCGCCAACTTCCTCTCCCACAACGCGCACTTCTGCAAGTCCGCCCTGGCCCGCTACACCCAGTGGGATTTCATCGCGCTGGTGGCCAAGCACGGCGTGCCGTACCACGAGAAAAAACTCGGCCAGCTGTTCTGCGACAACAAGTCCAGCGACATCCTCGGGATGCTGCTGGATGAGTGCATCCAGGTCGGCGTGAGCATGCACCTGGACACCTCGGTGCAGGAGATTGCCAAGGTCGATGGCGGCTATCAGTTGCAAACCACCCTGGGTGAGTTGCGCTGCGAATCACTGGTGATCGCCACCGGCGGGCTGTCGATCCCGACCCTGGGTGCCACCGGCTTTGGTTACCAGGTCGCCAAGCAGTTCGGCCATGAACTGCTGCCAACGCGCGCCGGGCTGGTGCCGTTCACCATCACCGACCAGCTCAAGGAATTGTGCGGCGAGCTGTCCGGTACGTCCGTGGATTGCCTGGTGAGCTGCAACGACCAGAGCTTTCGCGAGAACATCCTGTTTACCCACCGCGGCCTGAGCGGGCCGGCGATCCTGCAGATTTCCTCCTACTGGGAACCCGGCGACACGGTGGAAATCAACCTGCTGCCCGACCACGACGCCCACACCTGGCTGCAAGCGCAACAGGTGGAGCGCCCGAACAGCGAGCTGAAAACCCTGCTGGGTGAGATCTTCACCAAGAAGATGGCCAACCTGCTGGCCGAAACCTGGTTCGTTTCCAAGCCGATGAAGCAGTACACCCACGCCGAGATTGCCGACATCGCCGGCAAACTGGGGCGCTGGCAACTGGTGCCGGCGGGTACTGAAGGCTATCGCACCGCCGAGGTCACCCTGGGTGGCGTGGACACCCGGGAAGTCTCGTCCAAGACCATGGAATCCCTGAAAAGCCCTGGTTTGTACTTCATCGGCGAAGTGTTGGATGTGACCGGTCACCTGGGCGGGTTCAATTTCCAGTGGGCGTGGGCCTCCGGTTATGCCGCTGCCCAATTTGCCTGACGGAACCCGGTAAAAAAATGTGGGAGCGGGCTTGCTCGCGAAGGCGGAGTGTCAGCTAATACATCAGTGACTGATACACCGCCTTCGCGAGCAAGCCCGCTCCCACATTTGGTTCGTGGTGTGCTTGGAAGTAATGACTGGAATAAATTTTGCTCTCAGATGTGATCGCCACGCTTGCCGTGGCGTCATTACTGGCTCAATTTAGCGGCATCGTCCCGGAAGACCCCAGACTTCATGTCATCGACCTCCTTCAAGCAGTCCATGCGGCGCCTTTGGGCACTGGATAAGTTCAGTTACAGCGTACGGGTATTCA
The DNA here is from genome assembly GCF_000278565.1 of Pseudomonas sp. Ag1. Taxonomy (NCBI): domain Bacteria; kingdom Pseudomonadati; phylum Pseudomonadota; class Gammaproteobacteria; order Pseudomonadales; family Pseudomonadaceae; genus Pseudomonas; species Pseudomonas sp. Ag1. The sequence goes on from NZ_AKVH01000093.1 coordinate 29,360, forward strand.
TCGCCCTGACCGGCAGCATGGCGCTGTGCTGGTACCAGAATGAAATGGCGCTGCTGATCCCGCTGTTCCTGGGCATTATTGCCAGCGCCCTGGCCGAGACCGATGACAACTGGCAAGGCCGGCTCAACGCCCTGGCCGTGACACTGGTGTGCTTCAGCACTGCGGCACTGTCCGTCGAACTGCTTTTCCCTTATCCCTGGATCTTCGCGATCTTCCTGGCTCTATCCAGCTTCGGCCTGACCATGCTCGGTGCCCTCGGCGAGCGTTATGGGGCGATCGCTTCGGCCACCCTGATTCTCTCGGTCTACACCATGATCGGCGTGGACCAGCGCGGTGGCGCCGTCACCGACTTCTGGCATGAACCCTTGCTGCTGGTGGCCGGCGCCGCGTGGTATGGCGCGCTGTCGGTGTTGTGGCAGGTGCTGTTTTCCAACCAGCCGGTGCAGCAGAGCCTGGCGCGACTGTTTCGGGAGCTGGGGCGTTACCTCAAGCTCAAGTCGTCGCTGTTCGAACCGATCCGCCAACTGGATGTGGAAGCGCGGCGCCTGGAACTGGCGCAGCAGAACGGCCGGGTGGTGGCAGCACTGAACGCCGCCAAAGAGATCATCCTGCACCGGGTCGGCAATGGTCGCCCGGGCTCCAAGGTCAGCCGCTACCTCAAGCTGTACTTCCTGGCCCAAGACATCCACGAGCGCGCCAGCTCCTCGCACTACCCTTACAACGCCCTCGCCGAAGCCTTCTTCCACAGCGACGTGCTGTTCCGCTGCCAGCGCCTGTTGCGCCAGCAAGGCAAGGCCTGCCAGACCCTGGCCGAATCGATCCAGATGCGCCAGCCGTTCGTTTATGACGACAGCTTCGCCGAAGCCCTGGGCGACCTCAACGCCTCCCTGGAACACCTGCGCATCCAGAGCAACCCGGCCTGGCGCGGCCTGCTGCGCTCCCTGCGCGCCTTGGCGGCCAACCTGTCGACCCTGGACCGCCTGCTGGGCGACGCCGCCAACCCCGACAGCCTGGCCGATGCCACCGACAGCAGCCTGCTGGACCGTGCACCGCGCAACCTCAAGGAAATGTGGACGCGCCTGCGCACGCAGTTGACGCCGACTTCGTTGCTGTTCCGCCATGCCCTGCGCCTGCCCCTGGCGCTGAGTATCGGCTACTGGATGGTGCACTTGATTCACCCGTCCCAAGGCTATTGGATCATCCTCACCACGCTGTTCGTGTGCCAGCCAAACTACGGCGCCACCCGGCGCAAGCTGGGCCAGCGGATCATCGGCACCGCCATCGGCCTGACCATCGCCTGGGCGCTGTTCGACCTGTTCCCCAACCCGCTGATCCAGTCGATGTTCGCCATTGCCGCCGGCCTGGTGTTCTTTATCAACCGCACCACGCGCTACACCCTGGCGACCGCTGCGATCACGCTGATGGTGCTGTTCTGCTTCAACCAGGTGGGCGACGGCTACGGGCTGTTCCTGCCACGGCTGTTCGATACCTTGCTCGGCAGCCTGATCGCCGGACTGGCAGTGTTCCTGTTCCTGCCGGACTGGCAGGGCCGGCGCCTGAACAAGGTGTTGGCCAATACCCTGACCTGCAACAGCATCTACCTGCGCCAGATCATGCAGCAGTACGCCGCGGGCAAAAGCGACGACCTGGCTTACCGCCTCGCCCGGCGCAATGCCCACAACGCCGACGCCGCGCTGTCCACCACCCTGGCGAACATGCTGATGGAGCCGGGGCATTTCCGTAAGGAAGCGGACGTGGGGTTCAGGTTCCTGGTGCTGTCCCACACGCTGCTCAGCTACCTGTCGGGGCTGGGCGCCCACCGGGAAACCCAACTGCCGGCGGAAGTGCGCGAGCACTTGATCGAAGGCGCCGGGAAGACGCTGGCGGCGAGCATCGACGAGATCGCCACGGGGCTGGCGAACAAGCAGCCAATTGCGATTCAGAGTGATGCCGAGGAAGCCTTGGCAGTGGACCTGGAGCAGATGCCGGATGAAATTGACGAAGGGCAGCGGCTGGTGCAGACGCAATTGGCGCTGATCTGCCGGCAACTGGGGCCGTTGCGCACGTTGGCGGCTCACCTGATCAAAGATACCAGCGAAGCCTGAACCCTCTTCGCGAGCAAGCCCGCTCCCACATTCGGCCGAGTTCCACCTTTGGAATGCGGTCGAATGTGGGAGCGGGCTTGCTCGCGAAGGGGCCATTAGCCTCACTACATCCCGTGCTGCTTCATCAACCGCGCATAACTGCCATCCACTTTCATCCTGGCAATCTCCCGATCAAACCCGGCAACAATCTGCTGATGCTGAGGATTTTTCAGGCTAACCAGAATGTGCAGGCTGTTTTCGCTCAGCGGCACCGGCAAAAACTCCACCGCGTTGCGCACGGTGGCGGACTCCCGAGCCAGGTAGTAGCGGGCGACGAATTCGTCCTCCAGCGTCAGCCGCACCCGCTGCGCCGCCAGCATGCGCACGGCCATGGCGAAGTTATGCACCGGGACTTTCTGCAATTGCGGATCGGCATCGAACGCCGCTGAATAGGCATAGCCACGCACCACCGCGACGGGGTAGTCGTGCAACTGCTCCAGGTTCTGGTATTCGATGGGATCGTCGCGGCGCTTGAGAAACAGCACCCGGTTGAGCAGGTATTCGCCGGAAAACTGCCCCAACTGAGTACGCGCATCGTCGTACCAGGCGTTCACCAATACGTCGTAACGCCCATCGCCCACGCCCATCAGCGCCCGCGCCCAGGGCACCTGTTCAAACTCACTGGCGTAGCCGGCACGGGCCAGGGCGGTGGTCACGATGTCGGTGGCCAAACCACCATTGACCAGGGTGGCGTCAGTGAACGGCGGCCAGGCATCCGCCACCAGTCGCAAGCGTTCTGCCGCCGCCGCCTGGGCCAGCAACAACAAACCGATCAAAGCAACGGCACGAGAAAATCGCGGCATGCTCAAGTCCTTGGCGGGCATTCTATGGCCTGACCTCTGGGGCAACCCGAGGATTTAACAGTAGTTCATCAATGAGCCTGTACTGCAGATTACACAAAGACGGCAGCGTCGCACGCAGAGAATGATGGCAAATTGATCTCACTCACAAAAAAACCGCAATTTAGACACTCGCCTCCCGCGCGCTTACTATCCTGACCAGACAATCAGCCGAGAGAACACCATGACAGTCGAATGGGTCTGCAAACACCACAGTGACCTGGGCAAGGAGCAGCTGTACGCCATTTTGCGCCTGCGCTCGGAGGTCTTCGTGGTCGAGCAGAAATGCGTGTACCAGGACATCGACGGCCAGGACCTGGACGGTGACACCCATCACCTGATGGCCTGGGATGACGGTCAACTGCGGGCCTACCTGCGCCTGCTGGATCCTGAATCACAGGGTGGTGATGTGGTGATCGGCCGGGTGATCGTTGCGCCGAGCGCGCGGGGTACCGGGCTGGGCCACCAGATGATGGATGAGGCCCTCAGGCAGGCAGAGAAACAGTGGCCCGACGTGCCGATCTATCTGTCGGCCCAGGCGCATTTGCAGGGGTATTACGGGCGTTACGGGTTTGTGGCGGCGGGTGAGGAATACCTTGAGGATGACATTCCACATATAGGCATGCGCCGGGCATGAGGGCCTCTTCGCGAGCAAGCCCGCTCCCACATTTGACCGAGTTCCACCTTTGGAATGCGGTCGAATGTGGGAGCGGGCTTGCTCGCGAAGGCGTCAGCCCGGTCACCCCAAGCTTTCAGGGGTAACCCAACACCTGTTTAATGCTCGCCAGGTTCGCCTCGATCCAGCGCCGATCAATCGCGCCCCAATCACGAATCCGATAGCGCCCGGCATGGTTGCGGGCGCCGTCTTCCTGTTCAAACTCACACACGATATCCAGGTCCGCCAACGCCGCAATCGTGTCCTGTGCAGTACGCCGGGGCATGCCCGTCACCTCGGTCAGTGCCGGGACGCTGCTGGCCAGCTGGCTATCAATCAGGTACGCCACATACAGGCGCCGGTAGAAGCTGCTTTTGGTCTTGCTCACATCCATGCTCGATCGCCTTTGAAGGTCAGGGCTTGCCCTGCAGGTCCCGCCAGGTCAGGTACACCCGCAGGTCGAATTCCACCTGATGGTAGCCCGGCAACATGTATTCACAGAGTTTGTAGAACGCCTTGTTGTGGTCCGATTCCTTGAAGTGCGCCAGTTCGTGTACCACGATCATGCGCAGAAATTCCGGCGCGGCTTCCTTGAACAGCGAGGCGATACGGATTTCTTTCTTCGACTTGAGGTTGCCACCCTGCACCCGAGAGATGGTGGTGTGCAGGCCGAGGGCTCGGTGGGTCAGGTCCAGGCGGTTATCGAACAACACCTTGTCGATGGCCGGGGCGTTGCGCAGGTGTTCCTGCTTCAGGGCCTGGGCGTAGCTGTACAGCGCTTTGTCGCTCTGCACGCCATGCCGTTCGGGGTAGCGCTGGGTCAGGTAGTCGCCGAGTTGGTCCTTGGCAATCAACTGGCGCACTTGCTCCTGCAATGCTGGGGGGTAGGCCTGGAGGTATTTCAGCGCGGTCATGGGGTCAACAACGGGTATTTGAATGGGCGCCAGTGTAGCGAATTCAGCGGGCGGCTGCGCGCAGGCGCCAGTCGGCAATTTCATCCGCGATCAACGGCGGCGCCACCTGCGGGCCCTGGATGAACTGGCAGCCGTTGGCCTTGAGCCACTCAACTTGCTCCTGGGTCTCGACGCCTTCGGCAATCACCAGCAGATCAAAATGCCGGCACAATTCGATAATGCTGCGCGCCATCGCCGCGTCCCGGGATGAACCCGGCAGGCGGGCGATCAGCTTCGGGTCGAGCTTGAGGGTGTCGAATTCCAGGTCCCGCAGGTGGGCCAGGGAGCAGTTGCCCGCGCCGAAATCATCCAGGGCAATCCGCACGCCGGCCCGGCGCAACAGCTTGAGCTGCTTGGTGGACTCATCCAGATTGTGCATCAGGCTTTCTTCACTGATCTCCACCTCAATCTGCCGGCCTTGCAACCCATGTCGCTCCAGCACCTGCTGCAGCTGGCTGGCCAGGTTCGGCATATTGAACTGGCTGCTGCTCAAGCTCACGCTCAGGACCAACTCATCGCTGAACACCCCTGCCCATGCCTGCCGCTGGGCGGCCACCTGCTGGTAGATCCAGGTGCTCAACTGGCTGATCAGCCGCGCCTCTTCGAGCAACGGCAGAAACAGCCCCGGCGGCACATCGCCGACACTCGGGTGCTGCCAGCGCAGCAGCGCTTCGACGCCCCGCAGATGGCCGTCGTGCAACGACACCTGCGGCTGGTACACCAGGGTGAAATCCTTGCTGTCGATGGCGCTGCGTACGCTGTCTTCGAGCATCAGGCGCGAGCGGGCCCGGCCGTTCATTTCCTGGTCGTAGTAGCGATATTGCTGACGCCCGGCGCGCTTGGCCTCGTACATCGCGACGTCCGCCGCGCGCAGCAGGCCGTTGAGGTCCGAGCCGCAGTCCGGGAAAGTGGCGATGCCGATACTGAGGCCCAGCATCACATCCAGACCGTCGACCTGCTGACAGATCGACACCCGTTCGATCAGTTTTTCCGCAATCTTGGCCGCCTGCTCCGGAAATTCCAGCTCCAGCAGCGCGGTGAATTCATCCCCGCCCATGCGGCCAAGAATGTCGTAGGAGCGCAGGCACGCCTTCAACTGTTCCGAGACCCAGCGCAGCACGCGGTCTCCGGCGTCGTGGCCGAGGGAATCGTTGACCCGCTTGAACCCGTCCAGGTCCAGGTACAGCAGCACCAGCGACTGCTCGTTACGCTCGCTGCGCAACAGCACATTCTCCACCGACTGGTGAAACCCACGCCGATTGAGCAGGCCCGTCAGCGGGTCGGTGACGGCCTGGAACTCCAGTTGCTGATGCAGATGGCGCACCTCGGACATGTCCAGCACCGTGACCACCATGGCTTTCTGCTCGGCCGGCAGCGGGGCGCACGACATCGCCACGGGCAACTGCTGGCCGGGTGCGGTGCGCAAGATGGCGTCGTGCAGGCGCCAGGTTTCGCCACGTTTGTAGCCTTCATACAAGGCAGAATCGGACCACCCAGGCACATGGGGCTTCTGTAGGAAGCCCAGGAACTCGGCACCCTGGATCTCGGCGACCGGCGCATTGATCAGCCGCGAAATCGCCGGGTTGGCGTAGCTGATCACGCCGTCTTCGCCCACCACCAGAATGCCTTCGGCGGCGTTGTCGAGCACCGAGGCATTGAAGGCCCGGGCCGATTCCAGATCGTGACTCAGGCGCTGCAAGGCACGGCGGTTGCGCTGGTGCTCCAGCAGGGCCTGGACCTTGGGCTTGAGGATATTCGGGTCGAAGGGTTTCAGCAGGTAGTCGATCGCGCCGCTGGCATAGCCTTCCAGCATCGCCGCCGGCGATTGGGCGTGAGCGCTGAGAAAGATGATCGGGGTCATTTGTGTGCGTTGGCTGCCGCGCATCAGCCGGGCCACCTCGAACCCGTCCATGCCGGGCATCATCACATCCAGCAACACCAGGTCGACGTCGTGTTCGAGCAGCAATCCCAGGGCTTCCACCCCGGAGGCCGCCGTCACCACATGCCAATCTTCACGCTGCAATAACGCACGCATGCTGATCAGGTTTTCGGGATAGTCATCGACCACCAAAAGCACTGAACAACCATCGCGAGGCTTGATTGGAGCGCATTCCATTGCTGCTTCTCTTTCGTCGGAGTCATTCCGGTCATTTTTGCGACAAAACCGGATAAACAATAAGGGCTCACTCTAGCCCTGGATCCCATAAAGCAGAAGCCACGACGGTGCCATCATTGCGCCAAAGCCCAGACAACCGACTAACGGTCAGTGTCTACAGCCCGCGGTTTACGGGAAACATGGCTTTTTGACATTTCATTGGCGCCAACAATCCGCCACAAAGCCATTAACAATCCATTTCGAGCCACCTATAAAGAAAGTGCCGGCTCCCGAGCCAAGGCCTTCTCTCCCCGTTAAAGGCGTATTCAATGATTGATCTGTCCACCTGGAACCTGAGCATCCCCGTCGGCTCCCCGCCCTCGACCATCGACACGCCGAAACTGCTCAGCGGGTTCAAGGACCAATACTTCCAGGCCGAAGGCAGCAGCGTGCAATTCTGGACCCCGGTGACCGGCACGCGTACCGAGAACGCCGTTTACCCTCGCAGCGAACTGCGGGAAACCTACGCCGACGGCCGCCTGCGCAACTGGCTGTACAGCGACGCCGACAATTTCCTGCGTGCCACGTTGGCGGTCAACAAGGTGCCGTCCTCCGGCAAGGTGGTGATCGGTCAAATCCACGCCTACGAAAGCCAGAAGCCACTGATCAAGGTCGAATACCAATACAAGGAAAAAACCCAGACCGGCAACATCGTCGCCAAGGTGCGCATGCGCCCTGACGAGTCGGAAGGCCGGGTGATCATCGTCGCCGAGAACGTACCGCTGGACCGCGACTTCACCTATGTCATCCACCTGAACAAGGCCGGATTGTTGAGCGTCGACGCTGCCAATGGGCAATGGAACGAACGCATCGGCGCTGCGTGGGGCAAACAACCGCTGTACTTCAAGGCCGGCGCCTACGTGCAGGACAACAGCGGCAACAGCAAGGAAGGCGCCCGCGTGACGTTTGCCAAGCTGGACATTGATCACGACTGAAGCTGATTCGCTTCAGCGACCGGTCCCACGACGCTTTAGGACAGAACCGCGACCCAGGGTCTCGACTTTCTTGTAGGACAATCCGAGTATGGCGCCGCGCACGCGCACTACCCCCTACAAGAAAGTCATGGAGACTGCCCAATGCCCTTTTCCCGCACCCTGCTCGCCCTCTCTATGGGCATGGCACTGCTGCAAAACCCGGCCTTCGCCGCCCCGCCCCTCTCGATGGCCGACGGGGTGGCCCAGGTCAATATCCAGGACAGCAACGCCTGGGTCGAAATCAACAAGGTCGCCTTCGAAAACAATATCCGCACCCTCCAAGCCAGCCTCGCTGACAAGTCGAAAATCTGCGCCGTGCTCAAGGCGGACGCCTACGGTCACGGCATCGGTTTACTGATGCCCTCGGTGATCAAACTGGGCGTGCCCTGCGTCGGCATCGCCAGCAACGAAGAAGCCCGCGTGGTCCGTGAAAGCGGCTTCAAGGGCCAACTGATCCGCGTACGCACCGCCGCCCTGAGCGAGCTGGAAGCTGCTTTGCCGTATAACGTCGAAGAGCTGGTGGGCAATCTGGACTTCGCCGTGCGCGCCAGCCTGATCGCCGAAAACCACGGCCGCCCACTGGTCGTGCACCTGGGCCTGAACTCCAGCGGCATGAGCCGCAACGGTGTGGAAATGACCACCGCCCAGGGCCGCCGCGACGCCGTAGCGATTACCAAGGTGCCAAACCTGCAGGTGACGGCGATCATGACCCACTTCGCCGTTGAAGACGCCGCCGACGTGCGCACCGGGCTCAAGGCGTTCAACGAACAAGCCAACTGGCTGATCAACGTTGCCCAGCTCGACCGCAGCAAAATCACCCTGCACGCCGCCAACTCCTTCGCCACCCTGGAAGTGCCCGAGTCGCGGCTGGACATGGTTCGTCCGGGCGGCCTGCTGTTTGGCGATACCGTACCGTCGTTCACCGAATACAAGCGCGTGATGCAGTTCAAATCCCACGTGGCGTCGGTCAACAGCTACCCGAAAGGCAACACCGTAGGCTACGACCGCACCTACACCCTGGCGCGGGATTCGAAACTGGCGAACATCACCGTGGGTTATTCCGACGGCTATCGCCGGGCGTTTACCAACAAAGGCATCGTGCTGATCAACGGGCACCGGGTGCCGGTGGTGGGCAAGGTGTCGATGAACACCCTGATGGTCGATGTCACCGACGTGCCGACCGTGAAGAGCGGCGATGAGGTGGTGTTGTTCGGCAAGCAGGGCGCGGTGGAGACCAGCCAGGCGGAGGTTGAAGACATCAACGGTGCGTTGCTGGCGGATCTGTATACGGTGTGGGGTAACTCGAATCCGAAGGTGCTGGTGGAGAACTAAGTCTCCTCACATCTCGTAGGCACTGTCCTATGGACCCAAGGATCATTCGGTGATTAACACAATCACTTAACCAACACGTATCCCTGTGGGAGCTGGCGGTGCGACGATTCGACTTGCCCGCGATGGCGGTGTATCAGCCAACTTATTCCTCGACTGGCACACCGCCATCGCGGGCAAGTCGAATCGTCGCACCGCCGGCTCCCACAGGGGTTCTGTGTCCTACAGGGCCGTTGCGGTGAACCGGAGCGCCGCTTATAGTTCGCCCCGTCGCCGGCATTGAACGGCGATAGGGTTTCGCAGCCCTACAGAGTTAATACCGTACCCGTCAAAATACGACATAGGCAGTCCTGCCAATGCTCGGCTTTTTATGGCGGTTGTACGTGGGAGACCTTCGGGTCTGCCGGGTCTTAACTCCTCGGTCTGCGAACCCGCGTACAGCTGCCACCCTATTTGTTTCGCAGCAAACGGTGGCCAATTTTCTTTTGAGTTAAGGATTTGCCATGAAGCCACAACTCCCACCCCGCCGTTTCACCCCTTGCACCGAAACAGCCACCGAATACCCCGTGCTATTGATCGACAGCGATGCACCACTCACGGACCTGCACGCCTGCCTGCGTGAACGCCTCAACGCCGCCCTCGAACACCTCAACTTGATGGCCTGCTCCAGCCTGCCCGATTTTGCGGAGCGTGACCTGAACCACGTAGCCAACACCGCCCGCATCCTGGTGCAGGACGTAAGCGACGTATTCCGCGTCATCGAATACCGCGGCTTCGACACCCCCGCAGCCGCCTGATCAAATTTCAGCCACAAAAAAGCCCGCATCGCTGCGGGCTTTTCATTAACGCGTAAGGCTTAGTTGACCTTGGCGTTCAACTCACCTTTCAGGTAACGCTGGTACATCGCTTCCAGGGAGATCGGCTTGATCTTCGAAGCGTTGCCCGCAGTACCGAAGGCTTCGTAACGTGCGATACATACATCACGCATGGCAGTCACGGTAGCGCCGAAGAATTTACGTGGGTCAAATTCGCTCGGGTTGGTGGCCATCAGGCGACGCATTGCACCGGTGGAGGCCAGGCGCAGGTCGGTGTCGATGTTGACCTTGCGCACGCCGTACTTGATGCCTTCGACGATTTCTTCAACCGGCACGCCGTAGGTTTCTTTGATGTCGCCGCCGTACTGGTTGATGATCGCCAGCCACTCTTGCGGTACCGAGGAAGAACCGTGCATCACCAGGTGGGTGTTCGGGATGCGCTTGTGGATTTCCTTGATGCGGTCGATGGCCAACACGTCGCCGGTAGGTGGCTTGGTGAATTTGTAGGCGCCGTGGCTGGTGCCGATGGCGATGGCCAGGGCGTCAACTTGGGTCTTTTTCACGAAGTCGGCGGCTTCTTCCGGATCGGTCAGCATTTGGCTGTGATCCAGTACGCCTTCGGCGCCGATACCGTCTTCTTCACCGGCCATGCCGGTTTCCAGGGAACCCAGGCAGCCCAGCTCGCCTTCAACCGAAACGCCACAGGCGTGAGCCATGGCCACGGTTTGTTGGGTGACGCGTACGTTGTATTCGTAGTCGGTCGGGGTCTTGCCGTCTTCGCCCAGGGAACCGTCCATCATTACCGAGCTGAAGCCCAACTGGATGGAGCGCTGGCACACGTCAGGGCTGGTGCCGTGGTCCTGGTGCATGCACACCGGGATGTGCGGGAATTCTTCGATCGCGGCGAGGATCAGGTGACGCAGGAACGGGGCACCGGCGTATTTGCGCGCGCCGGCCGAAGCCTGGACGATCACTGGAGAGTCAGTCTTGTCAGCGGCTTCCATAATGGCGCGCATCTGCTCAAGGTTGTTGACGTTGAAGGCTGGAACGCCATAGCCGAATTCGGCTGCGTGGTCCAACATCTGGCGCATGCTGATAAGTGCCATTGTGAGTCTCTCTCCCGGTCGAGGGTCGTTAATCGTGCAAGCCTGCCGTAGCGGCGGCTGCTATTCAAGTTATTGAAGGTCAGGCTTTCAAAGCCTGCCCTGCTTAATCGTTAAACCTGTCTGTAGGAGCCGGCTTGCCGGCGATGGCGGCTGACGCTATCGCCGGCAAGCCGGCTCCTACAGGTGATCGCGGCGTGTTATTGCGCTTTACAGCCGCGCCCGATCAAATCATCGGTGGCAACCCAGTAAACCAGGCCTTCCTCACCTTTTGTGTGAAACGCCAACTGGCCGTCGCTGTACAGCACGCCCGAGGCCGCCACATCCTGCTTGAGGCGATACACCTGGTCCGAGCCGCCGAGGCGCACATCCACCTGGGTGCGGGCCTGGTCGGCAAACCGCCAGTTGACTTGCGCCTGGCTGTCACACGTCCAGGTGGTCCACTTGTCTGCCGGCTCTGCCTTCTTGTCGAACATGTTCAGGTTGGTGCATCCGGCCAATAACGCCAGTGCCGCCAGGGCGAAAACGCCTTTCATTGCCAATCCTCAAGCGGCGACCTGCGGCCACCGCTGCTGTCGGTTAGTGAATCAGACCCGTCAAGGGCAACCCTGTTCCTGACCGTTGGGCGCAGAGTCGTATTTCTCCAACCCGTCCGGCCCAATGCGCTTGTTGATCACCGGCATGGTTTCGGCTTGCCAGTCAGCCTGATAGCAACTCTTTTGCCGAGCCGCCCCGGCCTTTTCAGACTCGGGCGCCGCTTTCGGCGTGCTGCCGCAGCCGGCCAGCAGGCCCGCTGCAATCACCAGTGCCAACGACCTGATCATCGGAATGCTCCTTTTCCTCAGCAAGTGCCTTATCCCTTGGCCCGGCTTTCCAGCACTTCGACAGCCGGCAGTACCTTGCCTTCAACGAATTCGAGGAACGCACCACCCCCCGTAGAAATGTAGGAGATCTGGTCAGCAACGCCATATTTATCGATGGCCGCCAGGGTGTCGCCACCGCCAGCGATGGAAAATGCCGAGCTTTCAGCGATGGCGTGGGCCAGCACTTTGGTGCCGTTGCCGAACTGGTCGAACTCGAACACGCCGACCGGGCCGTTCCACAGGATGGTCTTGGACGACTTCAGCAGTTCAGCGAAGTTGGCTGCCGTTTGCGGGCCGATGTCCAGGATCATGTCGTCAGCGGCAACGTCAGCGATCAGCTTGACGGTGGCTTCGGCGCTTTCAGCGAATTCCTTGGCCACCACCACGTCTACCGGCAGCGGCACGCTGACCTTGGCGGCAATGGCGCGGGCGGTTTCCAGCAGGTCCGGCTCGTACAGCGATTTGCCCACCGGGTGACCGGCAGCCGCCAGGAAGGTGTTGGCAATGCCGCCGCCGACGATCAGCTGGTTGCAGATCTGGCTCAGGCTGTTCAGCACGTCGAGCTTGGTGGACACCTTGGAGCCGGCAACGATGGCCGCCATCGGTTGGGCCGGAGCGCCGAGGGCCTTGCCCAGTGCGTCCAGTTCAGCCGCCAGCAACGGGCCAGCTGCGGCAACTTTGGCAAACTTGGCCACGCCGTGGGTCGAACCCTCGGCACGGTGCGCGGTGCCGAAGGCGTCCATCACGAACACGTCGCACAGGGCAGCGTATTGCTGGGCCAGTTCGTCGCTGTTCTTTTTCTCGCCCTTGTTGAAGCGCACGTTTTCGAACAGCACGATGTCGCCAGCCTTCACGTCCACACCGTTCAGGTAGTCGGCTACCAACGGCACGTCGCGGCCCAGGGCCTTGCTCAAATATTCAGCTACAGGCTTGAGGCTGTTTTCTGCCGAGAATTCACCTTCGGTCGGACGACCCAAGTGGGAGCAGACCATCACGGCCGCGCCTTTTTCCAGGGCCAGCTTGATGGTCGGCAGCGAGGCCAGGATTCGCGCATCGCTGGTGACAACACCGTCCTTGACTGGGACGTTGAGGTCTTCGCGGATCAGTACGCGCTTACCTTGCAGATCGAGGTCGGTCATCTTCAACACGGTCATGGGGGGCAATTCCTGAGAGCTAAAGTTGTGGAGAGGCTGTTTGCAGATAGTGTTCTGCAACGTCCAGCATTCGGTTGGCAAAACCCCATTCGTTGTCGAACCAAGCCAGGATGTTCACCAGCCGTGGGCCGGAAACGCGGGTCTGGCTGGCATCGACGATGGCCGAATGCGGGTCGTGGTTGAAATCACAGCTGGCGTGCGGCAACTCGGTGTAGGCCAACAGGCCTTTGAGCGGGCCGCTGGTGGCGGCGTCGCGCAGGATCCGGTTGACTTCGCCGGCATCGGTGTCGCTGACGGTTTGCATGGTGATGTCCAGGCAAGACACATTCACCGTCGGTACCCGTACGGCTTTGGCCTGGATTCGCCCGGCAAGTTCCGGCAACAGTCGCTCGATACCGCGCGCCAGGCCGGTGGACACCGGAATCACCGACTGAAACGCCGAACGCGTACGGCGCAGGTCTTCATGGTGGTAAGCGTCAATCACCGGCTGATCGTTCATTGCCGAGTGAATGGTGGTGATCGACACGTATTCCAGGCCAATCGCCTGGTCCAGCAGGCGCAACAGCGGCACGCCGCAGTTGGTGGTGCAGGAGGCGTTGGACACCAGCAATTCGGCACCGGTCAGGCAATCCTGGTTCACGCCGTAGACGATGGTGGCGTCAACATCCGCCTCGCTGGCCATCGGCTGGGAAAACAGGACCCGTGGTGCGCCGGCGTCGAGAAACCGCTGGCCGTCGGCACGGGTGTGATAGGCACCGGAGCATTCCAGCACCAGGTCGACGTCCAGCGCCGCCCAGTCGATGCCCTCAGGGGTGGCACTGCGCAGGACCTTCACGCAGTTGCCATTAATATGCAGACAATCGTCCTCGACCCGCACTTCGCCGGGGAACCGGCCGTGGGTGGAGTCAAAGCGTGTCAGGTATTCGATGCTGGCCATGTCCGCCAGATCGTTGATCGCGACAATTTCAAACCCGGCCGCCGGCCCTCGCTCGAACAGAGCACGCAAGACGCAACGACCAATCCGGCCGTAGCCGTTGAGTGCAACTTTGTAGGGACGCGGTTGAGGCATGGGGTTCTCGCATTGTGGGCGACACAAACCATTGTAGGAGCGAGCTTGCTCGCGAAGAACCCGAGAGCGCCGCGTTAAACCAGAAACGCTGCGATATCGTTGACGATCTTCGCGAGCAAGCTCGCTCCTACAGTGGATGCGGCAACCAAAGGGTCACCGCGTTCGAGCTTTTAGTCTTCCAGCAGCTCTTCAGCCTGACCCAGGATGTTTTCCAGGGTGAAACCGAACTCTTCGAACAACGCTGGCGCCGGCGCCGACTCACCGTAGGTGGTCATGCCGATCACGCGACCTTCCAGGCCCACGTACTTGTACCAGTAGTCGGCGTGAGCCGCTTCGATGGCGATACGTGCGCTGACCTGCAACGGCAACACCGATTGCTTGTAGTCGGCGTCCTGGGCTTCGAAGACGCTGGTGCACGGCATGGAAACCACACGCACGTTACGACCGGCGGCAGTCAGCTTGTCGTAAGCCTGAACCGCCAGGCCCACTTCGGAACCGGTGGAGATCAGGATCAGCTCCGGCTCGCCGATGCAGTCTTTCAGCACGTAGCCACCACGGCTGATGCCTTCGATCTGCGCCGCGTCGCGGGTTTGGTGCTGCAGGTTCTGACGGGAGAAGATCAGCGCCGAAGGGCCGTCCTTGCGCTCGATTGCGTGCTTCCAGGCCACAGCCGACTCGACTGCGTCCGATGGGCGCCAGGTGTCCAGGTTCGGCGTGGTGCGCAGGCTGGTCAATTGCTCGACCGGCTGGTGCGTCGGGCCGTCTTCGCCCAGGCCGATGGAGTCGTGGGTGTAGACGAAGATCACACGCTTCTTCATCAACGACGCCATGCGTACGGCGTTGCGGGCGTATTCCATGAACATCAGGAAGGTCGCGCCGTAAGGCACCAGGCCGCCGTGCAGGGCAACGCCGTTCATGATGGCGCTCATGCCGAACTCGCGCACGCCGTAGTACATGTAGTTGCCGCTGGCGTCTTCCGCCGAGACACCTTTGCAACCTTTCCACAGGGTCAGGTTGGAACCGGCCAGGTCAGCCGAACCGCCGAGGAACTCAGGCAGCAGCGGGCCGAACGCGTTCAGGGTGTTCTGGCTGGCTTTACGGCTGGCGATGGTTTCGCCCTTGGCCGCCACTTCGGCGATGTAGGCCGAGGCCTTTTCAGCGAAGTCGGCAGGCAGGTCACCGGCCAGGCGGCGAACCAGTTCGTTGGCCAACTCAGGGAATTCGGCGGAGTAGGCCGCGAAACGCTGGTCCCACTCGGCTTCGACCGCCAGGCCGGCTTCCTTGGCGTTCCACTCGGCGTAGATGTCAGCCGGGATTTCGAACGGGCCGTGGTTCCACTTCAGCGCAGCGCGGGTCAGGGCGATTTCCGCGTCACCCAGTGGGGCGCCGTGGCAGTCTTCCTTGCCTTGCTTGTTCGGCGAACCGAAGCCGATGGTGGTCTTGCAGCAGATCAGGGTCGGCTGCTCGCTTTTGCGGGCCGTCTCGATCGCAATCTTGATTTCTTCCGGGTCATGACCGTCGACATTGCGGATCACCTGCCAGTTGTAGGCTTCGAAACGCTTCGGCGTGTCATCGGTGAACCAGCCTTCGACTTCGCCGTCGATGGAGATGCCGTTGTCATCGTAGAAGGCGATCAGCTTGCCCAGGCCCAGGGTACCGGCCAGGGAGGCGACTTCGTGGGAAATGCCTTCCATCATGCAGCCATCACCGAGGAACACGTAGGTGTGGTGGTCGACAACGTTGTGGTTCGGGCGGTTGAACTGCGCAGCCAGCACTTTTTCAGCCAGGGCAAAACCCACGGCGTTGGCCAGGCCCTGGCCCAGTGGACCGGTGGTGGTCTCAACGCCAGGGGTGTAGCCGTATTCCGGGTGGCCCGGGGTGCGGCTGTGGATCTGGCGGAAGTTTTTCAGGTCGTCGATGGTGACGTCGTAGCCGGTCAGGTGCAGCAACGAGTAGATCAGCATCGAGCCGTGGCCGTTGGACAGGATGAACCGGTCACGGTCGGCGAACGACGGGTTGCTCGGGTTGTGTTTCAGGTAGTCACGCCAAAGTACCTCGGCGATATCCGCCATGCCCATCGGGGCACCGGGATGGCCGCTGTTGGCTTTTTGCACGGCATCCATGCTGAGGGCACGAATGGCGTTGGCACGCTCACGACGGCTGGGCATCGCTGATCTCCTGGAGGTTGAATAAAAGAAACGGAAAAAAGGATCGGCATTTTCCCTCAGCCACGGCCCTCGGGGCAATGACAGATAGTCACTTGGGGGTGTTTTTCCTGCGGATTGACTGGAGAAACCGCCCCCCGCTTCGTCCATGGGTTATAGCGGCTGCTTATAACCACCGATTATCGACCAATATCAAAACTTTTTGATATTGCCCTTGCGGGGTTTTCCCACCGTCACTAGACTGCTGGCCTTATGAACCTGAGCGCACCTTCCATTCGACCCGACGACAGCGACGAGCTGGCAGCCCTGTGCAAGGCCGGTGGCGATCCGTTGCGCCTGAATGTGTTGCGCGCGCTGACCAACGATTCGTTCGGGGTGCTGGAGCTGGCGCAGATCTTCGCCATCGGCCAATCCGGCATGAGCCACCACTTGAAGGTACTGGCCCAGGCCGACCTGGTGGCGACCCGCCGCGAGGGCAATGCGATTTTTTACCGTCGCGCCCTGCCCCACACCGAGCAACTGGGCGGCAAGCTGCACGCCGCGCTGCTCGAAGAAATAGACAGCCTGGCGCTGCCGGCTGACGTGCAGTCGCGCATCAGCCAGGTGCACGGGCAACGTGCTGCCGCCAGCCAGGACTTTTTCTCACGGGTAGCCGAGAAGTTTCGCGCCCAGCAGGATCTGATCGCCGGCTTGGCGCAATACCGCGAAAGCGTGCTGGCACTTTTGGACAAGCTGAGCTTCAGTGATGAGGCTACGGCGGTTGAAGTGGGCCCGGGTGATGGCGGCTTCCTGCCGGAGCTGGCGCGGCGCTTTCATCAGGTCACGGCGCTGGACAACAGCCCGGCGATGCTGGAGCTGGCCCGCCAATTGTGTGAGCGCGAAGCGCTGGGCAATGTCCACCTGCAGTTGGCGGACGCCCTGAATGACACCAGCCTGCGGGCCGATTGCGTGGTGCTGAACATGGTCCTGCACCATTTCGCCGCCCCGGCAGACGCCCTCAGGCAGATGGCGAATTTGCTGCAACCAGGCGGCAGCCTGTTGGTCACGGATTTATGCAGCCACAACCAGAGTTGGGCCAGGGAAGCCTGCGGTGATCTCTGGCTGGGTTTTGAACAGGACGATCTGGCCCGTTGGGCCACCGCTGCGGGACTCGTTCCCGGGGAAAGCCTCTATGTAGGTTTACGTAATGGTTTCCAGATTCAGGTCCGCCATTTTCAGCGGCCGGCTGGCGACACTCACCATCGGTAAATATCAGGAAAACATCGAGATGAGCGAATACTCCCTTTTCACCTCCGAGTCCGTGTCTGAAGGGCATCCGGACAAAATCGCCGACCAGATCTCTGACGCGGTGCTGGACGCCATCATCGCTGAAGACAAGTTCGCCCGAGTGGCGTGCGAGACTCTGGTGAAAACGGGCGTGGCGATCATCGCCGGCGAAGTCACCACCTCTGCCTGGGTAGACCTGGAGCAGATCGTGCGTGATGTGATCATCGACATCGGCTACAACAGCTCCGACGTCGGCTTCGACGGTGCGACCTGCGGCGTGATGAACATCATCGGCAAGCAGTCCCCTGACATCAACCAGGGTGTCGACCGTGCCAAGCCTGAAGATCAGGGCGCCGGCGACCAGGGCCTGATGTTCGGCTATGCCAGCAACGAAACCGACGTGCTGATGCCGGCACCGATCACCTTCTCCCACCAGTTGGTGAAGCGCCAGGCCGAAGCCCGTAAATCCGGTGCATTGCCATGGCTGCGCCCGGACGCCAAGTCCCAGGTGACCTGCCGTTATGAAGGCGGCAAAGTCGTCGCCATCGACGCGGTGGTACTGTCGACCCAGCACAACCCGGACGTTTCCTACGCCGACCTGCGCGAAGGCGTCATGGAGCTGATCGTCAAGCACGTGCTGCCTGCCGAACTGCTGACCAAGGACACCCAGTTCCACATCAACCCGACCGGCCAGTTCATCATCGGTGGCCCGGTGGGCGACTGCGGCCTGACCGGTCGCAAGATCATCGTCGACAGCTACGGCGGCATGGCCCGTCACGGCGGTGGCGCGTTCTCCGGCAAGGATCCATCCAAGGTTGACCGTTCGGCGGCCTACGCCGGTCGTTACGTGGCCAAGAACATCGTGGCCGCCGGCCTGGCCGAGCGTTGCGAGATTCAGGTGTCCTACGCAATCGGTGTGGCCCAGCCTACGTCGATCTCGCTGAACACCTTCGGTACCGGCAAGATCAGCGACGACAAGATCGTCAAGCTGGTGCGTGAGATCTTCGACCTGCGTCCGTACGCAATCACCACCATGCTCGACCTGCTGCACCCGATGTACCAGGAAACTGCGGCCTACGGCCACTTCGGTCGTACCCCTGAGCAGAAGACTGTCGGCAACGACACGTTCACTACGTTCACCTGGGAAAAGACCGACCGTGCCAACGACCTGCGTACTGCCGCCGGCCTGTAATCGTCCTACGGTGTACACAAAGCCCCGGCGTTCTGTTCAAGCGAGCAGAAACATCGGGTAAAAAGCCTCGCGGTTGCGGGGCTTTTTTATGCCCGCGGGGATGGCTTAGGCTGGGCGCCCTTTTCAGAGCAAGGATGCTCATGATGACGTCACTTATGCGCTGGCTGTTTTTCCTTTTACTCAGCTTCTCGCCGCTCACTGCGTGGTCGCAGGAGTGCCCCGACTGGGAGGCCGATCACGCCCGGGCCCAGATCAGCACCCTGGCGCAACAAATCCGCTTGTGGGATGACAGCTACCACCGGCTCGGCCAGTCATTGATCAGCGATGAGCTGTATGACCAGGCCAGCCAGCGCCTTGCCCAATGGCGCAGGTGTTTCACTCCCTCCGCCCCAGTCACGGACGACCCGCTGGGCAGCGCGCGGGGCACGACCGCCCACCCGACGCCCCACACCGGCCTGGAAAAACTGCTGGACGATAACGCCGTGCAAACCTGGCTGGGGACTCGCCAGGACGTGTGGATCCAGCCCAAGGTCGATGGCGTCGCCGTCACGCTGGTTTACCGCAAGGGCCGGTTGAGCCGGGTCATCAGTCGCGGCGATGGCCGGCTGGGCCAGGATTGGTCAGCCTCCGCCCGCCGGATTCCGGGGATCGTGCAGCAACTGCCCGAGCCCGTTGACCTGCTGTTGCAGGGCGAACTCTATTGGCGACTGAATGACCATGTGCAAGCTGCCAAAGGTGGCCTCGGCGCCCGCGGCAAAGTGGCCGGGCTGATGAATCGCCGGCAGTTGAGCGACGCCGAGGCCGCCAATATCGGTCTGTTTGTCTGGGCCTGGCCCCAGGGCCCTGATGACTTTTCCGAGCGGCTGAGCCAGCTGGCGCAGTGGGGCTTCACCGACAGCGGGCGCTACAGCCACCCGATCAAGGACATTACCGAAGCGGCGCACTGGCGCAGCTATTGGTACAGCCACCCGCTGCCCTTCGCCAGCGACGGCGTGGTATTGCATCAAGGCCAGCGGGCCCCGGCCGAGCGCTGGCGGGTCAGCGCGCCCTACTGGGCGGTTGCCTGGAAGTACCCGGTGGCCAAGGCGCTGGCCCATGTGCGCAAGGTGCACTTCAAGATTGGCCGCACCGGGCGCATCACCTCCATCCTGGAGTTGGAACCGGTACTGCTCGATGACCGGAAGATCAGCCGGGTCAGTGTCGGTTCGCTGAAACGCTGGCGGGAACTGGATATCCGTACTGGCGACCAGGTCTCCATCAGCCTCGCCGGGCACGTCATCCCACGCCTTGACCGCGTCATCCTGCGCAGCCAGCCACGGGCCGAGTTGCAGGTCCCGCAGGCCAGGGACTTCCACCCCTTGAGTTGCTGGCAACTGGCCCCGGGTTGCGAAGAACAGCTGCTCGCGCGCCTGACCTGGCTGAGCGGCGCCCAGGGCCTGGCCCTGCCACACATCGGCCGCGAAACCTGGAACACCTTGATCCAGGCCGGCCTGATCGACGGCCTGCTCGATTGGTTAACCCTGGATGAGGCAGAGCTTGCTAACATTGATGGCTTCGGCGAACGCAGCAGTGCGCGTTTACTCGACAGCTTGCGCAGCGCCCGGCAGCGACCGTTCGCGCAATGGCTGATGGCCCTGGGAGTACCGCCCACGGCCCGCAACAATCTACAAGGCGGCTGGCAAACCCTGGCCGCCAGAGACACTCAAGCCTGGCTGGCCGAAGACGGCATAGGCCCGGGTCGCGCGGCGCAACTGAGCGCTTTTTTTCGCGACCCGCAGGTACTGGCCTTGAGTGAAACATTACGGGCTGCCGGGATAGATGGTTTTTGACCTCTGCCCGACGGCATTAACCGGTGCCGGCAGAATTCATCCTGCCCACCTGATTGCGACCTTGTTTGCCTTGGAGCCTTTATGAAATTTCTTGCACCTTTTGCCCTGTTGACCGTCGCTACCCTTATGTCCGCGCCATTGCTGGCAGCCGAGGAAGCTGCGCCACTCACAGGCTGCGCCGCCAAGCGCGAGTCCATCAGCACCCAGATCGAACAAGCCAAGGCCCACGGCAACAGTGAGCAACAAGCCGGCCTGGAAAAAGCCTTGAGTGAAGTCACCGCCAACTGCACCGATGCCTCCTTGAAAAAGGAGCGGGAAAACAAGGTGCTCGACGCCAAGCACGAAGTCAGCCGCCGTCAGGCTGACCTCGACAAGGCCATGAAGAAGGGTGACTCCGACAAGATCAACAAGCGCAAGGACAAGCTGGCCCAGTCACGCAAGGACTTGCAGGAAGCCCTGGACGAACTGGACAAGTAAGACGGCCTCAGTGATCGCGGAACTGTTTATGGCACGCGGTGCAGGCATCTTCGACTTTCTGCACCGCCGGCCCGAGGTTGCTGGCCTTGTAGGGCTGGACCTGGCTGGCGATCACCAATTCACCGGTGGCCGTTTCAAGGTTTCGAGCCATTTCCTGGAAGCGTGCCTGCTGCTGCCACACGTCGTCCTTGGCGCTGGTGTGGTCTTCTTCACGCACGCTCGGGAAATGTTTCCACGGTTCGTGGGACAACGCATCAAGCTTGACCGCGCCTTCGGCAAATTTGCCGCCGTCGAATGGAATGCGCCCACGCAGCATGCCGCCCAGGTCTTCGCCGGTCTTGAGCATCTGCTTGAAAATGGCCTTGCGCTGGCCAAGGGGCGAATTCGGATCAACCCCGCCGCAGGCGGACAGTGTCAGGCAGGCCAGCAATACAACGGTCAGTCTTTTAAAAGTCATGATGGCTCAAGGTTACGGGAAACGGCGGCCAGTATCCTCGCCCCGCCCGCAAAGACCAATACCCCTATTAATAATAAGGGTTGCTCGAGCACCAACCAGCGCGGGCAATCGCTTCAGGAATTGATTGTATGAGTATCCGCTTTAAACCCTGGAGCCGCCGCCTGGCGTGGGCTCTGCCAATGATCGCGTTGCTGGCCGGTTGCGACACCGGCAAGGACGAAAAAGCCAAGCCCCACGCCATCGCCACCTACGTTGGCGCTACCTGGGAAAACCTGCCGGCCGTGTCGGACAGCGACCTGCAAGCCGGCTTTGAATCCTGGCGCAGTGCCTGTCAACGCCTCAAGGCTGACCCGGTGTGGGGCACGACGTGCGCGGCATCGGCCACTGTGCCGTCGACGGCAGTGGCGATTCGCGACTTCCTCAAGGCCAACCTCGATGTCTACGGCTTGCGCTCGGCCGACAACAGCCCCAATGGCCTGATCACCGGCTACTACGAACCGGTTTACCCCGGCAGCCTGACCGAAACCGCCACCGCCCATGTGCCGGTGTTCGGCGTGCCGGATGACCTGATCATCGTCAACCTGGAAAGCATCTACCCGGAGCTCAAGGGCAAGCGCCTGCGCGGTCGCCTGGAGGGCCGGGTACTCAAACCCTATGACGACGCCAGCACCATCAACCACCAAGGCTCCACCGCCAAGCCCATCGCCTGGCTGACCAACCCGATGGACCTGCAATTCCTGCAGATCCAGGGTTCGGGTCGTATCCAACTGGCCGACGGCCGCCAATTGCGGGTGGGTTACGGTGACCAGAACGGTTACCCGTACCGCCCCATCGGCCGCTGGCTGGTGGAGCAGGGCGAGCTGAAAAAAGAAGACGTGACCATGGGCGCCATCGCGGCCTGGGCCAAGGCGCATCCGCAGCGTATTCCTGAATTGCTGGCAAGCAACCCCAGCTACGTGTTCTTCAGTGCCCGCCCCGACAGCAACGAAGGCCCGCGTGGCTCGCTGAACGTGCCGCTGACTGCGGGGTATAGCGTTGCGGTGGATCGCAAGGTGATTCCACTGGGCAGCCTGTTATGGCTGTCGACTACCCGACCGGACGGCACACCGATTGCCCGCCCGGTGGCCGCGCAGGACACCGGCGGTGCAATTACCGGCGAAGTGCGGGCCGACCTGTTCTGGGGAACCGGTGATGCCGCCGGCGAGTTGGCGGGCAACATGAAGCAGCAGGGCCAGATCTGGATGCTGTGGCCCAAAGGCGCAGCGTTGCCAAAAGTGCCGGATGTGCCGACAGGCACCTGAAGAACACCAAGGTCTATGTGGGAGCGGGCTTGTGTGGGAGCGGGCTTGCTCGCGAATGCGGTGGATCAGTCGATACATCCGGTGACTGACTCACCGCATTCGCGAGCAAGCCCGCTCCCACACTTGAACAGTGTCAGGCTTCAGATCGAGACGAAGAAGAAGCTCGCAATCAACGCCATCCCTACCGCCCACACCACCGACCGCAGCATCGCCCAGTCCGCCAGGTAGCAGATGATGTAGAGCAACCGGCTGGTGATGAACAGCACCGCCAGGACGTTGATCGTCACCAGCGACGCAACGCCAGCCAGATGGGCAATGATCACCGCGGCCGCAAAGGCCGGGGTCACTTCGAAGCTGTTGAGTTGCGCACTGTGGGCGCGCTTGGCAAACCCCTCGAGGGTGTCGAGGAACGCCCGCGGGTCATGGTTCTGCCGGGGCCCGAACTTGCCGCCGCTGAACTTGGCCACGCCCGTGCACAGGTACGGCAGAAAAATTGCGATCAACACACACCAGAAAGCGACTGTCATAACCCATTCCTTTTTTAGTTTTATCCGACGGTTAGAGTTTCATCACGAACATGCCGATCAGCACCAACCCACAGGCTATGAGCCGTGGGCGGCCGAAAGGTTCTTTCAGGTAACGCATGCCGAACAGCACCACCAGGATCACGCTGACTTCCCGCAGCGCAGCGGCTTCGGCAATCGAGCCCAACTGCATGGCCCAAAGCACCAGAGCGTAGCTCAACAACACGCACAACCCGACACTCAGCCCCAGCCGCCACTGCGTGCGCCAGAACAGCCCGAACGCCGCCCGTTTGCGCACCATCGCCAGCAACGGAAACGGCCATGCGCTTATCAGCGTCAGCCACACCAGGTAGTCCAGCGGGTGTGACCAACGGCGCAATGCCTGGCCATCGAGGAAGGTGTAGCAACCGATACACAAGCCGATCAACGCCACCACCGGCAGCATCGACCAGGGCAACCGGTCGCCACCGCCGCCCTGCCATAACAGGCACAGCATGCCGAACGGAATCAGCAGAATGCCGAGAATCTGCTGGGGACTGAGCACCTCACCGGCAAACACCAGCGTCAGCGCCAGCACCACCAAAGGCGACAAGCCGCGCATCAATGGGTACACCAGGCCCAGGTCACCCACGCGATAGGCCTGGATCAGCAGGTAGCGGTAGAGCAATTCAAACAACGCCGAGGCGATGATCCACGGCCAGATTTCCAGTGGCGGAAACGATACAAACCCCACCGCCAGCACCACAAACAGCAATGCCACCGTGTCCATGCACGCGATGACCAACAGGCGCTCGCCGCTGAATTTGATCAAAGTGTTCCACGTCGCATGCAACAACGCCGCTACCAGTACCAGAGCTGTTGCGATCACGGTGACTCCCCAGTCATAAAAAGCGGAATTGATTCGCCATATTTCAGCACCTGTTTATACTAAAGCCGACCACGCCGCACTCAGTTGCGCAAAGACCTGGACCAATAAATTTTTGCCGCTGCCCGATCTTCGCCGATCCGGGCGTCGGCCTGCGTATGCCTGATCAGAGCGTCACGATTACCGAAGGAGATCCTCGCCTGCCGCTCGGTGCCTGGATCGGCGGGATGGTGGCGGCGGCACTTTTGTTCATCGACCTGCAACGTCGTCGCCCTGCTGCGGTCAACGTAGCCAACTGATAAATGTGTTCTGTGTGGGAGCTGTCGAGCTTTAGCGAGGCTGCGATACAGGCGCTGCGGTCTTGCAGCCTCACCCAGGTGATGCCATCGCAGCCTCGCTGGGGCTCGACAGCTCCCACATATGATCTCTACTCACTCCTCCATCCAAGGACCCCGGATGCTTGAACTTGTCGCTGCGTTTATTTGCCTCACCACCCTGCTCACCTATGTGAACTACCGCTTCATCGGCCTGCCGCCCACCATCGGTGTGATGGTCACGGCACTGATGTTTTCCCTGCTGCTGCAAGGCTTGAGCTTTATCGGCTACCCCGGCCTTGAAGAGCGCATCCAGCAGTTGATCGGCCAGATCGACTTCGGCGACCTGCTGATGAACTGGATGCTCTCGTTCCTGCTGTTCGCCGGCGCCTTGCACGTCAACCTGAGCGACCTGCGCAGCTACCGCTGGCCCATCGGCCTGCTTGCCACCTTCGGCGTATTGATTGCCACGGTGGTGATCGGCAGCCTGGCCTTCTACATCTTTGCCCTGTTCGGCTGGCACGTGAGTTTCCTGTACTGCCTGCTGTTCGGCGCGCTGATTTCCCCCACCGACCCGATCGCCGTGCTCGGTGTGCTGCGGACCGCCAATGCGTCGAAACCACTGAAAACCACCATCGTCGGCGAATCGCTGTTCAACGACGGCACGGCGGTGGTGGTGTTCACCGTGTTGCTGGGCATCGCGCAACTGGGCGAGACGCCTACGGTCGGCGCCACGGCCATGCTGTTTGCCCATGAGGCGATTGGCGGCGTGGTGTTCGGCGGGCTGATCGGCTACATCGTGTACCTGATGATCAAGAGCATCGAGCAGTATCAGATCGAAGTGATGCTGACCCTGGCCCTGGTGATCGGCGGCTCGGCGATGGCCACTGAACTGCACGTCTCGGCACCCATTGCGATGGTGGTGGCGGGCCTGATCATCGGCAACCTCGGCCGCAAGCTGGCGATGAACGACATGACCCGGCGCTACCTGGACGGCTTCTGGGAACTGCTCGATGACATGCTCAACGCCCTGCTGTTTGCGCTGATCGGCATGGAACTGCTGCTGTTGCCGTTCAACTGGCTGCACGTGTTGGCCGCCAGTTTGCTGGCCGTGGCAATCCTGTTGTCACGCCTGCTGACGGTGGCCCCGGCGATCCTGCTGCTGCGCCGCTGGCGCACGGTGCCCCGCGGCACCATCCGCATCCTCACATGGGGCGGCTTGCGCGGCGGGGTTTCCGTGGCACTGGCCCTGGCCCTGCCACTGGGCCCGGAGCGTGACTTGCTGCTGAGCATCACCTACATCGTGGTGCTGTCTTCGATCCTGTTGCAGGGCTTGAGCATCGGCAAGCTGGTCAAGCATGTGACCAAGGATGAGCCGGCGCCTGCTGCGGCGCCGGAGACTCACTGACCCTTGTTGATCTGCTGCGGATGCCTCGGGTCCGCAGCGGCTTTGCCCGGCAGGCTGCTTTCGCTGCGAATCTGCGCATGGCTGATCAGCGCAAAGATAAAGCTGCCGCCGATGATATTGCCCGCCAGCGTCGGCCCGGCGAACACCAGCCAGAAGTCTTTCCACGGCAGCTCGCCGGCGAATACCAGGTACGACACTTCCGCCGAGCCCACCACGATGTGAGTGAAGTCTCCCAGTGCCATCAGGTAGGTGATCAGGATGATGATCCAGATTTTGGCGCTTTCCATGGATGGGATCATCCACACCATGGTGGCGATCATCCAGCCCGACACGATGCCCTTGGCGAACATCTGGTAGGCGTCGTTTTCCATGACCTTGCGCCCGATTTCCAGGAAGGCCAGGTCGGTCTTGGTGTCAAAGATCGGCAAGTGCAGCATCACATACGCCACCAGCAAGGTGCCGCACAGGTTGCCCACCAGCACCACGGCCCATAAACGCAGCAGGCGTGCGAAATTCTTCAGCGTGGGTTTGCTCATCACCGGCAACACCGCGGTCAGGGTGTTTTCGGTGAATAACTGCTGACGGGCGAGGATCACGGCAAGAAAGCCGGCGCAGTAACCAAAACTGGCGATCACCTTGAACTCTTCGCCATCCGGCAGGCGCGAGTTGAGCAAGCCCATGCCCATCAGTGACAGGCCCATGGTCAGGCCGGCGGCCAGCGCCGACCACCACAACGCGGCGACGTTGCGCTCCAGTTCCTGATCGCCTTGAGTGCGGATGATTTCATGCAGAACCGCCGCGCGAGGCGGCTGGTTCTTGTCGACGTCGTGCTGCTCTTCCTGCGACAGATTGGGGGTCTTGCCGTCTTCTTGCGTGGCCATGGTGATACCTGAACGGGGGGCGATGTTCAGGTACGACCTATGGTTGATCAAGAGCGTTCACTGGCCCTGCGCAGGATTACTCGCCGAGGCCTTCCGACTGGAACTGATCCTTCACGTACTTGATCTCGGTGCGGCCATGGGGCGCCGGCAGACCGTCTTCACCCAGGTTCACGAAGACCATTTTTTCCACCGTCAGAATGCTCTTGCGCGTGATCTTGTTGCGCACTTCACAGGTCAGGGTGATGGAGGTGCGACCGAACTCGGTGGCGGTGATGCCCAGTTCGATGATGTCGCCCTGGCGCGAGGCGCTGACGAAGTTGATTTCGGAGATGTACTTGGTCACCACCCGCTGGTTGCCCAACTGGACAATCGCGTAGATGGCCGCTTCTTCGTCGATCCAGCGCAGCAGGCTGCCACCGAACAGGGTGCCGTTGGGGTTGAGGTCTTCGGGTTTTACCCATTTGCGAGTGTGGAAGTTCATGTTCACTCCAAAGCGTGTTGCGAAATGATGGGCAACATCATGGCAGAGGCCGGGCCCAAGCTCTATGAGCCATTGCCTATCAACCCCATGAGCGATCTTCATGCCGCCGACAGAAAGGCTTTAGAAGTCAGGCGCAGGCGGCTATAATCGCCTCCGCTTCAAAACGGTCATCTTCGATTGATACCGTTCTCCCGCCACCTGTCCGAGGGGCGCTGCA
Source organism: Pseudomonas sp. Ag1 (assembly GCF_000278565.1). Taxonomy (NCBI): domain Bacteria; kingdom Pseudomonadati; phylum Pseudomonadota; class Gammaproteobacteria; order Pseudomonadales; family Pseudomonadaceae; genus Pseudomonas; species Pseudomonas sp. Ag1. The sequence continues at coordinate 56,790 of NZ_AKVH01000093.1, forward strand.
GCAGGCTCGACCTGTCAGGCTCGGATGGGGCGTTGTCCGGCCTGGTTAGCCAGCTGGATACTAAACGCACAACGGCGCCCATTCGCACACTACGAATGGAGGCTCTTCATGAGCGCTGTAATCACGCCTGCAGGTTTTACCGACTACAAAGTCGCCGACATGTCCCTCGCTGCCTGGGGCCGTCGCGAAACCTTTATCGCCGAATCCGAAATGCCAGCCCTGATGGGCCTGCGTCGCAAGTACGCCGCTGAGCAGCCGCTCAAGGGCGCGAAGATTCTCGGCTGCATCCACATGACCATTCAGACTGCCGTGCTGATCGAAACCCTGGTTGCCCTGGGTGCCGAAGTACGCTGGTCGTCCTGCAACATTTTCTCGACTCAAGACCAGGCCGCCGCCGCTATCGCTGCTGCCGGTATCGCCGTGTTCGCCTGGAAAGGCGAAACCGAAGAAGAGTACGAGTGGTGCCTGGAGCAAACCATCCTCAAGGATGGCAAGCCATGGGATGCCAACATGATCCTCGACGACGGCGGCGACCTGACCGAACTGCTGCACAAGAAGTACCCGCAGATCCTCGACCGCGTCCACGGCGTGACCGAAGAAACCACCACCGGCGTACACCGCCTGCTGGACATGCTGGCCAAGGGCGAGCTGAAAATCCCGGCCATCAACGTCAACGACTCGGTGACCAAGAGCAAGAACGACAACAAGTACGGCTGCCGTCACAGCCTGAACGATGCGATCAAGCGCGGCACCGACCACCTGTTGTCCGGCAAGCAAGCGCTGGTGATCGGCTACGGTGACGTGGGCAAGGGTTCGTCCCAGTCCCTGCGTCAGGAAGGCATGATCGTTAAAGTCTCCGAAGTCGACCCGATCTGCGCCATGCAAGCCTGCATGGACGGTTTCGAAGTGGTTTCGCCGTTCATCAACGGCCAGAACGACGGCACCGAAGCCAGCATCGACAAGGCCCTGCTGGGCAAGATCGACCTGATCGTGACCACCACCGGCAACGTGAACGTGTGCGACTCGAACATGCTCAAGGCCCTGAAAAAGCGCGCCGTGGTGTGCAACATCGGTCACTTCGACAACGAAATCGACACCGCTTTCATGCGCAAGAACTGGGCATGGGAAGAAGTGAAGCCACAGGTACACAAGGTTCACCGTACCGGTGCTGGCGATTTCGACCCGCAGAACGATGACTACCTGATCCTGCTGGCCGAAGGCCGTCTGGTCAACCTGGGCAACGCCACTGGCCACCCAAGCCGCATCATGGATGGCTCGTTCGCCAACCAGGTACTGGCGCAGATCTTCCTGTTCGGCCAGAAATACGCCGACCTGTCGCCCGCCCAGAAAGCCGAGCGCCTGACCGTGGAAGTACTGCCGAAGAAACTCGACGAAGAAGTGGCCCTGGAAATGGTCCGCGGCTTCGGCGGCGTAGTGACTCAACTGACCAAGACCCAGGCCGACTACATCGGCGTGACGGTCGAAGGCCCGTTCAAGCCGCACGCTTACCGCTACTGATTTGCCTGCTGCCTGCTCCCCATGTGGGGGCAGGCTTTTGTGGGAGCGGGCTTGCTCGCGAAGGCGGTGTGTCAGTCGACTTATCTACTACTGACATACCGCCTTCGCGAGCAAGCCCGCTCCCACATTGACGGTGTGCACCTTCTGGCTTTATGAGTTTCCATAGGTATGACCATGTCCCAAGACCGTCGCTACAGCTTCGAGTTCTTCCCGACCAAGACCGATGCTGGGCATGAAAAACTGATGGCAACTGCCAAGCAGTTGGCCAGCTACCACCCCGATTTCTTCTCCTGCACCTACGGTGCCGGTGGCTCCACCCGCGATCGCACGATCAACACCGTGCTGCAGCTGGAAAGCCAAGTCAAAGTACCTGCAGCTCCGCATTTGTCCTGCGTGGGCGACAGCAAGGCCGACCTGCGCAGCCTGCTGACCCAGTACAAGCAAGCCGGCATCAAGCGCATCGTCGCCCTGCGCGGTGACCTGCCCTCCGGCATGGGCATGGCCAGCGGCGAGCTGCGCTACGCCAATGACCTGGTGAGCTTCATTCGCGAAGAAACCGGCGATCACTTCCACATCGAAGTGGCCGCTTATCCGGAGATGCACCCCCAGGCGCGCAATTTCGAAGACGATCTGCAGAATTTCGTGCGCAAGGCCAACGCCGGCGCCAACAGCGCGATCACCCAGTACTTCTTCAACGCAGAGAGCTACTTCTACTTCGTTGAGCGTGTACAAGCGATGGGCGTGAACATCCCGATCGTGCCGGGCATCATGCCGATCACCAACTACAGCAAACTGGCGCGCTTCTCTGACGCCTGCGGCGCGGAAATCCCACGCTGGATTCGTAAACAACTGGAAGCCTACGGCGACGACGTCAAGAGCATCCAGGCGTTCGGCGAACAGGTCATCAGCGAAATGTGTGAACAATTGTTGCAAGGTGGCGCGCCAGGGTTGCACTTCTATACCCTGAACCAGGCTGAGCCAAGCCTCGCTGTCTGGAACAACCTGAAGCTGCCACGCTAAGGTCTGTTCCGAAATGCAAAGGCCCTCATAATGAGGGCCTTTGCCGTTCTAAACGCCCACGGAATTCTGCAGTCCATGAATACATCCGCCCCGACGTCCCGCCCGCAACTGGTCTACCTGGTGTTCGGCGCAGAGACTTACCATCAGGAAGCGGTATTCAGCATCGCCAGCGCCCTGTCGTTCCTGCGGGACGAGCCGGACACAGGCATCGACATCCAGGTCTTCACCGACAACCCCGAGCCCTACCGCCTGCTGCCGGTACGGGTACGCCCGCTGGACGAAGCCACGCGCAAACGCTGGAGCGAGCCTCACGGCTACCACTTTCGCACCAAGCACGTAGTGCTGCGGCAAGTGTTGCAAGAATCCGAAGTGGCGCTGCTGATCGACACCGATACGTTTTTCCACCATTCGCCCCTGGCGCTGTTTGAACGCGTGCAGCCGGGCACCCTGCTGTGCAACGCCTTCTACACCAAATACGGCGACAACCACGAAAGCATTCTGTACAGCGCCCTGTACCAGCGCCTGCTGGACATGGGCGTGGCCGACGATGACATGATGACCCTCAATTCGGGGGTCATGGGCCTGACGCAGCGGGACGCGCACATCCTCGACCGCTCGATCGAGTTGATGGACGAACTGTTTCCCCATGCCCAGGGCGCCTACACCCTGGAAGAGTTCTGCCTGTCCATTGCCGCCTATCGCACCCTCAACGTGCGCGAATGCCCGGACCTGATCCACCATTACTGGAGCCGCAAGCAGCTGTTCCGGGCCAAGGTCAAGGCGTGGATCGCCAAGCATGGGGCAAACCCCACCAGCGCCACGGCCCTGGATGACACGCGCCAGGTTTCCGCCCACCTGCCCCGCCCGCCTCGTCTGCAACGCTTGATGTACAAGCTGATCACCCTGGCACTGCCCAAGCACCAACAGCAGTTCATCCGGGAAATCCTCTACGGCTGCTATGAACATGAAAACGAGTTCGACCAGGCGTGTGGCCCGGTTTGGTGGGACAAGGCCCGACAAAACCAGGAAGAGCGCCAGGGCCGACCGGTGGATGCCCATCTGCTGGAGCACTGGTTTGGCAATCCCGTGGTGCGGCTGATTCTCGGCGAGCGGCGCGAGGCGATCTACGAACACCTGATCAAATCTCCGGGCAAGTAACCCTGGCGGGCGCCCGCAGATCACTGTGCCAGAGCTTCTCTTTAGCCCGATACAGTCGTAATCTCAGGGTATGCCTGTCACTTTCCGGTTATTGACTGCTGTTCTTTTCGCTTGCCTGAGCCTCGGTGCCCATGGCGAGAAACTGCGCATTGTCACCGAGCCCTGGGCGCCTTACGTCTACGACGACAACGGCACCATGCGCGGGCTCGACTACGAGACCACGGTGATCGTGTTCCAGCGCCTGGGCATCGATGTGGATTGGCAATTCCTGCCTTGGAAGCGCTGCCTGGCGATGCTCGACCAGGGCCAGGCCGACGGCGCACTGGATATTTTCCATAGCCATGAACGCGACGCGGTGCTGCTGTACCCCAGCGAGCCGCTGTCCGAGGTGGAGTTCGTGCTGTTCTACGCCAATCAGCGCCCACACCCGTTCCAGACCTTCGACGACCTGCGCGGCCTGACCATCGGCACCTCGCCAGGCTACCTCTATGGCGCCGAATTCAGCGAGTCCACCCTCTTCAAGCAGGAGCCGGCCGCCAGCCATGAGGCCAACTTCGGCAAACTGGCCCTTGGCCGGATCGACCTGGTGATCACGGACCGTCGGGTTGGCCAGCATGTACTCAAGGCCCTTGGACTTGAGGACCAGGTCACCCAGGCACCCCAGGTAGTCAGCAGCCAGCCACAGTTCCTGGCCGTGCGCCGCGGGGCGGGCATGGATTTGCTGGTGCAACGCTTCGCCGCCGAACTCAAACGCTTCAAGCAAGAGCCTGCCTACGCGGCCTTGAGCGCCAAATATGCAGGCAGCAGCCCGCAAACCAGCGCATCAGCCCTGCCCGTACGCACCGTTGAGCAGCAGGAAAGCAGCGCAGAGTGATTGCTCTGTTATACTCCGGCCTTTCCGCCAGGCTTACGCCCGGACGCTTCGGTCTTGCAAAAGGCACCCGACCCCGCTACAGCGCAGCTTTCAAGCCCGCGCGAGCCGTCTGAGTGCCCGCCAGCCCCAGCAGGACCGGACGGGATTGCGTTCATCTAAACGCCATTCACGCCAGGCAAGACTATCCCTCTGGGCCAAGCCCTAACTAAAACAGGATTACTCATGTCCTTTGCTTCCCTCGGTCTCTCCGAGGCTTTAGTCCGCGCCATCGAGGCAGCGGGCTATACCGAGCCTACTCCGGTGCAACAGCGGGCCATTCCCGCCGTGTTGCAAGGCCGCGACCTGATGGTTGCGGCTCAGACAGGTACTGGTAAAACCGGCGGCTTCGCCCTTCCGATCCTGGAGCGGTTGTTCCCCAACGGTCACCCGGACAAATCCCAGCGTCATGGCCCGCGCCAACCGCGCGTACTGGTCCTGACCCCTACCCGCGAACTCGCCGCCCAAGTGCATGACAGCTTCAAGCTGTATGCCCGCGACTTGAAGTTCGTCAGCGCCTGCATCTTCGGCGGCGTCGGCATGAACCCACAGGTTCAGGCCATGTCCCGCGGTGTCGACGTACTGGTTGCATGCCCGGGTCGCTTGCTCGACCTGTGCGGCCAAGGCAGCGTCGATTTGTCCCACGTGGAAATCCTCGTGCTGGACGAAGCCGACCGCATGCTCGACATGGGCTTTGTCCATGACGTGAAAAAGGTCCTCGCGCGCCTGCCGGCCAAACGCCAGAACCTGCTGTTCTCGGCCACGTTCTCCAACGACATCACCGCGTTGGCGGGCAAGTTGTTGCACAACCCCGAGCGCATTGAAGTCACGCCGCCGAACACCACCGTCGAGCGTATCGAGCAGCGCGTATTCCGCCTGCCGGCCGCTCACAAGCGTTCGCTGCTGGCCCACCTGATCACCGCCGGCGCGTGGGAACAGGTGCTGGTGTTCACCCGCACCAAGCACGGCGCCAACCGCCTGGCCGAGTACCTGGACAAGCACGGCCTCACCGCCGTCGCGATCCACGGCAACAAGAGCCAGAATGCCCGCACCAAAGCCCTGGCCGACTTCAAGGCCGGTGAAGTGCGCATCCTGGTCGCCACCGACATCGCCGCTCGCGGCCTGGACATCGACCAACTGCCCCACGTGGTCAACTTCGAGCTGCCAAACGTCGATGAAGACTACGTGCACCGTATCGGCCGTACTGGCCGGGCCGGTCGTTCGGGCGAGGCCATTTCCCTGGTCGCACCGGACGAAGAAAAGCTGCTGAAAAGCATCGAGCGCATGACCAAGCAGAAAATCGCCGACGGCGACCTGATGGGCTTCGACTCCAGCGCCGTTGAGGCCGAGAAGCCTGAAGTGCGCGAGCGTCCGGACGTGCGCAACCCGCGCAACAACCCACGCGGTCCGAAGGGCGATGGCCCGAACGGCGGCGGCGGCGGTGGCGGTCGTAAAGACAAGGGCAAGGACAAGGGCGGCAAGGACAAGGCTGCGACCAATGGCCGTGGCGAACGCCCGGCCCGTGAGCAAAAGCCCCGTGAAGGCACCCCGGCCCGCGAACAGCGCCAGCCGAGCCAGCCGCCACGTGCTGCTGCCGACCGTGCTCCGGACGAGTTCCTGGACGACGACGTGGACAACTTCGGTAACCGCGTTGACTACGTGCCCCAGGCCAAGCCGGCCCAGGGCCGTGGTCGCCGTCCGGGCGCTCCGGCCCAGGGCGCAGGCGCCGGTACTCCGCGTACCGGCGGGCAGCCACAAGGTCGCCAGAACGGTCCGCGCAGCAGCAACGGCGCCACCACCGGCACCCCGCCTGCCAAGCGCAGCGGCCCGCGCAACGGTGCACCGCGTGACGGCCAGGCCCGTCGCGAAGAGTCGCGCAACCGTCGCCCGGCCCGTGATGATCAACCTCGCCTGTCGGAGCCAGCGGTGCAAAACCCGCGCGGCGGCCCGGCACCGAAGATCATCCACAAAGAGTCGAAAAGCGATCGCACGCTGACACCTGAGCAGTTGGATCAACTGCCGGGCCGTCCACGTGGTGAAAAACCGGCGTTGCTGACCCGCAACCGCTGAGTTTTCAAAGCGCCATAAAAAATGCCCCGGATCGCGAGATCCGGGGCATTTTTGTGTGGCCGGCGAAAATTACTTCGCTTTCACACCTTCAAACGTCACGTACAGCTCAACGTTGTTGGACGCTGGACCCAGGTCCATCTGCTTGCCGAAGTCCTGGCGATTGAAGGAGGTAGTACCTTCAAAGCCGGCACGGTAGCCGCCCCATGGATCCTTGCCTTCACCCAGGAAGGTCGCCTTGACGACGATCGGCTTGGTCACGCCGTGAAAGGTCAGGTCGCCGGTCACGTCAGCAGTGACTTGGCCAGCGGCATTCTTGCCAGTGGTCTTGACGCTGGTGGAGACGAACTTGGCATCGGCAAACTTGCCAACGTCCAGGAAGTCTTTGCTGGCGATGTGCTTGTCACGTTCGGCGTGGTTGGTGAACACGCTGGCGGTGCGGACGTTGAACTCAATCTTGCTGTCTTCAGGCTTGGCAGCATCGAAGCTGAACTTGCCGTCCAGGTCCTTGAAGGTACCGGTGATGAAGCTGTAGCCCAAGTGGCTGATCTTGAAGTCAACGAAGGCGTGCTGGCCTTCCTTGTCGACAACGTAGTCAGCTGCCATCGCCTGACCGGCAGTCAGCAGGGCAGAACCGATGGCCAGAGCGGCGAGAGTCTTTTTCAACATGCTTTCTATTCCTTGTGAGTCGAGGTTGAACATCAGGCTTTGCGCCCCAGCATACGAACCAGGGTCACATCACGATCAATGAAATGGTGTTTCAGCGCGGCCACGCCATGCAGGCCGGCGAACACCACCAATACCCAGGCCAGGTACAAATGCACCACGCCTGCAGTGTCTGCCTGGTCCGGTAGCCCGGAAACCAGCGCAGGAATCTCAAACAAGCCAAACACCGGGATCCCGACACCGTCTGCGGTGGAAATCAGGTAACCGGCAATCATCACGGCAAACAGCCCGAGATACAGGAACGCGTGGCCAAACGCAGCCCCCAGACGCGTCATGCGGCTATAGCTGGCAAGCGGTGGCGGCGGCGGGCTGACCAGGCGCCAGACGATCCGCACGAGCATGATGGCGAACAGCGTAATGCCGATGCTCTTGTGCAGGTCCGGGGCGTCTTTGCGCCAGGCACTGTAGTAGTCGAGACCGACCATCCACAGGCCCAATGCGAACAGACCGAACACCACCAGGGCCACGCCCCAGTGCAAAACGATGCTGACCCAGCCATAGCGGGCCGGTGAATTACGTAGTTGCATGTCCCAAATCCCGTAAGAGCTGTGGCAAGACTATCGATTTACCTATCGAATTAAAGCGGAAAATTTCGCTTTGAAATATCGAGAAATACGATCAAGAGCGTATGCAGAGTAAGTTAACAAGAGATTAAGGACTATCCAGAAGAAACGTGACGGACTGTCCTGCGTTTACCACCAATTTACGCTTCAGACTCGCAATGGGTTGTGACACAGGCCGGCATTGCATAGGCTTGCGCGATTGTTTCGCCCGCGCACGTCGCGAGCCGCTTCGAGGAGAATAAACATGGGTTTGAATAACCAGTGGATGCAACGCGACCTTGCGGTGCTGTGGCATCCCTGCACCCAGATGAAAGACCACCAGCAACTGCCGCTGATCCCAATCAAGCGCGGTGAAGGCATCTGGCTGGAAGACTTCGAAGGCAAACGCTACCTCGACGCCGTCAGTTCCTGGTGGGTCAACGTGTTTGGCCACGCCAACCCGCGTATCAACCAGCGCATCAAGGACCAGGTCGACCAGCTGGAACACGTGATCCTCGCCGGTTTCAGCCACCAGCCGGTGATCGAGCTGTCCGAGCGCCTGGTGAAGATGACCCCCGAAGGCCTGACCCGCTGCTTCTACGCCGACAACGGCTCGTCGTGCATCGAAGTCGCGCTGAAGATGAGCTTTCACTATTGGCTCAACCGCGGCCTGCCGAACAAAAAGCGCTTTGTCACCCTGACCAACAGCTACCACGGCGAAACCATCGCCGCGATGTCGGTGGGCGATGTGCCGCTGTTCACCGAGACCTATAAAGCCCTGCTGCTGGACACCATCAAGGTGCCGAGCCCCGACTGCTACCTGCGCCCCGACGGCATGAGCTGGGAAGAACATTCCCGGAACATGTTCCTGGCCATGGAGCAGACCCTGGCCGAAAACCACGACACCGTGGCCGCCGTGATCGTCGAGCCGCTGATCCAGGGCGCCGGCGGCATGCGCATGTACCACCCGGTGTACCTCAAGCTGCTGCGCGAAGCCTGCGACCGTTATGGCGTGCACCTGATCCACGACGAAATCGCCGTGGGCTTTGGCCGCACCGGTACGATGTTCGCCTGTGAACAGGCCGGCATCCGCCCGGACTTCCTGTGCCTGTCCAAGGCCCTGACCGGCGGCTACCTGCCGCTCGCCGCCGTAGTCACAACCGACGATGTGTACGACGCCTTCTACGACGACTACCCGACCCTGCGCGCCTTCCTGCACTCCCACAGCTACACCGGCAACCCGCTGGCCTGTGCGGCGGCCCTGGCGACCCTGGATATCTTCGAAGAAGACAACGTCATCGAAAACAACAAGGCCCTGGCCCAGCGCATGGCCACCGCCACCGCGCACCTGGTGGACCATCCGCACGTCTCGGAAGTGCGCCAGACCGGCATGGTGCTGGCCATCGAGATGGTGCAGGACAAGGCCACCAAGACCGCCTACCCGTGGCAGGAACGCCGTGGCCTGAAGGTGTTCGAGCATGCGCTGGAGCGAGGCGCTCTGCTGCGTCCGTTGGGCAGCGTGGTGTACTTCCTGCCGCCGTATGTGATCACCCCGGAGCAGATCGACTTCCTGGCTGAAGTGGCCAGCGAAGGGATTGATATCGCCACCAACAGCAAGGTCAGCGTGGCGGTGCCCAAGGATTTCCACCCGGGGTTTCGTGATCCGGGCTGATTGAGTTGATCGTTCCCACGCTCCGCGTGGGAATGCAGCCATGGACGCTCCGCGTCCGCCCTGCACACTATTTCCAGAGAACAGAAATGAGACTGTCCCGCTTTTTTGTCGACGCCCCCCTGAGCCTTGGCGACCACGAGTTGCCGGAAGCCCAGGCGCACTACATCAGCCGCGTATTGCGCATGAGCGAAGGCGACCCCGTGCAGTTGTTCGACGGTTCCGGACAGGAGTTTCGCGCCAGCTTGCTGGAAGTCGGCAAAAAACGCGTGGTGGTGCAAGTCACCGAAACCTTCGCCGGGCAGGTCGAGTCGCGGTTGCAGATTCACCTCGGCCAGGGCCTGTCCCGTGGCGAGCGGATGGACTGGGCGATCCAGAAAGCCACCGAGCTTGGGGTGAATGAAATCACCCCGATCTTCAGCGACCGCTGCGAAGTGCGCCTCAAGGACGAACGCGCCGACAAACGCCTGCAGCACTGGCGCCAGGTGGCGATCAGCGCGTGCGAGCAGTGCGGTCGCTCGCGAGTGCCGGTGATTCACCCACCGCTGTTGCTGGCGGATTGGTTGAAACAGGCCGAAGCGGATTTGAAGCTGGTGCTGCACCCGGTGGCCGAGCCCCTGGTGAGCCACGCCAAGCCTGGGAGCCTGGCCTTCCTGATCGGGCCGGAGGGTGGATTGACTGATGGCGAAGTCGAAACGGCACAAGGTGCGGGGTTTCATGCCGCACGGTTGGGCCCACGGGTGCTGCGTACCGAAACTGCGCCAGTCGTGGCGCTGGCGGTGGCTCAACAACTCTGGGGCGACTTCTAAACCCGTTTTGCAAACCCAATCAAATGTGGGAGCGGGCTTGCTCGCGAATGCGGTGGATCAGTCACACATGTATTGACTGGCACTCCGCTTTCGCGAGCAAGCCCGCTCCCACATTTGGATCGGGTTTGCACTCCGCTACTCCACTGGGTCACTCACAGGCGTCGCAATAATCGCCTTCAACTCACTGGTCATCGGGAATTCCAGGTTCAAGCCCTTGGGCGGGATCGGCTGCTCAAACCAGCGCTGGTAAATCCCGTTGATCTCCCCCGAGCTGTACAGCCCGGCCAGGGTCTCGTTGACCACCGCGAGAAACTGCGGGTCGTCCTTGCGCACCATGCAGCTGTAGATTTCCCGCGACTGTTCTTCCCCGACCACCACCCACTTGTGCGGGTCCCTGGCCTTGGCGCGCTCGCCGTAGAGCAACGCGTCATCCATGTAGAACGCCGCCGCCCGGCCGGATTGCAGCATCTGGAAGGCTTCGCCGTGGTCCTTGGCGCTGATCACCGACATGTTCAGTTTGTGATCGACGTTGTAGCTCTTGAGGAACCGCTCGTTGGTAGTACCGGCGGTGGTTACCACGTTCTTGCCTTGCAGGTCGGCGAAGCTTTTGATGCCGCTGTCGTTGGCGGTCAGCAACTGGCCCTTCACGTAGATAAACCCGTAGGAAAACGCCACCTGCTTCTGCCGCTCGGCGGTCACGCCGGTGGAACCGCATTCCAGGTCCACGGTGCCGTTTTGCACCAGGGCTATGCGGGTCTGGGAAGTCACCAGGTTGTACTTCACGTTGAGCTTCGGCACACCGGTTTTCTGCTGGATACGCTCGACGATCTTGTTCGCCAGCTCCACCGAATAGCCCATGGGCTTGCCGCTGTGATCCCCCACATAGGAAAACGGCACCGAGGCATCGCGGTAGCCGAGGGTGATGCTCCTGGCATTGGCGATCTTGCTCAGCGTGCCGTCCAAGGGGGCTTCGGTTGCCTGGGTCTGTGCACTCAATATCAGGGCCAGGAAGAGTATGGGGCTGCTGCGCAGCCCGACGGGGGACGAGCCCCCTCGCCACAGTTTTTGCATTGTTATTCTCCGTTTTTGTTTTAGTTATGGACGGCGCACGGCAATGACGCTGATTTCGACCAGCACGTCCGGTCGTGCCAACTGCGCCTGCAACGTGGTACGCGTCGGTGCCTGCCCCGGCGATAGCCAGGCGGACCAGACTTCATTCATCGGCGCAAAACCCTCCTGGATATTGTTCAGGTAGATGGTCGCATTCAGCAGATGATCCTTGTCGCTGCCGGCCTCGGCCAGCAGCGCATCAATCCTGGCCAGCACCTGTTCGGTCTGGGTCTTCACATCGCGGCCTTCGCCCGGCACCTGGCCGGACAAAAACACCAGGTCCTGAAACACCACGGCGCCAGACAAGCGGCTGTTGCTGTTGATTCGGGTGATGGTCATCGAAATATCCTCAAGCGGCTCGGGGCGCGAAGCCCTGCATATCAATGGAAGTGGTGTGCCGGCCAATCAACTCGGCCAGTACCTGGCCGCTGCCGCAAGCCAGGGTAAACCCGAGGGCGCCGTGGCCGAGGTTAAGCCACAGGTTGCTGTAGGCGCTGGCACCAATCAACGGCACGCCGGTCGGCGTGGCCGGGCGCATACCGGCCCATTCGACCGCGTGCTGGTAGTCACCGGCCAGCGGGAACGTCTCAAGTGCCTGACGTTTAATCAGCGCCAGGCGCTTGGGTTCCAGGCGGGTGTCGAAGCCGACAATATCCACCATCGCCGCCACCCGCAGTTGCTCACCGATGCGCGCGTAGACGATCTTGCGGTCGTAATCGGTGATGCTGATGTTCGGCGCCTGATGCTGCGCGCCAATCGGCACGCTCAGGCTGTAACCCTTGAGGGGATACAGCGGCAGTGACATACCCGGCAAGGCCAGCTCGGGGCTGCGGTGCCCGGCGGCCAGCACCAGGTGCTGCACCGGCAAGACTTCACTGCCCATTTCGATAGCCTGCACGGCGCCTGCGCTGTGACGAATCGCCGTCACCTTGCGCCCCAACAGGAACGTGCAACGCCCCGACGCTTCAAGGCGCGCCGCCAGTTGCTGGCAGAACCCATGGCAGTCGCCGACCTCTTCATTGGGCGTATAGATGCCGCCGGCAAAACTGGCGCTGTCCAGGGTCGGTTCCAGCCGTGCGCAGTCCGCCGCCGAGAGCACTTGCTGTTGCAGCGGGTCGGTCACTTTATTCAAGGCGCGTTCATAGCTGTCGAGGCTGCGAAAGGTCACCAGCTTGCCGTTGCGCCGCCAGTGGAAACCGCCCAGTTGGTCTTCTTCACGCCAGCGTTGCAGGGTGCCCTGGCTCAAGGACGCCAGGCGCAGCAGGTGGGCCGCATTGCGCTGGTTCACCGAGCCACGGCAGGCGCCCAGGAACGAGGCCATCCAGCGCCACTGCGCCGGGTCCATGCGCGGGCGCAGCTTCAGCGGCGAGTCACCGCGCAGCATCCAGCCGATGGCTTGCAACGGCACACCCTTGTCGGCCAGCGGTGCGACATAGCGGTAGGACAACTGCCCGCCGTTGGCGAAGCTGGTCTCGCTGCCCAGGGTGTCCCGGGCTTCGACCACCGTCACCTGCATGCCGGCACGCACCAGCGCGTAGGCACTCGCCAGGCCGATAACCCCGCCACCGATGATGCAAACCTGCTGAGCCATGTGCGTCCCTTAACCGTGCGATGTCAGGCTTGAAGGTTAGAGGCAGGTGACAGCGGCGGGACAATGAATAAAGATGGGTCACCCATAAACAAAGGTTATGGACTGCCCATGCGCTTGCGTCATATCGAAATCTTCCAGGCCATCCGCCAGACCGGTTCCATCAGCGCCGCCGCCCAGTTGCTGCATGTCTCGCAGCCGGCGGTGAGCAAGGTGCTGCAGCACGCCGAGTTGCAGTTGGGGTTCCCGCTGTTCCTGCGTATACGCGGCAAGCTGCAGCCAACCCCGGAAGCGCTGGCGCTGGAGCGCGAAGTCGACAAGGTGACCGAAAGCCTGCAAGGCGTGCGGCGCCTGGCGCAGAACCTGCGCCGCGAGCCGGGCCAGAGCCTGCGTATCGGCGCCACACCCGCGCTGGCCTTGTCGTTGCTGCCGCCGGCCATCCGCGAATGGACCCAACGCTACCCGGACATCGCCTGCGAGCTGTCCAGCGCCCACAGCCGCGAGCTGGTGCAAAACCTGTTGATGCGTGAGGTCGACGTGGCGCTGACCCTGCAACCGCCCGATCACCCAGGGCTGAACGCCCAGCCGTTGGCCCACGGCGTGCTGGTGGCGCTGGCGCCGCAGGGTTACTGGAAGGAAAACGAGCTGGGCAAACCGTTGCCGCTGATGGCCCTGGCGGGCGCGCCGTTGATTGGCCTGTCCAGCGCCGACCCGTTGTCGGCGAAGCTGGACAGCTACCTGGAAGCGGTCGACCCGCCGCCACGGGTCAGCATCGCGGTGCAGACCTATTCCCTGGCCAGGGCCATGGTCGAATCCGGCGCCGGGCTGGCGGTGATTGATCCGTTCACCGCCCTCGGCGCGTCGCCGGCCACCACCTGCATTCGCCCGCTGGCACCGCCGCTGCCAATCACCTTGTACACCCTGACCCGCGCCGACGAACCGCCGCCGCATATGCTGGCGAGCCTGTTGGAGATCTTCGGCAGCCGGGCCCAGGAGCAATTGGACCGGCTATAACACGTACCCCATGATCGCCACGAAATGCAGCAGGCTGCCGCCGATCACGAACAAATGCCAGATCCCGTGGGAGTGCCGCAAGCGGTCCTCCAGGGCAAAGAAAATAATGCCCACGGTGTACAGCACCCCGCCCGACGCCAGCCAGGCAAACCCGGTAGGCCCCAGCGCAGCAATCAGCGGCTTGACCGCCACCAGCACGATCCAGCCCATCACGGCGTAGATCACGATCGACAGGATCCGCGCCTCGGAGCGTGGCTTGATCTCCTGCAGGATGCCGATCACCGCCAGCCCCCACACAATCCCGAACAGCGTCCAGCCCCACGGCCCGCGCAACGTCACCAGGCAAAACGGCGTGTAACTGCCGGCAATCAGCAGGTAGATCGAAAAGTGATCGACCTTCTGCATGATCGCTTTCTTGCGCCCGCGCACGCTGTGGTAAACGGTGGACGCGCTGTACAACACCAGCAATGTGAAACCGTAGATCGCTACGCTGACAATCTTCCAGGGGCTGCCGTCCATACCGGCCACCACCAACATCCATACCGCACCCACAAAAGCCGCAACCGCCCCGAGCAAGTGGCTCCAGGCGTTGAATCGTTCCCCGTGATACATGTGTCACTCACCTCGAATAACGGTTATCACCTCGACCATTCTGACGTCACCCACCCAATATCAGGTAACAACCTTTCTTCATTTGCCCAAATACACATGCCGATGGATGATTCGCTTCATCCTGTGGGAGCTGGCTTGCCGGCGATAGCGGTGTATCAGCAGCAGATGCATGTCTGACCCACCGCTATCGCAGGCAAGCCAGCTCCTACATAAAAGCCCCTCATCGGTAACGCCCATGCCCGACCTCGAACCTGCCCAGCCCCACCCGAGTCTGTGGCAATTGTTTTACAACTTCGCCATGGTCGGCCTGTTCGGCTTTGGCGGCGTGATGCCCTGGGCGCGGCAGATGATGGTCGACCGCCGGCAGTGGGTCAGCGAACAAGGCTTCAACGAGTTGCTGACCACCGGCCAATTCTTCCCCGGGCCGAATATCGCCAACGTCGGCATCATCTACGGTCGGCGCCTGCACGGTTTGCCGGGTGCGGTTGTGACCGTGGTCGGCTTGTATCTGTTCCCCTCGCTGATCACCGTGCTGGCCGGCTTCGCCTATGCCAAATGGTGGAGCCATGACGTGGTGCAGCAGATCTTCGGCGCGGTGATGCCGATCGCCACCGGGCTGATGCTCGGCACCACCTTGCGCCTGCTCAAGGCCATGCCGCGGACCCTGGCCAACTACAGCGCGTTCGTCCTGACCTTCGTATTGATGGCGGTGCTGGTGCTGCCGTTGTGGATGGTCCTGCTGATCTGCATTCCCAGCTCGTTGGCCTTGAGCTTCATGGGCAAGCAGAAGGTGGCTGGCTGATGCAGAGCGTGCTGTTTCACCTGATGATCCAATGCGCGCTGTGGTCGCTGATGGCGATTGGCGGCAACACCGTGGCCCTGAGCGATATCCACCGCTACACCGTCACCGACATGAACTGGATCACCGACGCCCAGTTCGTCGCCTTCTTCGCCCTGTCCCAGGCATTGCCCGGGCCCAATGGCATGTTCCTGGTATTTATCGGCCAGCAAGCCGCCGGGTTGCCCGGCGCCCTGGTGGCCCTGACCGCCAAGCTGGTGCCCTGCTCGGTGCTCACCTACTTCGGCGCCGGCTGGCTGGAAAAACACACCAAGACCCCGTGGGTGCAGCGGGTCAAAGGCAGCCTGCTGCCGATCTCCATCGGGCTGATCCTGGCCGCCAGCTACATCCTGATGAACAGCCTGGAAAACAACGCCACCAGCCTGGTACTGACCCTGGCCAGCGCTGCCGTGGTGTATTACACAAGGCTCAACGCAATCTGGCTGATCATCCTCGGCGTGGTGTTGGGCCTGTGCAGCGCATGGCTGGGAGTGAACTGGTTTTAGGGGCACAATCGACG
The DNA here is from genome assembly GCF_000278565.1 of Pseudomonas sp. Ag1. Lineage (NCBI taxonomy): Bacteria > Pseudomonadati > Pseudomonadota > Gammaproteobacteria > Pseudomonadales > Pseudomonadaceae > Pseudomonas > Pseudomonas sp. Ag1. The sequence continues at coordinate 72,891 of NZ_AKVH01000093.1, forward strand.
GCATTCGAACAAGAGTCACGCCCATGCTGATCGACGAAGAGTTCACCCTCAAGAAGCTGGAAATCTTCCTGGCGTTCATGCGCACCGGCAACCTGGCGCGGGCGGCGGCTGAATTGCAGACCAGCAACGTCAGCGTGCACCGGGCGATCCACTCCCTGGAAAACGCCCTGCGCTGCCCGCTGTTCAAGCACGAAGGGCGCAACCTCACGCCGCTGGAAAGCGCCTATGTGCTGGAAGAGCGCGCGCAGAAGCTGGTGCAGGATGTGGTCGACAGCGTGCGGGTCACCCGCGAAGCCGCCGGTTTCTCCGCCGAGCGCTTCAAGCTGGGCTCGCTGTATTCGCTGACGGTGAAGACCGTGCCGCAGTTGATCATGGGGCTGAAGATTCGCCGTAGCGAGCTGAATATCGACCTGATCCTCGGGTCGAATTTCGACCTGCTGTACAAGCTGAAGAACATGGAAGTCGACGCGATCCTGATCTCCCTCGACGAGCACGCCAACGATCCGGACTGCGAGCAGATCGCGCTGTTTTCCGACGACATCTTCCTCGCCACCCCGGCCGATTCACCCTTCGACCGCGAACAGGAAATCGACCTGGCGGACGTGCGCGACGCCACCTTCATCACCCTCACCCAAGGCTTCGCCACCCATCAGGATGGCAACCGCGTATTCAAGCAGGCAGGGTTCGAGCCGAAGGTGGCGATGCAGGTCAACGACATCTTCACCCTGCTGAGCATGGTCAGCTCGGGGGTGGGTTATGCGCTGCTGCCGGGGCGGATTGCGGCGGTATATGAGAACCGGGTGAAGCTGATTCCCCTGCAACCGCGCTACCGTTTGCAGCAGCACATTGGCGTGGTGTTTCTGAAAGCCAAGGAGCGCGACCCGAACCTGCTCGCGCTGTTGGCGGAGTGCCGGATGTATGCGAACCGCCAAACCTGACAATGATCCCCTGTGGCGAGGGAGCTTGCTCCCGCTCGGCTGCGCAGCAGTCGTAAAATCAGCGCCCGCGTTGTTTCAGGAAGAATGCATTGGGACCGCTTCGCGCTCCAGCGGGAGCAAGCTCCCTCGCCACAAAAGCGGTCGACACATCTCGGGTCAGCCGACGATCCCGCGCACGATGAAGTACAGCACCGACGGCCCCAGCAAACACCCAAGCCCGGTGTGAAAGGTGGCGGTCAGTGCGCCATACGGCACCAACCGCCGGTCCGTCGCCGCCAGGCCTGCCGTCACGCCGCTCACCGTACCAGCCAGGCCGCCAAACACCATCGCCGAGCGCGGGTTATCCAGGCCCATCCAGCGTGCCGCCATGGGCGTGCCCACCATCACCAGGATCGCCTTGATCAACCCAGTCGCAATGGACAGCGCCACCACATCCGAGCTTGCCCCCAACGCCGCCCCGGTCACCGGCCCGACGATGTAAGTCACCGCGCCCGCACCGATGGTGGTCATGCTGATCGCATCGCGATAACCAAACGCCCAGGCGATACTCGCGCCCACAATAAACGGCAGCACCGTCCCCAACAGCAAGGCAATCGCACCAATCAAGCCGGCCTTGCGCGCCTCGGTGGCCTGTACTTCAAACGCCGTGGCCACGATGGCAAAGTCCCGCAGCATGGCGCCGCCCATCAAGCCGATCCCGGAAAACAGCGCCACATCCGCCAGGCCTTTCTGCCCGCCGGTCAAAGTACCGCCCACCCAGGCCAGCACCAGCCCGATCACAATCGCGATGGCTGAGCCGTGGATGCGTCCGAAGGTCAGGCGCTTGGACAGCACCACCGAAATCCACATCACCACGCCAACAAATGCAAAGGCGGTGACCAAGCCGTTATTTGCCAGGCCTTTCTCGATGAGTTCCCACATATCAGCGACCTCCCGCGACAGGTGCAGCCGCAATCAGCGGCTCTTCATCGGGCAGCGGTTCGCCCTTGTGCGTGCGGCTGATCAAGGCAATCGTGCAACCGCACACCACCACCGAACCAATCGCCGCCAGCACCGCCACCGGGCCGCCGTGCAGCGCGGTCACCACGTTCTGTTGCGCCGCCATCGCCACCACTACCGGGATGTACATGGCACCCCAGAAGCCGACACCCATCTCGCATTCCTTGGTCATGCCGCCGTGTTTGTGCATCCACAACCGTGCGCAGATCAGCAGGATCATCGCGATCCCCACCCCGCCCACGTTGGATTTGACTCCCAGCAACACGCCGAGCATGTCGCCCAGAATCACGCCGGCCAACATGCAGATCGCCAGCAACGCCACACCGTAAATAATCATGATGGTTGTCCTCAAAGTGCTTCATCGAAATTGTTGTTTTTGTGCTTCGAAAGCCTTGGGCGGCAATGCCGATCCGATAAAGATGAATACCGTACCTGTGGCGAGGGAGCTTGCTCCCGCTGGGCTGCGTAGCGGCCCTGAAATCCTCGGAGCGCTGCGCACTCCAACGGGAGCACGCTCCCTCGCCACAGGTCATTGGTGACCCGCTCTATCTCTTGACCGACCAGCATCAGCCTTGGTGGAGCTCTATCGGTGATGGTTTCCCTCCTCTCGCAGCAAGGCCTGCAAGGTGTCCAGGCGGGCGCCTTCGAAGGCGATGACGGTGCCTTGCTCGAACACCCGGCGCGCAAGGCCTGTAAGCACGGCACCGGGAGGCAGTTCGATATGCAGGCGCACACCGCGCTCGAAGGCGCTTTGCACGGTGCCGCGCCAGTCGACGATGCGGCACATGTTGAAGGCGAGGTCGTCGCGCAGGTGTTCGGTGTTGTGGATCGGCCGGGCGCGGGTGCTGCTCAGGTAGGTGATGCTCGGCGGTTTCAGTGTCACTTGGGCGAATGCTTCGGCCAGGGCCTCGGCGGGTTTTTCCAGCAGTACGCAATGAGACGGCACGCTGACGGCCAGGCGTTTGGCGACGCCGTTGCCGCGCACCAGATTGGCGACCGCCTTCATGGCCTCATCGCTGCCGGCGATGACCGTCTGGTTGTCGGCATTGATATTGGCCAGGTAAACCGGGGTTTGCGGGCTGTGGACCTGAGCAAGCAAGGCTTCGACGGTGGACAGGTCCGGGCCGATAAGGGCGGTCATGCCGTAGCCGTGGGGATACGCGTGTTGCATCAATTCGCCGCGCAGGCTGACGAGTTTCAACGCGTCGGCAAAGTCCAGCGAGCCGGCGATCACGGCGGCCGGATAGGCACCAATGGACAGGCCGGCGACGTAATCGGGGGTGTGTTCCAGCAAACGCGCACTGGCGACACCGGCAATCAACAGGCAGAGCTGCACGGCACGGGTCGAGGCCAGCGCTTCGGCAGAATCCAGGGTAAGCACATCCTCATTGAGGGCAGCACTGGCTTCGTCCAGCACCGCACGCGGCAGTTGCTGGAGCATGCCGGGACGCTGGGCGCCCTGCCCCGGGAATGCCAGGAGGCTACTCATGCCACGGCCTGCCAAGGATCGAGCACCAACTGCGCGCCGCTGGCGTTCTTCAGCAGCACGCGACGCGAACCACCGGCCCATTCACGCAACGCGACCGCGCCAAACGGCGTTTGCAGTTGCAGGTCCACGGCGCACACCGCCGTATCCAGTATCGCCAGCAGGTCCTCTGCATCGCTGCGATCAAGGCGCTCGGGCGTGCGCAGAATCAAATCCAGATCGCTCTTGGCATGCAGCGCTTCGACGCCGCTGGCCAACTCGAAACCCGCACTGCCGGTGACGCCCCAACTCTCTCCCGCCAGCACCGGTCGCAACTGAGCGAGGGCCTGCAACGCCGGCAAATCCCTTGGCGAGATCACACCGCGCAGGTCTTCCGGCACCACGCGCCGCTGCACCGCCGCCATCGGCATCACGGCGGCGAAGCGCTGCTCGCGCAAGCGCCCGCGTACCCCCACCGCTACCTGGCCCGGCGACGCGACGGCACGCCGCACCACCACCGGATGCCCAGCGGCCAATGCTTCCAGCACCCAGGCCGGCGCATCAGCGGGCGCATGCGCCGGGGTCATGCCCCAGAGCAAGTCGTGAGCGTTCACCATTGCTCCCGCAGCAGTTGGCGCACGTGGCTGGAGGCAGCGCGATTGGTGGCGCCCAGGCGACCGCTCAGGTCCCGACCGCCGGCCTGCACATCCTTGATCGCCTGCACCAGGCACTCGCTGACCCGCGCCACATCTTCGCTGGTGGGCTGCTCGATCTGGCTGACCGACAAGGTCTCCCAGAGCAAGCCGAGGCTGGCATAGCTGTCGATGTCATAGGCCATCGGCGGCACGCTGGCGGCCAGGGTTTCCAGCTCTTCAACACTGCGCAGGGTTACCCGCGCCGCCGAAGCCTTGCCCATGGCATGCACCATCACGCCGGGGTCGCGCAGGGCAATCAGGCGGTTGGCCTGGTAACCATGGGCGAGGAAGGCGCCGGACATCGCCTTGCCCACCAGCAGCGCGATCACCGGGTGACCGGCCAGGCGGGCACGGGCGTAGCTGTCGGCAGCGGCGGCCAATGCCTGGTGAATGCCCAACGCCTCTTCGCGACGACCGTAGGCCTGGCTCGGCACATCCACGATGGCAATCAGCGGACGCTTGTCGCCGGTGTTGATCGCCTCATCAACCGCCTTGGCCAAGCCCCAGCCTTCCAGCAAACCGACTTCACCGTTGCGAGCGCGAGGGAAGCGGTTTTGCGGGTCGGTGACCACCGCGATAAAGCGCACTGGCTGATCACCGAGCACACCGTCGGCAACTTTCAGCGAGTTCGGCAAACCGCTCACTGGCGCTGCGTCGCCGCTCAATGCGTTGAACCACTGCAAACCTCTCATGAGTGTTCTCCCTGATACAGATCGCGAACCGTCGCCGGGTCGATTTGCGGTTCGGCGTTGAGTGCGGCCAGGCGTTCCAGATAGTGATCAACCTGACGGCTGCGCTGGTTTTCCGGCAAGCCTTGTTGCAGCAGCTCAGTGATCTGCTGCTGAATCTGCACCACGTCGTCGGCCACATACCGGTCGGCCAAGCCACTGTTGAAACGCTGCTCACCGCCGGTCAGGCTCCAGATGAAGGGCCGGTCACGGGAGTCGTATTCTTCAAGGCCGGCTTCCTGCTCGATCACCTGCGGGCCGTTCAGGCCAAGGCGCGCCTCACGGGTCACCAGCAGATAACTGCACAAGCCTGCCGCGATGGACATGCCGCCAAAACAACCGACGCTGCCCGCCACCACGCCGATCACCGGCTGGTACTGGCGCAGGTCGACAATCGCCGCATGGATATCGGCGATGGCAGCCAAGCCCAGGTTGGCTTCCTGCAAGCGCACGCCGCCGGTTTCCAGCAGCAGGATGGCGCGCGTCGGGATGCCGTTGCGGTTGTCTTCAGCAGCCAACTCCAGTGCTCCGGCCATCTTTGCGCCGCCGACTTCACCGAGACTGCCGCCCTGGAAATTGCCTTCGATGGCCGCGATGACCACCGGCAAGCCGGCGATGCTGCCCTTGGCGATCACCACGCCGTCATCTGCCTGCGGCACCACGCCCTGGCGGCTCAGCCACGGCGACATGACGCGCTGGAACGGGTCGATCAGTTCGCGATAGCTGCCCGCGTCGAGCAAGGCCTTGGCCCGTTGCCGGGCGCCGAGTTCGACGAAGCTGTGTTTGTTGAGCAAGTCAGTCATGACCGATCTCCTCGAAGCCTTGCTCCAGGCGCAAGCGCACCACGCCGGGTGTGGCGCCAAAGTCGTGGATATCGATGTTCAATGCAGGGGGCGTCTGCTCCTGGAAGATCCGTTCAAACAGGTGCTGCCAACGTAGCTGCGCACCATTGACCGAGGTTTGCACCTGAATCGTCAGGGTGCCGGCGGTGCCCGGTTCCAGCAGCACTTCGAGGTCGCCGGAGCCGACGCAACCTACCAGCGCGCGGCCCTTTGCGGGCTGCCCGGCGGGGAATTCAAAGGATAAGGTTTCCATCACAGCGCTCCGTCGAGGCGGTCGATAAACAGGCAGGCGGCCAACAGGTCGGCGGCGCCACCGGGGGAGGCATTCAGCGCCAGCAGTTGCTGGTCCAGCTCATGCAGTTGGCGGCGGCCGGCGAGGCTTGCGCTGCCGCCGGCGTCCAGTACGGCTTGGGCGCCCTGCTGCATGGCCTGCAAGCCTTCAGGACCGGCGCGGTAGAGCACGCAGGTGTCGGCCAGGTCGGTCATGATCGCCAGCAAGGCGTCGAGGCGCGCGTTCTGTTCGCCGTGTTGCTGCAGGCGGCTTTTCTTCAGTTGGGGCAGGCCGCGTTGCAGCACCGACGGGAAGCCCAGTTGCGCCTCTTCGCGGGCACCGCGTGCGCCGTAGCGTTGTGCGACCTGGGCGCCGTGGCTCAGCGGTTGCGGTGCGTAACGGTCGTTGAGCAAGGCCAGGCGGGCGGCGCGCAACGTCACCGCGCTGGCAGTGCAGGATTCGGGTTGCAGTGCGGCGGCGGCGACTAACAGGCCGAGGGCCCAGATCGCGCCGCGATGGGTATTAACGCCGCTGGTGGTGACGAGCATCGCCTGCTCACCTTCGCGACCGATGCGCCCGAGGGCTTCACGCAGGGGCAAACCGACTTCGCCAAATTCGACAGCGGCCTCGGCCATTTCCTTGAACGCCGGCCACAGCGACAGCGCCGAGGCGTGCATCAAGCCGAGGTGCAAATCGGTATGGGCGCCGTTGCCGCGACGGTCTACCAGGGCGGGTTTCGGCGACAGGTCTGCCTCATCGATCAACGCGTCGACGGCCATGTCGGCCAGGCGTTCGGCCAGCGTCAGGTCGTGCAGTTTGAGTGCGTGCATTTACCAGCTCCTGAACTTGGCGGGCGGGTTGTACAAGCCACCGGACCACTCCACCAGATCGGCCACGCTCTTGGCGGCCAGCAGCTCGCGGGTGGCATCGGTGCGGCGGATGCCGAGGTCTTCGGGCAGCGCAATCAAGCCCTCGCGACGCATGCGTGCGGTGTCCTTGGGGTTGTGGCGCAAGCCGATGGCGGTCACCCCGGCCACGGCGGCGATCATCGCCTGGCGCTCTTCCATGGAACGGGCCTTGTACAGGTAGGCGATGCCTTCTTCGGTGAGCAGGTGCGTGACGTCGTCGCCGTAGATCATGATCGGCGCCAGGGGCATGCCGCTTTTGCGGGCGACTTCCACCGCGTCGAGGGTTTCGACAAAGGTGGGTTTGCCGCCTTCCTGGAAGGTCTCGACCATCTGCACCACGAGCTTTTTGCCGCGTTCGAGCAAGGCCTCGGGAGCGTCGTCGTGGCGCATGTCGAGCCAGGCGGGTGTGCCGTGGCGGCGACCCCGTGGGTCATGGCCCATGTTCGGCGCACCACCAAAACCGGCGAGGCGGCCACGGGTGACGGTGGAGGAATGCCCGTCCCCATCGACCTGTAAGGTGGCGCCGATAAACAGGTCCACCGCGTATTGGCCGGCCAGTTGGCAGAACATCCGGTTGGAACGCAGCGAGCCGTCGCGGCCGGTGAAGAACACATCCGGGCGAGCGGCGATGTAGTTTTCCATGCCCAGTTCGGTGCCGAAGCAATGCACGCTTTCCACCCAGCCGCTTTCGATAGCCGGGATCAAAGTCGGGTGTGGATTGAGCGTCCAGTTGCGGCAGATCTTGCCCTTCAGGCCCAGGGATTCACCGTAGGTTGGCAGGATCAATTCAATGGCGGCGGTGTTGAAACCGATACCGTGGTTCAGGGACTGAACGTTGTGTTTTTCGTAGATGCCACGGATCGCCATCATCGCCATCAACACATGCACCGGCTTGATGTGGCGTGGGTCGCGGGTGAACAGCGGTTCGATGTAGAAGGGCTTGTCAGCGACCACCACGAAATCGACCCAGCTCGCGGGGATGTCGACGCGCGGCAGGTCGGTGACGTCATCCACCAGTTGGTTGACCTGGACGATGACGATGCCATCGCTGAAGGCGGCCGGCTCGATCAGCGCGGGTGTGTCTTCGGTGCTCGGGCCGGTGTAGATATTGCCGGCGCGGTCGGCCATGAAGCCGGCCGACAGGATCACGTTGGGGATCAGGTCCACCACCAGCCGCGCGTAGAGTTCGATGTAGGTATGAATCGCGCCAATTTCCAGCAGGCCGTCTTCCAGCAATTGGCTGATGCGCAGGGACTGGGTGCCGGCGAAGGAGAAATCCAGCTTGCGGGCGATGCCCTTTTCAAACAGGTCCAGGTGCTCGGAGCGGCCGACGCTGGGCATGATCATGTGCAGGTCGTGGAGCTTGGCTGGGTCGGCCTTGGCCAGGGAGCGCGAGAGGAAATCGGCCTGCTTCTGGTTGTTGCCCTCCAGCACCACGCGGTCGCCGGGGAGGATCAGGGCTTCCAGGGCTTCGACAATGCGCTCGCTGGGGAGCACGGCGCCATCGGCGAAGGATCGCACCAATGCGAGGCGGCGCTGCTTCTCATCGCGCCGCCGCGTCCAGCGCGAGTCGGGGGAAGTTGTTGTTGTCATGGTCGCTCCACGGGATTTGCTGTCGTGGGCTGTACCTTAGGAGGGTATTGGGGGGGTATCAATCAAGCTGGGCGGTGAACCGTTACGATTGGAGTAATGGTTCATTAGCAAACGCTGAGGCTCGGGCTCAACACAGTTCAAATGTGGGAGCGGGCTTGCTCGCGAATGCGGTGGGTCAGTTGATAAATCGGGTACTGACACACCGCATTCGCGAGCAAGCCCGCTCCCACATTTGCTCAGCGCTGTTCGGGAGAACGTGCGCAGAAGTCCCAAAATGGGAACGATCAGTCCCTTTTTGGGACCGATCCCACTTCGTCACATCGCCGCTGGGCTCACCTGCTCCAACGCCTGATCAACCAGTAACTGCCCCAGCTCACTCATCTGCTGAATGGCCAGCACCACGCCGCGCTGGGAACCTTCCAATTCAAAGGCCAGGTTGGAAGTCAGGGCGTTGAGTGAGGCAAAGGTTTCAGAAGCGTTGGCCAGCAGGGCTTCGGTGGATTGAGAGGGGGTGACGGTAAAGAGTGACGATGAAGCGGAAGTCGGAAAGTAATGATCCATGGCACGCTCGGCGGCGGCCTGGAGTTTGCGGTGTTCGATTTCGGTGTTGTGGGGCGGATTGGGGGTAGGTTTGAACATGATGAAACTCCTAAACAGATGAGTAAGGAGCGCCACCGTTCGCTTGCACGCGAATAAGGGTGGCGACCGTGCGCAGGTGTGCAAGACCGGGCCTGTTTAGGACACCCAGCAGGTCCGAAGACCTCCTGCGCGCAGCCGCCATAAAGCAGCGAGCACAAAAAACGCCCGTTGGATGGCTGGGCGTTTGTACGCCTAAACAGTTTCGTCGGACTTGCACGTCCGTGTCACCGTTTTTTGCGATGACGGACGAAGACTAGGCGCGATCGCAGGGCACAACAAGTTCATGCACAGCGCGAGAGGTTGCAGGAAAAATCCGACTGTAAAGCGCACGCCGATGCGATCGTTCCCACGCTCTGCGTGGGAATGCATCCCGTGACGCTCCGCGTCACCACAGCGCGAGACTTAAGCCTTGCATCGCCAGCTGGACGCAGAGCGTCCGAGGCTGCATTCCCACGCGGAGCGTGGGAACGATCATCAACATGTGTAGCTCAGGCCAACCCCGCCTCGACCAACAACGCCTCCAATCCCATCAAGTCCGGCACCCTGGCCACATGCTCCCCCACCTGCACCGCCGCCAACTCCAGCGGGCACAACGGCACGTCCACATAACTCAACTGGCTATCGAGCTTGTACGAACGCGGAATCCCCTGGATCACCAACGCAATAAACTTCAACGTCGGCCGTCCTCCGAGGGTGTTCAACACCACAATCCGTGCCCGCTCTCCCACCACGCCCGACTCGCCACACGCGGCCTCAAAGCTGATCAACGGCAACTGCCGATCCCGCCAGGTAACCTGCCGCAAATACCACGGCGGCGCATCACTGGCCGGTTCGCCGCGCTGGAAGTCGATCAGCTCGGCCACGGCGACGTTGGGCAACAACAGGTGACGGTCGGCCAATGGCAGCAGCAAGCCGGTGAGTTGAGTTGCGCGGTGATCAAGCACGGGACTTGCTCCAGTAAGCGATGCTTTCCAGCAGCACCGACTCTTGATAAGGCTTGCCGAGGTAGTCGTTGACGCCAATCGCCATCGCACGATCACGGTGTTTTTGCCCGGTGCGGGAGGTGATCATGATGATGGGCATGCGCATCAGCCGCGGGTCGTCGCGCACCTGGATGGCCACTTCGAAGCCGTCCATGCGCGGCATTTCGATGTCGAGCAGCATCAGGTCCGGGGTGTGCTCTTCCAGCACGGCCATGGCGTCAATGCCGTCCTTGGCGGTGAGCACGTTCATGCCGTTGCGCTCCAGCAGGCGGCTGGTGACTTTGCGCACGGTGACCGAGTCGTCCACCACCAGCACCAGCAGCGGGCGCTTTTTCAGCGGGTCGTTGAGGATCAACGGAGCGTCCGCCGCCTGGGCCGGCAACGCCGGTGGCCGGGCGCGGATATGCGCCATCAGGTCGATGATCAGCACCACGCGGCCATCGCCAAGGATGGTTGCGCCAGACACGCCCTTCACCCCGGCAAACTGCGGCCCCAGGCCCTTGACCACGATCTCCCGGGTGCCGGCCATGGCGTCCACTTGCACCGCCACGCGCCGTTCGTTGCATTGCACCAGCAGCACCGGCAGCGGCTGGTACTGGCCCAGCAGGTTCGGCCGGCCGACGGTGTGCAGCAGGTCGCCGAGGTAGAACAGTTCGTAGCGTTGGCCGGCGTATTCGTAGCGCGGCGGGTCCTGCTGATAGTGCCCTTCCAGCTCATGGGGCATGACCCGCACCAGGCCTTCGATGGTGTTCAGCGGGATCGCGTATTGATCGTCGGCACACTGCACCATCATCGCCCGGTTGACCGACACGGTGAACGGCAGGCGAATGCGAAAGTGCACGCCCTCTCCCGGCGTCGAGTCGATGACCATCGAGCCGCCCAGCTGGCGCACTTCTTCATGCACCACGTCCATGCCCACGCCACGCCCGGAAATCTGGGTGATTTTTTCGGCAGTGGAAAACCCCGGTTGCAGGATGAACTGCAACACGTCGCGGTCGCTGATTTCCAGGTTGGGGTCGAGCAAGCCACGCTTGATCGCCTTGCGCCGCACGGCTTCAAGCGGCACGCCGGCGCCGTCGTCGCGCATGTCGAAAACGATGTCGCCGCCTTCGTGGGTCAGGTCCAGGGTGATGCGGCCTTTCTCGGGTTTACCGGCCAGCAATCGTGCATCGCGGGATTCCAGGCCGTGGTCGACGGCGTTGCGCAGCATGTGTTCCAGCGGCGCGACCATGCGCTCCAGCACGTTGCGGTCCATCTCGCCTTCGGCATTGCCGACGATAAATTCCACGTCCTTGCCCAGCTCGCCCGCCACCTGCCGCACGATGCGTTTAAGCCGTGGCAGCATGCGTTCGAAGGGCACCATGCGCGTGCGCATCAGGCCTTCCTGCAACTCGGTGTTGATGCGCGCCTGTTGCTGCAGCAGGTTGTGGGCGTCCTGGTTGCGGCGGTCGAGGGTTTCCTTGAGGTCGAGCAGGTCGGAAGCCGATTCGAACAGGGCCCGGGACAGTTGTTGCAACTGGGAATGGCGGTCCATTTCCAGCGGGTCGAATTCTTCGTAGCCCAGGCGTTCGGCCTCGGCCTGCTGGCGGCTGAGGATGCGGCCCTGGGTCTCGGTGTCGAGGCGGCGCAGTTGATCGCGCATACGCTCGATGGTGGTTTCCACCTCGTTGAGGGCGATGCTCGCATCGTTGACCTGCTGCTCGATACGCCCACGGAAGATCGAAGTTTCACCCGCCAGGTTGACCAGGTCATCCAGCAAGTCGGCAGAGATCTTCACCATGTCGGCGGCCGGGTCGCTGGCCGGCACCGCCTCGGTTTTGGTTGCCGTCAACGCCAGCGGTGCGTCCGTCACTTCAGCCGGACGCACCAGGCTCTTGATGCGCTCGATCAGCAGGTCCACCGAGCCCACCGGCATTCCCGCCGCCACCGCATCGATCATCTGCGCCAGGCGGTCGTGGCAGCCTTGCAGCAAGGCGAACAGCTCCGCCGAGGGCGCCAGCAAACCTGCCGACAAGCCCTCATAGAGAAACTCCAACTCATGGGCCAGGTCGCCAATCGGGCCGATCTCGACCATGCGAGCGCCACCCTTGAGGGTGTGCAGGTCGCGCAGCAGTGTCTCGACTTCCTGGCGATTTTTCGGCTCGGCCTGCCAGCGCAACAGCGCGGCGCCGGAGCTGTCGAGGATGTCGGCGGCCTCTTCGAGAAAGATATCCAGCAGCTCGGGATCACTGCCCGGCGTCTCGACTTCGGCGGCCGCTGCGGGCGCCGCTTGTCCGGTGCCTTGGCGCAACTCACGCAAGTGGCTGATCAGGTCGGAGGAGTCGCTCAACGGTTGCTGGTGTTGCAGTTGCTCAAGCAACAGCGCCAGCCGCTCATGACTGGCCATCAACACATTGGCCAGCTCGCTGGAATAGCTGTAGCGCCGGTCCACCAAACCTTCGTAAAGGTTTTCCAGCTCAAGGGCCAGGTCGCCCACCGCGCCGATTTCAGCCATGCGCGCGCCACCCTTGAGGGTGTGCAAATCCCGCTGCAACGATGACAGCGGCGCTGCGTTATCCGGGTCCAGCAGCCAACGCTTCAAGGACTGGCCGGCGCTGTCAAGGATGTCCACCGCTTCCTCAAGGAAGATCTCGACGATTTCGTCATCCACCGCGAAGCTCTGGTCGAGCTTCGCCGTAGCGGCGCCCAGCTCGGAGATGCTCAGCGCGCGGCTGCCATCGGTCTTGATCAAGCCGGTGGCGGACGGGTCGAGTCCTTCATCCAGCAGCTCGCGCAGGGCGCGTACCCGGGCCGGCGCCGCGCTGATTTCCTGGCCGGCGGCCAGTTGGTCGAGCATGTTGATCAGGGCTTCGTGGGCCTGTTCGGCCTCGTGGAAGAAGCGCTCGCTGACCGCCAGGCTGCTTTCTTCCACTGCGCCGTAGAGGTCGAGCAAGGCTTCGCACAATTCGTCCATCGAGTGCAGGTCGGCGAGGTGCGCGCCTTCGCCGAGGGTGGTCAGTTCGTCCAGCAGCGCGCTCAGTTCCTGGCGTTCGCCGGGGTGCTGTTGCCAGCGGCGCAGCAGGCTTTCGGCGTCCAGCAGGATGTCCATGCCCTGGGCCAGGAAGTTGGCGATCAACTGCGGGTCGCGCTTGATCCGCAGGCCGGTGTTGGGCGCATTCAGCAAGGCTTCAAGCTGGCTGTTCAGCAGGTTTTGCGCGCGCTCGATCAGCCCTGCTGCACCATTGATGGCCGCGTGAGGGTCACTGTCCAACTGGCGCACGCCGCGCTGGAACAACGCCTCGGCCTCCAGCAGCAATTCGATTTCATCCAGGTCCAGCGGCAGGCGGTGGGCCTTGTATTCGCGGGTCAGGTGATCCAGCGGGCGCGCCAGTTCGGCGATGGGCAACACACCGGCCATATAGGCGCTGCCTTTTAGGGTGTGCAGTGCGCGTTGCAGTTCATCACTGACTTGCAGCGGCAGGTGCTCGGTGGCCTGTTGCAGGAAGTGGTTGAGGCTGTCGAGGTGGCTCTGGGCTTCGTTGCGGAAGATTTCCAGCAACTGCGGGTCCAGGGCGGCCGGGTCTGTGGCCGACGGTTCGACACGGCTGGCCAAGGCGTGCGCCCGCGCCGCCAGTTCGTCTACGTCATCGCGCTGGCGCTGGGCATTGTCGGCAAAATCGGTGATCAGCTCCGGCAGCAATTCCAACACGTCATCCAGCACTGCTTGCACATCCGGGCCCGGCGCAACGCTGCGCTCCAGCACGCGGTTGAGCAGGTTTTCCACGGCCCAGGCCAGCTCTGCCAACACCAGGGCGCGAACCATGCGGCCACTGCCTTTCAAGGTGTGGAAGGCGCGGCGCATTTCGCTCAGGGTGGCCTTGTCTTCCAGGCTGGCGGTGCCGGCGGGCACATAGCGATGCAGCACATCGAGGACTTCGGCGATTTCTTCGAGGAAGACTTCCCGCAGTTCATCATCGATGGCTTCTTCACCGGCGGGCGGCGGCAGCAGGCTGCCGGGACGCTGGAGTGCCGGCGGGTTGAGGCGCGAGGTGGGGCTGGCCAACGCATCGGCGAGGAACGGGGTTTGCTCCGTGGGCGTGTCACCCTGCTCAAGCAGTGCCTGGCGCCAGGGTTTTTCGGCCGGCAAATAGCCCAGCGCGGCCAGGCCTTCAGCGGCGACTTCCAGCACCCGTTCGCCCGGGGCGTCGTGGTCCTGGAGCATGCGTTCCAGGTAGTACTCGAGGCTGGTGAGCACATCGGCAAAATGCTCAAGCTGCGCCTCGGAAGGTGCGGCGTCGCCGACCATCAGTTGCTCGTTGACGTAGTCATTGCAGCCACGCATCAGGCTCGCCGCACGGGGCAGCGGAATCATCGCCAGCGCGCCGCGCACCTGGGTCAGCAACTCGGGCAGCGACTCCAGGCGCTGGCGGTCCCAGTGAGCCTCGATGCAGTCGATCACCAGCTCTTTGGCCTGGGTCAGGCACTGGCAGGATTCGCGGATGACGAGGTGGTGGATCTGCGTCAGGTCGGTGGTAGGCAGGCGGCTTTCTTCGCGGCGTTCCGGCTCGACAGTGCCGACCATCCCGGCCAGCGTGGCCTCGACGTAGAGCAACGCACCGGCAACGTCCATCAATACCGCATCGTTGGGTTCGCGCTGCCCCTGGGCCAGGCCGAGTACCACCGCCAGTTGGTCGATGATCACTTTGCGCGGCTGGCCGAAGCCCAATACCGCCAGGGTATCGGCGATCTGCCGCAGCGGCGCCAGCAACGCCTCAAGGTCCGAGGCGTGCTGACGGTCGCTGCGTACGAACAGGTCCAGGCGTTCCTTGACCCGCACCAGCTCCTCGCACAACGCGCCGAGCACCGAGCCCATCGCGTCGCGGTCCGGGCCGGCCAGGCGGGCGCGTTCGGCGTCCACCACGGCGCTGTCGGGCAAAGCTTCATCGAGGCCATATCGTTCTTTCAAACTTTGCATCCGTGGAGTCGGTCGGGTGACTTTGGCGACGTAGAACAACAGGCTCTTGAGCAGCTCATCCGGGGCCGGGGTGTTGATGCCGTTGATACCCTGGATCAGCAGGCGCTTGAGTTGCTTGTCGCAGGCCTTGAGCAAACTGCGCAACGCCGGGCTGTTGGCAACCACGCCAATGAGCATGCCTTCCACCAGCGCCGAGGTGACCTGCCACAACGGTAACAGCGGCGCACCATGGCACAGGGCTTCGAGGCGGGCGAAGACCCGCGCCATGTCTTCCAGGTTGCTGGGGCCGTGGTCTTCGCGCAGCAAACCGACCAGCGCCTGTTGCAGCATCTGCCGCCACTGGCGCAGCAGCTCGGGGAAATCCTCTGGCGTGCGCTGGGCCAGGGCGTCTTCGGGCAGCGGCGGGATCACCAGCAGTTGCGGGCTGAACAGGCTGGTTTCCGAGAGCAGGCTTTCGCCGCGCACGCTGCGCAGGTCGTTGAGCAGCGGCAGCACTACCAGGGGCAGGTCGCGCCGGGCGCTGTGTACGCGGTCGAGGTACAGCGGCAGTTGGCCAAGGCCCTGTTGCAGCAGGCGAATGCCTTCGTCGCGCTGGCTGACGCGCGCGCCTTGCAGGGCGAGGGCCAGTTGTTCCATTTCTTCAGCGAACAGGGCCGCGCCGTAGAACTCGACCATCAACAGGCTGCCATGCACCTGATGGATGCATTCCAGGCACTGGCCGATGGCCTCGCTGCTGCTTTCTTCAACATAGGCGTCCAGCGCCGAACGGGCCTGTTTCAGGGTTTCGGCAATTTCGCCCTTGACCCATTCGAGGGCCACGTAGTCGTGCCGATCAACCATAACCGCTCCCGTCTGAATTCATGAGTTGCTGGTAGTGCTGGGTCATGCGTACACCGATCTCAAAACAAAGGAGATCAACTGTGGGAGCGGGCTTGCTCGCGAATGCGGTGGGTCAGACAAAGCGTCGGCGACTGACACACCGCATTCGCGAGCAAGCCCGCTCCCACATTTGCTTTTCGGTGTTTTCGAGGGCGCATTTCACTCATCCACCCGCTTCGCCGCCGGCAAGGTGAACCCCGACACCGACCGCCGCAACTGACTGGCCATTTTTGCCAGGTTGCCGATGCTCTCGGCAGTGGCCGTAGAGCCTGACGAAGTCTGAGTGGTGATCTGCTGGATCACGTTCATCGTCAGGGAAATCTGCCCTGCCGACGACGTCTGCTGCTGCGCCGCGTTGGAGATACTCTGGATCAGCGCCGCCAGGGTTTTCGACACGCCTTCGATCTCTTCCAGCGCTACCCCGGCGTCCTGGGCCAGCCGCGCACCGCGCACCACTTCGGTGGTGGTCTGCTCCATGGAAATCACGGCTTCGTTGGTGTCCGTCTGGATCGCTCGCACCAGGGTTTCGATCTGCCGCGTCGCCGCCGAAGAACGCTCAGCCAGGCGCTGTACCTCATCGGCCACCACCGCAAAACCACGCCCGGCATCACCGGCCATGCTCGCCTGGATCGCGGCGTTGAGCGCGAGGATGTTGGTCTGCTCGGCGATGTCATCGATCAGGCTGACGATGTCGCCAATTTCCTGGGACGATTCCCCCAGCCGCTTGATGCGCTTGGCGGTGTCCTGAATCTGTTCGCGGATGTTGTCCATGCCGTGGATGGTGTTGTGCACCACCTCGTTGCCCTTGTTGGCAATCTCTACCGAACGCTCGGCCACTGCCGAAGATTCGGCGGCGTTGGCCGACACCTGGTCGATGGACTGGGCCATCTGGTTGATCGCCGTAGAGGCTTCGGCAATCTGCTGTGCCTGATGCTCCGACGCTTGGGCCAGGTGCATGGCGGTGGCCTGGGTGTCCTGCACCGCACCAGCCACCTGGCCGGCAGTGAGGTTGATGGTGGCCACCAGGTCGCGCAGTTGGTCCACGGAATAGTTGATGGAGTCGGCAATGGTGCCGGTGAAGTCTTCGGTGACCGAGGCGGTGACGGTCAGGTCGCCGTCGGCCAAGTCTTCAATCTCATCCAGCAGGCGCATGATCGCGTTCTGGTTGCGCTCGTTCTTCTCGGCGGTTTCCCGCAACTGGCGGTTGGTCTCGCGGACCATCACCAGGCCGATCAGGATGATCGAGGCCAGCGCCAGCAAGCCCAGCACGTAGCCGCCGATGGTGTCGAAAGTGCGCCCGTCCGCCAGGTTTTCAAAGCCGGTGGCCAGGTGCGAGGCTTCGTCCAGCAGGGTTTGCGACAGGTTGAAGATATTGCTCGCCGAGGCGCGCACCTGGAACAGCTGCGGCGAGGTTTCGAGGATTTCGTCCACGGAGCCCGAGACGAATTCGAACAGCTCGGAAATCTCCGCCAACCGGGCGCGGGCGTCGTGGTCTTCAACCTGGGTGATGCGCAGCCCGGGATTGCCGTTGAGCATGCCGCTGAGCACCACGCCGAAACGGTTGGCATCGCGGCCGAAGGCATCGGCGGCCTGCACGGCAGTCTCGTCCCCCGCCAGCACGGTGTTCACCGCCCCCAGGATGCGTTCGGCCAGCAATGACTGGCGCTGGGCCAACGCTACCTGGCTGGCCGGTGCGCCGCGTTGCAGCAGAATATCGACAACCTTTTCCGACTCCATCTGCAACTGCGGAACGGTTTCCGCCAGGGTCGCGGCCACTTGATGCAACGACAGCACCGTTTGCTCGCTGGCCAGAATCGCATCGGCGTTTTTCAGCAGCGCTTCCCAGTCGGTCTGCACGGCGCGCATTTCTGCACGCACGGCGGTGGGTGCAGCGGGCAGGCCGGTGGCCGGGTCGCCTTTTTTCAGGTAACCCCAGCGCTGGGCAAAATCGTTGCGCGCATCCCCCAGCAGCTTGAACGCCGCCGCCTTGCCGGCGGCAGCCTCGGTGGCGTTCTTGGCGATGCGCTGGGACAGCACCCGCAGCTCACCGGCGTGGCCGATGTACTGTTTGTCGTAGGTGGACTGGGTGTTGAGGTACGCGAAGTTGGCGAACAGCAGCATGATGAACACGATCAGCGCGATAAACAGCACGATGATCTGCGAGCGGCTGCGGGAGGCTTCCTGGGGTTTGACCGGGGTGACGGTACTCATGCGGCGACATCCATGAAACCTGGAGCCTGGGCCAGGGCGAAGGGGCTGAAGACCTGCCACAGCTGGTCGCCGTCGAACTGGCCCTGGATAAACGGCGCGCCGCCTGCGGTGCTCGTCGACAACGCGTCTTGTGCGAAATGCTGCATGCCCACCACCTCGTCCACCAACAGGCCGACAAACACGTCCTGATACTCCACCACCAGCACCCGCCGTTGTTTGCGCGCCACTGACAGCTCAAGGCCAAGGAAACCGCCCAGGTCCATCACCGGCAGCAAGCGCCCGCGCAGGTTGGCCACGCCCTTGATCCACGGCTTGACCCCGGGCATCAAGGTACAGCGCGGTTCGTGCAGCACTTCCGCCACCTCGCCCATGGGCGCCACGTACCAGTGTTCGCCCAGGCGAAACCCGATCCCACTCCAGCTGAGCAGCCGGGTTTCCTGGGACGGCAGGTCGGCAGCCAGCAAGCGGCAGCGGCGGTCGATGTCCAGCAGCAGCTCGAAGGCGGTTTGCGACTCGGTCATGGGAACGTGCCGTCAGCCGGCCAGCACCTTGTTCAGGGTGGCGATCAGGGTTTCTTCGTCCACGGGCTTGGTCAGGTAATCCTTGGCGCCCTGGCGCTCGCCCCAGATCTTGTCGGTTTCCTGATCCTTGGTGGTGATGATGATCACCGGGATGTGGCTGGTCTCGGCATCTTTGGTCAACTGACGGGTGGCCTGGAAGCCATTGAGGCCCGGCATCACGATATCCATCAGCACCGCATCCGGCTTTTCCTGACGGGCCAGCGCAACGCCATCGCCGCCGTTCTGGGCCTTGAGGACGGTGTGACCGTGCTTTTCGAGCATTTCGGTCAGTTTGTACATTTCAGTCGGCGAATCGTCGACGATCAGAACACGTGCCATGGTTTTCCCCACTTATCTAGTAGACGCAAGCCCTCGTGGGGCCCCCGTCAGTGTGCTTGTTCTACTGCGGCGAAGCCCGGTACATAGGCCTTGATCGCGCTCAGCAGTTCTTCCTTGCTGAAAGGCTTGGTCAAAAACTGATCAGAGCCGACGATGCGCCCCTTGGCCTTGTCGAACAGACCATCCTTGGAGGACAGCATGATTACCGGGATCGACTTGAACGCCGGGTTGTTCTTCACCAGCGCGCAGGTCTGATAGCCATCCAGGCGCGGCATCATGATGTCGACAAAGATAATGTGTGGATGATGGTCAACAATCTTGGCCAGGGCATCGAAACCGTCGATGGCCGTGATGACGTCGCACCCTACGTTCTTCAACAGTGTTTCGGCCGTGCGGCGAATCGTTTTCGAATCGTCGATCACCATCACTTTCAAGGCGTTGGAATGCTGTTCCATATCTGCTCTACCATCGCCACAGCGAATAGGTTTTCGGTGTGTACTGCCTGATGTTGCACAGGACGAGCGCCAAAAGCCTCGGAATTCAAGGGCTGATGTGCCATGGCAGCCTTTTTAGCACAGTCTCAGAACGCAATCTATCGGCCGACCCGCGTGGTGGTTTTTCCTTGACCCACAACAGCCGCAGCGCCACTCTGACGCCACTTTTATGCGCCCTTATTTGCTAGAGGAAATCCCCCATGAGCGTTCGCGTCGGCATTGTCATGGACCCTATCGCCAGCATTTCCTATAAAAAGGACAGCTCGCTGGCCATGCTGCTGGCCGCCCAGGCCCGCGGCTGGAGCCTGTTCTATATGGAGCAGCCGGACCTTTATCAGGGCGACGGTGAAGCGCGGGCGCGGATGCGTCCCCTGCAGGTGTTTGCCAACCCCGAGAAGTGGTTCGAGCTGCAAGACGAAATCGACAGCCCCCTGAGCGACCTCGACGTGATCCTGATGCGCAAGGATCCGCCGTTCGACATGGAGTTCGTCTACTCCACCTACCTGCTGGAGCAGGCCGAGCGCGCGGGCGTGCTGATCGTCAACAAGCCCCAGAGCCTGCGCGACTGCAATGAAAAGCTGTTCGCCACGCTGTTCCCGCAGTGCACGCCGCCGACCGTGGTCAGCCGCCGCGCCGATGTGCTGCGTGAATTCGCCGCCAAGCACGGCGATGTGATCCTCAAGCCGCTGGACGGCATGGGCGGCACCTCAATCTTCCGCCACCGCGCCGGCGACCCGAACCTGTCGGTGATCCTGGAGACCCTGACTGCGCTGGGCACCCAGCAGATCATGGGCCAGGCCTACATTCCGGCGATCAAGGACGGCGACAAGCGCATCCTGATGATCGACGGCGAGCCGGTGCCTTACTGCCTGGCGCGCATTCCGGCCGCCGGCGAGACCCGCGGCAACCTGGCCGCCGGTGGCCGGGGTGAAGCCCGCCCGCTGACGGACAAGGATCGCTGGATTGCAGCCCAAGTCGGCCCGACCCTGCGCGAAAAAGGCCTGCTGTTCGTAGGCCTG
Source organism: Pseudomonas sp. Ag1 (assembly GCF_000278565.1). Classification (NCBI taxonomy): domain Bacteria; kingdom Pseudomonadati; phylum Pseudomonadota; class Gammaproteobacteria; order Pseudomonadales; family Pseudomonadaceae; genus Pseudomonas; species Pseudomonas sp. Ag1. The sequence continues at coordinate 93,408 of NZ_AKVH01000093.1, forward strand.
GACGTAATCGGCGAGAACCTCACCGAAATCAACGTCACCAGCCCGACCTGTATTCGCGAGATCGACAACGCATTTGGCACGAACATCGGCGAAATGCTGATGGCTGCGATTGCCGCCAAGCTACAAGCCAAGTGACATAGAACAGCCGGACACAAACCAACATTGCGTTATCATGCGCCACCTGTGAAACGTGCGATGTTGGTTTTCTTGTCATGACGCTCCCGTCCGATCTGCCCCCCGAACTCTCCCACAGCGGCGTGCGCCCGGCTGATCGGCTCGGATTTACCCTGTTTCTGGCGGCGTTGATTCACCTGGCGTTGATCCTCGGCCTGGGTTTCACCTTTGCCGAACCCAAGCAGATCACCAAGACCCTGGAAATCACCCTCGCCACGTTCAAAAGCGAAAAGAAGCCCGAAAAAGCCGACTTTCTCGCCCAGGACAATCAGCAAGGCAGCGGCACCCTCGACAAGAAGGCCGTGCCCAAGACCACTGAAGTCGCGCCATTCCAGGACAACAAGGTCAATAAGGTCACGCCACCGCCGGCGCCCAAGCCGGAGGTGAAACAGGCCGCCCCCAAGGCGGCGGTCACCACCGTGGCGCCCAAGCCGCAAAAAGCCCCGACCCAGCGCGAAAAGGCCAAGACCGAACCCACGCCTGCCCCGCCGGCCCCGACTTTTGACAGCTCGCAACTCTCCAGTGAGATCTCCAGCCTGGAAGCCGAACTGGCCCACGAACAACAGCTGTACGCCAAGCGCCCGCGGATCTACCGCCTCAACGCCGCCTCCACCATGCGCGACAAAGGCGCCTGGTATAAGGATGAGTGGCGCAAGAAGGTCGAGCGCATCGGCAACCTGAACTACCCGGACGAAGCCCGTCGCCAGCAGATCTACGGCAATTTGCGACTGCTGGTGTCGATCAACCGCGACGGCACCTTGTACGAGGTGCAGGTGCTGGAGTCCTCCGGCCAACCGCTGCTGGACCAGGCAGCGCAACGCATCGTGCGCCTGGCGGCGCCTTTTGCGCCGTTTACCGGGGACCTGAACGACATCGACCGCCTGGAAATCATTCGCACCTGGCGCTTTGCCAAGGGTGATCGGCTGTCGAGCAATTGATGCTGGCGGTGATTTCCTGCGCATCCTCAGCTTGTCAGTTCGCCCCTCCAACGCCACACTAGCGGACATGAAAAATGTCAGCCCGACCTACCTCAAGCACCAATTCCTGATCGCCATGCCCCATATGGCCGACCCGAACTTTGCGCAGACCTTGACCTACATCGTCGAGCACACCGCCAATGGTGCGATGGGGTTGGTGGTCAACCGCCCGCAAGACCTGAACCTGGCCGATATCCTCGAGCAACTGCGCCCGGACATCGACCCACCCGCCAGCTGCCAGCACGTACCGATCTACATCGGCGGGCCGGTGCAGACGGACCGGGGTTTTGTGCTGCACCCCACCGGGCCGAAATTCCAGGCGACCGTGGACCTTGAAGGGTTGTCCCTGTCCACGTCCCAGGACGTCCTGTTCGCGATTGCCGACGGCGTAGGGCCTGATCAAAGTGTGATCACCCTCGGCTACGCCGGCTGGGAAGCCGGGCAACTGGAGGCGGAGCTGGCGAGCAATGCCTGGCTGACCTGCCCGTTCGACGCCGACATCCTGTTCAACACCCCCAGCGAACTGCGCCTGGAAGCGGCCGCCGCCAAGCTGCGGATCAACCTCAGCCTGCTGACCAGCCAGGCGGGGCACGCCTGATGGCCTTGCGTCTGATCCTCGGTTTCGACTACGGCACCAAACAGATCGGCGTCGCCGTCGGCCAGGTGATTACCGGCCAGGCCCGCGAGCTGTGCACCCTGAAGGCCCAGAACGGCGTGCCGGACTGGAACCAGGTCGAAGCCCTGATCAAGGAGTGGAAGCCCGACGCCGTGGTGGTCGGCCTGCCGCTGAACATGGACGGCACCCCGAGCGAGATGTGCCTGCGGGCCGAAAAGTTCGCCCGCCGCCTGAACGGCCGCTACAACCTGCCCTTCTATACCCACGACGAACGCCTGACCACGTTCGAAGCCAAGGGCGAGCGCCGTGACCGTGGCGGGCAGAAAGGCAGTTACCGCGACAACCCGGTGGATGCCATCGCCGCGGCCCTGCTGTTGCAGGGCTGGCTGGATGAAAACGCCGCTTTATTTGAATCCTGACTGACGCGGCTTGCCGCGTCTTCTTACGTTTGAGCCCGGACCTTGCCTGCGCGAGGCCTAGAAGGAGCACCCATGAGCCTGCCCAATCCCGCCGACCTGATCAGCCAGATGGCGATCCGCCTCAAGGCGCACCTGGAACACCGTGCCATCAGCGAGCCGCGCTTTATCGGCATCCGCACCGGTGGCGTGTGGGTGGCCCAGGCGCTGCTGGAAGAACTGGGCAGCGACTCGCCCCTGGGCACCCTGGACGTGTCTTTCTACCGTGACGACTTCAGCCAGAACGGCCTGCACCCGCAAGTGCGCCCCTCGGCCCTGCCCTTCGAGATCGAAGGCCAGCACCTGGTGCTGATCGATGACGTGCTGATGAGTGGTCGCACCATCCGCGCCGCGATGAACGAACTGTTCGACTACGGCCGCCCGGCCAGCGTGACCCTGGTCTGTTTGCTGGACCTGGATGCCGGCGAATTGCCGATCAGCCCGGACGTGGTCGGCGCCACCCTGTCCCTGGAAGCCCACCAGCGGGTAAAATTGTCCGGTCCCACGCCGCTCGAACTCGAACTGCAAGACCTTGCCCTTTAAACCGCCTTGTAAAGAGTCCCCGCGATGACGCCTCTAGATGCCAAGCGCCCGCTGCAGCTCAATGCTCAGGGCCAGCTGCAACACTTCCTGTCCCTCGACGGCTTGCCCCGCGAACTGCTCACCGAAATCCTCGACACGGCCGACTCGTTTCTCGAAGTCGGCGGCCGGGCGGTGAAGAAAGTCCCGTTGCTGCGCGGCAAGACCATCTGCAACGTGTTCTTCGAGAACTCGACCCGCACCCGCACCACCTTTGAACTGGCGGCCCAACGCCTGTCGGCTGACGTGATCACGCTGAACGTGTCCACCTCGTCGGCGAGCAAGGGCGAAACCCTGCTCGACACCCTGCGCAACCTGGAAGCCATGGCCGCCGACATGTTCGTGGTGCGCCACGGCGATTCCGGTGCTGCGCACTTCATCGCCGAGCACGTGTGCCCGAATGTGGCGATCATCAACGGCGGCGACGGCCGTCACGCCCACCCGACCCAGGGCATGCTCGACATGCTGACCATCCGGCGGCACAAGGGCAGCTTTGAAAACCTCTCGGTGGCCATTGTCGGCGACATCCTGCACTCGCGGGTTGCACGCTCGAACATGCTGGCCCTGAAAACCCTGGGTTGCCCGGACATCCGCGTGATCGCCCCCAAGACCCTGCTGCCGATCGGTATCGAGCAGTACGGCGTGAAGGTCTACACCGACATGGCCGAAGGCCTGAAGGATGTGGACGTGGTGATCATGCTGCGCTTGCAGCGCGAGCGTATGGCGGGCGGCCTGCTGCCGAGCGAAGGCGAGTTCTATCGCCTGTTCGGCCTGACCACCGCACGCCTGGCCGGCGCCAAGCCGGACGCCATCGTGATGCACCCGGGGCCAATCAACCGTGGCGTGGAGATTGAGTCGGCGGTGGCCGATGGCGCGCAGTCGGTGATTCTCAACCAGGTCACGTACGGCATCGCCATCCGCATGGCGGTGTTGTCCATGGCCATGAGCGGGCAAACCGCGCAACGTCAATTCGAGCAGGAGAACGCCCAGTGAAGCTCAGCATTCTCGGCGCCCGAGTCATCGATCCGGCCAGCGGCCTGGATCAAGTCACCGATCTGCACCTGGAAGCCGGCAAGATCATTGCCATCGGCGCCGCACCCGCAGGCTTCAGCGCCAGCGAAACTATCGACGCCAAAGGCCTGATCGCCGCGCCTGGCCTGGTTGACCTGAACGTCGCCCTGCGTGAGCCGGGCTACAGCCGCAAGGGCAACATCACCAGCGAAACCCGCGCCGCCGCTGCCGGTGGCGTGACCAGCCTGTGCTGCCCGCCCCACACCAAACCGGTGCTGGACACCTCGGCGGTGACCGAACTGATCCTCGACCGCGCCCGCGAAGCCGGCAACTGCAAAGTGTTCCCCATCGGCGCCCTGAGCAAAGGCCTGGACGGCGAACAACTGGCCGAGCTGATCGCCCTGCGCGACGCAGGCTGCGTGGCCTTCGGCAACGGCCTGGAGAGCTTTCGCAGCACCCGCACCCTGTGCCGTGCGCTGGAATATGCGGCGACTTTCGACCTGACCGTGATTTTCCACTCCCAGGACCGTGACCTGGCCGAAGGCGGCCTGGCCCACGAAGGCGCCACCGCGAGCTTCCTCGGCCTGCCGGGCATCCCGGAAACCGCCGAGACCGTGGCCCTGGCCCGCGACCTGCTGCTGGTGGAACAAAGCGGCGTACGCGCGCACTTCAGCCAGCTGACCAGCGCTCGCGGCGTGGCCCTGATCGCTCAGGCACAAGCCCGCGGATTGCCGGTGACGGCGGATGTGGCGCTGTATCAGCTGATTCTGACGGATGAGGCGCTGATCGACTTCTCCAGCCTGTATCACGTGCAGCCGCCACTGCGTACCCGCGCTGACCGTGACGGTTTGCGGGCGGCGGTGAAGTCCGGGGTGGTTTCGGCGATCTCCAGCCATCACCAGCCCCACGAGCGGGATGCCAAGCTGGCGCCGTTCGGCGCGACGGAGCCAGGCATCAGCAGCGTCGAGCTGTTGCTGCCGCTGGCAATGACGTTGGTGGAAGATGGTTTGCTGGACCTGCCGACCCTGCTGGCGCGTCTCAGTGCGGGCCCTGCCGAGGCGCTGCGCCTGCCGGCGGGCAAGCTGGCGGTGGGCTCGGCGGCGGACCTGGTGCTGTTTGATCCGGCCAGCTCCACGATTGCCGGGGAACACTGGCTGTCCAAGGGTGAAAACTGCCCATTCATCGGCCATAGCCTGCCGGCGACTGTGCGTTACACCTTGGTGGATGGGCGGATCAGCTACCAGGCTTAAATCCAATCCGGAGTGGGCACGGTAAATGTGGGAGCGGGCTTGCTCGCGAAAGCGGTGGGTCAGTCAATAGAGATGTCGACTGACACATCGCATTCGCGAGCAAGCCCGCTCCCACATTTGGATCTTCACAAATCTTAACGGCCGCCGTTGCGCTCGGCATTGCGGATCGAAATCTGCGTATTCAGCGTCCAGAAGTCATACAGCACCCCGATCAGGAACAAGCCCCCGGTCAGCAGGTAAATGATCCCGCTGATCCATTTGCCCTGATACATGCGGTGCAAACCGAACACACCCAGGAACGCCAACAGAATCCAGGCCACGTTGTACTCGATCGGCCCGGCGGTAAATCGCAGGTCCGCTTCGCGGTCCATTGCCGGAATCAGGAACAAGTCGATCAACCAGCCAATCCCGAACAAACCGAAGGTGAAAAACCAGATCGTCCCGGTCACCGGCTTGCCGTAATAAAAGCGGTGAGCACCGGTAAAACCGAAAATCCAAAGCAGGTAGCCGATCACCTTGCTGTGGGTGTCTTGTTGCGAAACATCCTGTCGATAGGTGTTCATGGAGTACCTCTTTAGCCTCGATAGATAAATATTTCTGGTTTCTTTGTGACTTTTTTACGGGCGCCCGACATGCGGCAAATGGTATCTTCGCTTCCCTCAAAGCCTTATACCGCCTGACTTGTGTAGGACAATCGCGGCAATTCGTCACGGTTTTCCTGAATTTGACCCCAGGGTTCAGTCGACAAACGGCCTTAGCACGACACAAAAAGCTGTTATAAAGTTGCGCGCAAACCAAAAAGAGCCACGCCTAATGCGACCATTTTTCAAGACATGGCTAACCATTTGCCTATTAATGCCACTGGCCGCCCACGCCACCAATCGTGAGCAACGACTTCCCAACGTTAACGGTTTCACCCCTAAAGTTCACGCCACCACCAGCTCCGCCAAATCGGTAAAGCTGACCGTGAAGCGCCCGACTCAACTGAGCAAGGCCCACGGTAATGCGGCGCCAGGGCTGATGGCCGTCAACACCAAGCAAAGCAGCAACGTCCTCAGCCGTGCCGTCAACGTGCTCGGTACTCCTTATCGTTGGGGCGGCAGCAGCCCAAGTAAAGGGTTCGACTGCAGCGGCTTGGTGAAATATGCGTTTAACGACGTAAAAGCCGTGGATTTGCCGCGCACTTCCAACGCCATGGCCGCCGGCCACGGGCTGAAAGTTGAGCGCAAGGATTTGAAACCGGGTGACCTGCTGTTCTTCAAACTGAAGAGCCGCCAGGTGAACCACGTTGCCATCTACCTGGGCAACGACCGTTTCATCCACGCACCGCGTCGTGGCAAGTCCGTGAGCATCGATACGCTGAAGAAGCCGTTCTGGGACAAGAACTACGTGATTGCCAAGCGTGTCCTGCCTAAAGAGCAGAACAACCTGCGGATTGTGCAGCGCTGATATCAGGCTGATGTGAGAGCAGGCTTGTGTGGGAGCGGGCTTGCTCGCGAATGCGGAGTGTCAGTCGATACATGCTTGACTGATACACCGCATTCGCGAGCAAGCCCGCTCCCACATTAGTTTTTCATCGCCCACGCGACCTTAAATATCCCCAGGCACCCTCGCCTTCTCCCGGGCATGTTCCCGGCTGATCAGCCCCTGGCTGACCAACGCCTTCAAACTCATGTCCAGCGTCGTCATCCCCAGCGCCCCACCCGTCTGGATCGCCGAATACATCTGCGCCACCTTGTCCTCGCGGATCAAATTACGAATCGCCGGTGTGCCGAGCATGATTTCGTGAGCCGCCACCCGCCCGCCGCCGACCTTCTTCACCAGCACCTGGGACACCACCGCCTGCAATGACTCCGAGAGCATCGAGCGGACCATGGTCTTTTCCCCCGCCGGAAACACATCCACCACCCGGTCCACGGTTTTAGCCGCCGACGTGGTGTGCAACGTGCCAAACACCAGGTGCCCGGTTTCCGCCGCCGTCAGCGCGAGCCGAATGGTTTCCAGGTCTCGCAATTCGCCAACCAGGATCACATCCGGGTCCTCCCGCAATGCCGAACGCAGGGCCGCCGAGAAACTGTGGGTATCGCGATGCACCTGTCGCTGGTTGATCAGGGCATTTTTCGGTTGGTGGATAAACTCGATCGGGTCTTCAAGGGTGAGGATGTGCTGGCGACGATGGGTGTTGAGGTAGTCGATCATCGCTGCCAGGGTGGTGGACTTGCCGGAACCGGTCGGCCCGGTGACCAGCACCAGCCCCCGGGGCAAGTCTGCGATGCGCCGGAACACCTCGCCCAACCCCAGGTGTTCCAGGCTCTGCACCGTTGAGGGGATGGTACGAAACACCGCGCCCATGCCCCGGTGCTGCTGGAACACATTCACCCGAAACCGCGCCACCTCGGGCAACTCGAAGGCAAAATCCGTTTCAAGAGATGTTTCGAAATCCTTTTGCTGGTGATTGTTCAGCAAAGGGCTGAGCAACGCCGCCACTTGCACCGGCGCAAGTACAGGCCAATCGAGTGGCCAGACCTCGCCATCCACTCGCAGCATCGGCGCCAACCCCGCCGACAGATGCAGGTCGGAGGCCCGCAGGCGTACGCCGGCGGCCAGCAGTTCAGTGATATCCATAGGGCTTTCCATTTCCAGTAGAATGCCGCGGACTCCATATCCACGGGCGCAACTTGAATGTCGACCATAGCAGACAACATCGGCCTGGTTTCCGAGCGGATCCGGGCAGCCGCCGAGGCCGCGCAGCGCGACGCAGGCAGCGTGCACCTGCTGGCCGTGAGCAAGACCAAACCCGCACAGGCCGTGCGCGAAGCCTATGCCGCCGGGATGCGTGACTTTGGCGAGAACTATCTGCAGGAAGCCCTGGGCAAACAGGCCGAATTAACCGACCTGCCCTTGAGTTGGCACTTCATCGGCCCCATTCAATCGAACAAGACTCGTGCGATCGCCGAGAATTTCGCCTGGGTGCATTCCGTGGACCGCCTGAAAATCGCACAACGCCTGTCCGAACAACGCCCGGCTGACCTGCCGCCGCTGAATATCTGCATCCAGGTCAACGTCAGTGGCGAAGCCAGCAAGTCCGGCTGTACACCCGCCGACCTGCCCGCCCTGGCCGAAGCCATCAGCGCCCTGCCGCGCCTGAAGCTGCGCGGCCTGATGGCGATTCCCGAGCCGACCGACGACCGTGCAGAGCAAGACGCAGCCTTCGCCACCGTGCGCGACCTGCAAGCGAGCCTCGACCTGGGGCTCGACACACTTTCCATGGGCATGAGCCATGACCTTGAGTCGGCCATCGCCCAAGGGGCCACCTGGGTGCGGATCGGTACCGCCCTGTTTGGTGCCCGCGACTATGGCCAGCCGTGAAATGGCTGACTTCCATCTGAGTAAGGACCTGTCATGAGCAACACGCGTATTGCCTTTATCGGCGCCGGCAACATGGCGGCCAGCCTGATCGGCGGCCTGCGGGCCAAGGGCCTGGAAGCACAACAGATTCGCGCCAGCGACCCGGGCGCCGACACCCGCTCCCGCGTCAGCGCCGAGCACGGCATCGACACCTTCGCCGACAACGCAGAAGCGATTGAAGGCGTGGACGTGGTAGTGCTGGCGGTCAAGCCACAAGCCATGAAAGCCGTGTGCGAAAGCCTGCGCCCAAGCCTCAAGCCCCATCAACTGGTGGTGTCCATCGCCGCCGGCATCACTTGCGCCAGCATGACCCACTGGCTCGGCGCCCAGCCGATTGTGCGTTGCATGCCCAACACCCCGGCGCTGCTGCGCAAGGGCGTGAGCGGCTTGTACGCCACATCCGAAGTCACTGCCCAACAGCGCGACCAGGCACAAGAGCTGCTGTCCGCCGTAGGTCTCGCCGTGTGGCTGGAACAAGAGCAGCAACTGGACGCCGTCACCGCCGTCTCCGGCAGTGGCCCGGCGTATTTCTTCCTGCTGATCGAGGCCATGACCGCCGCTGGCGTGAAACTCGGCCTGCCGCAGGAAGTCGCCGAGCAACTGGCCGAGCAGACCGCACTGGGCGCCGCGCAGATGGCCGTGACCAGCGATGTCGACGCGGCCGAGTTGCGCCGTCGCGTGACCTCGCCGGGCGGCACGACCCAGGCGGCAATCGAATCGTTCCAGGCCGGGGGCTTTGAAGCCCTGGTGGAAAAAGCACTGGGTGCCGCAGCACATCGTTCGGCCGAAATGGCCGAGCAGCTGGGCAAATAGTCGTCCCCTACATAGGAATCAAACATGCTCGGAATCAATGACGCTGCCATTTTCATCATCCAGACCCTGGGCAGCCTGTACCTGCTGATCGTGCTGATGCGTTTTATCCTGCAACTGGTGCGGGCGAACTTCTACAACCCGCTGTGCCAGTTCGTGGTAAAGGCCACGCAGCCGCTGCTCAAGCCTCTGCGCCGGGTGATCCCGAGCCTGTTCGGCCTGGACATGTCGTCGCTGGTATTGGCGCTGCTGCTGCAGATCCTGCTGTTCGCGGTCATCCTGCTGCTCAATGGCTATCAGGCCACCACGCTGCTGTTGCTGCCGTGGGCCTTGATCGGGATCTTCTCGCTGTTCCTGAAGATCATTTTCTGGTCGATGATCATCAGCGTGATCCTGTCCTGGGTCGCTCCGGGCAGCCGCAGCCCGGGTGCCGAACTGGTGGCACAGATCACTGAGCCGGTGCTGGCACCGTTCCGTCGCCTGGTACCTAACCTGGGTGGCCTGGACATCTCGCCGATCTTCGCGTTTATCGCGATCCAGTTGCTGCAAAGCTGGGTGATTCCACGTTTGGCGTTCTATGCATTCATGCCCAAAGAACTGTTCGGTCTGATCTGACGACAATGTGGCGAGGGAGCTTGCTCCCGCTGGGCTGCGCAGCAGCCCCAAAACGGCCGACCGCGTTGCATATGCAAAATCGCGGCAACCGGACCGGGACCGCTTCGCGCTCCAGCGGGAGCAAGCTTCCTCGCCACAAAAAGCCTTAAAAACACCAGCCGCAGGCCTTTGCTTGCCGCTGGGTGCAGCGGTCTTTAGACTTACGCCTCATTTAAACGAGAGCAGGGTCGATGCCAACTGCCTTCCCCCCCGATTCTGTTGGACTGGTCGTGCCCCAAGTGGCGCACTTCAGCGAACCGCTGGCCCTGGCCTGCGGCCGTTCGCTGCCCGCCTACGACCTGATCTATGAAACCTACGGCCAACTGAACGCTACGGCCAGCAACGCCGTGCTGATCTGCCACGCCCTGTCCGGCCACCACCACGCTGCGGGTTTCCACAGCATGGACGAGCGCAAGCCCGGCTGGTGGGACAGCTGCATCGGCCCCGGCAAGCCCATCGACACCAACAAGTTCTTCGTGGTCAGCCTGAACAACCTCGGCGGCTGCAACGGCTCCACCGGCCCCAGCAGCCTCAACCCGGAAACCGGCAAGCCGTTTGGCGCCGATTTCCCGGTGCTGACCGTGGAAGACTGGGTGCACAGCCAGGCGCGCCTGGCCGACGTTCTGGGCATCGCCCAATGGGCCGCCGTGATCGGCGGCAGCCTGGGCGGCATGCAGGCCCTGCAATGGACCATCACCTACCCGGACCGCGTGCGCCATTGCCTGGCCATCGCCTCGGCCCCCAAGCTGTCGGCGCAGAACATCGCCTTCAACGAAGTGGCGCGCCAGGCGATCCTCACCGACCCCGAGTTCCACGGCGGTTCGTTCCAGGAAGCGGGCGTGATCCCCAAGCGCGGGCTGATGCTCGCGCGCATGGTCGGGCACATCACCTACCTGTCGGATGACTCCATGGGCGAGAAATTCGGCCGTGGCCTCAAGAGCGAAAAGCTCAACTACGACTTCCACAGCGTCGAATTCCAGGTCGAGAGCTACCTGCGTTATCAGGGCGAGGAGTTTTCCGGGCGTTTCGACGCCAACACCTACCTGCTAATGACCAAGGCCCTGGACTACTTCGACCCGGCGGCGAATTTCGACGATGACCTGGCGCGCACCTTCGAGGCGGCCACCGCCAAGTTCTGCGTGATGTCGTTCACCACCGACTGGCGCTTCTCCCCGGCCCGCTCGCGGGAATTGGTGGATGCGCTGATGGCCGCCAAGAAAGACGTCTGCTACCTGGAGATCGACGCACCGCAAGGCCACGACGCCTTTCTGATCCCGATCCCGCGCTACCTGCAGGCCTTCAGCAACTACATGAATCGAATAGCACTGTGAGAACGCCATGAGAGCCGACCTGGAAATCATCCAAGACTGGATCCCCGCCGGCAGCCGCGTGCTCGACCTCGGTTGCGGCGATGGCGAACTGCTGAGCTGGCTGCGCGACAACAAGCAAGTCACCGGCTATGGCCTGGAAAACGACCCGGACAACATCGCCCAGTGCGTGGCCAAGGGCATCAACGTGATCGAGCAGGACCTGGACAAGGGCCTCGGCAACTTTGCCAGCAACAGCTTCGACATCGTGGTCATGACCCAGGCCCTGCAAGCCGTGCACTACCCGGACCGGATCCTCGACGAAATGTTGCGCGTCGGCCGCCAGTGCATCATTACTTTCCCCAATTTCGGCCACTGGCGCTGCCGCTGGTACCTGGCCACCAAGGGCCGCATGCCGGTGTCGGACTTCCTGCCGTACACCTGGTACAACACGCCCAACATCCACTTCTGCACCTTTGAAGACTTCGAAGCGCTGTGCGGCGAGCGCGAAGCCAAAGTCATCAACCGCCTTGCCGTCGATCAACAGCATCGTCACGGCTGGGCGAGTAAGCTATGGCCCAACCTGCTGGGTGAGATCGGGATCTACCGGGTCAGCAGCCCGGGCCTGACGGACCACCAGATTGCCGTCTAACCATTTTCAAGGAGGACGATCATGAGTCGCCTGGCTGTTTTTCTACTCACCGCGTGCCTGAGCGTCAGCGCTATGGCGGCGGATGTTATCGATGGTAATCGTCAGAAAGAATTCGGCGATATCACGGTGCACTACAACACCCTGACCACCAGCTTCCTGACGCCGGAAATGGCTCAGGAAGCCGGGATCGTACGCAGCAAAGAGCTGGGCATGATCAATGTGTTCGTAAACAAGGGCGTCGAATCGATAGACGCCACCGTTACCGGCACAATCAAGGATCTGGGCGGCAAGAGCGAGATGCTGACGTTCAAGAAAATCACCCAGAAAGGTTCTACGCTTTACGTCGCCCAGTACCCGGTGCCGCAGCAGGAAACCAAGATTTTCACCATCAACGTTGAAACCGGTGGCAAAGCCCACGGTTTCAGTTTCAACCAGGAACTGTTTCCGGCGCAATGATGAACCTTACTCAACTCGTACTGGCCAGCCATAACGCCGGCAAGCTCAAAGAACTCCAGGCCATGCTCGGCGACTCGGTGCAACTGCGCTCGATTGGCGAGTTCAGCCAGGTAGAGCCGGAAGAGACCGGCCTGTCGTTTGTCGAGAACGCCATCCTCAAGGCCCGCAACGCCGCGCGTATTTCCGGCCTGCCGGCACTGGCTGACGATTCGGGCCTGGCCGTGGACTTCCTGGGCGGCGCGCCTGGCATCTACTCGGCACGTTACGCCGACGGTAAAGGCGACGCGGCCAACAACGCCAAGCTGCTGGACGCCCTCAAGGACGTGCCCGACGCGATGCGCGGCGCGCAGTTCGTCTGCGTGCTTGCCCTGGTGCGTCACGCCGATGATCCATTACCGATCCTCTGTGAAGGCCTGTGGCACGGGCGCATCCTGCACGCGGCCAGCGGCGAGCACGGCTTTGGCTACGACCCGCTGTTCTGGGTGCCGGAGCGCAACGTCTCCAGTGCCGAACTGAGCCCGGCCGACAAGAACCAGATCAGCCACCGCGCCCGCGCAATGGATTTGCTGCGCCAGCGTCTGGGCCTGAAATGACTCAGAACACCTCCGCGCAGCCACTGATTCTCGGTGGCGCGCAAACACCTCGGGCGGCCCTGCCTCACCTGCCGCCCCTGGCGCTGTATATCCACATCCCGTGGTGTGTGCGCAAATGCCCCTATTGCGACTTCAACTCCCACACCGCCAGCAAGGTGCTGCCGGAGGAAGAGTACGTCGACGCGTTGCTGGCCGACCTCGATCAGGACCTGCACGCGGTGTATGGCCGTGAGCTGAGTTCGATCTTTTTCGGCGGCGGCACCCCAAGCCTGTTCAGCGCTGCTGCGCTAGGCCGGTTGCTCAAGGGCGTGGAAGCGCGCATCCCGTTTGCCGGCGATATCGAGATCACCCTGGAAGCCAACCCCGGTACCTTCGAGCAAGAGAAGTTCGTGGCGTACCGCAAGCTGGGGATCAATCGGCTGTCGATTGGCATCCAGAGTTTCCAGCAGGAAAAACTCGAAGCCCTGGGCCGCATCCACAACGGTGACGAAGCCGTGCGTGCCGCCGGCATGGCGCGCCAGGCCGGGTTCGACAACTTCAACCTGGACTTGATGCACGGTTTGCCCGATCAGTCCCTGGAGGACGCCCTGGGCGACCTGCGCCAGGCCATTGCCCTAAAGCCCACGCATCTGTCCTGGTATCAACTGACCCTGGAACCCAACACCGTGTTCTGGAACCAGCCGCCCGTGCTGCCGGAAGACGACACCCTGTGGGACATCCAGGAAGCCGGCCAGGCGTTGCTCGCCGAACACGGTTACGCCCAGTACGAAGTCTCGGCCTACGCCCAACCGGGCCGGCCGGCGCGGCATAACCTGAATTACTGGAGCTTTGGCGACTTTATCGGCATCGGTGCCGGCGCCCACGGCAAGCTCAGCCATCCGGATGGGCGCATCGTGCGCACCTGGAAAACCCGGGCGCCGAAGGACTACCTCAACCCGGCGAAAAACTACCAGGCCGGCGCGAAAGAACTGACCAACGAAGAGTTACCGTTCGAGTTCCTGATGAACGCCCTGCGCCTCACCGACGGCGTCGAAGCCAGGCTTTACGCCGAGCGTACCGGCCTCGAACTGGCCAGCCTCGATGAAGCTCGCCGCGAGGCAGAACAAAGTGGCCTGATGCAGGTCGAACCGTCACGCCTGGCGGCCACCGACCGCGGGCAACTCTTTCTCAATGACCTGCTGCAGAAGTTTTTGAGCTGATTGCTCTTAAGGAAATCAAATGGATCTGGTACTCGACCTGCTCGCCACCGTATCCCGCTGGAGCCGTAGCAACCTGTCGGAAATCTCCCTGGCGTTGGTAGGCTGCCTGCTGGTGCTGTTTGGCGCCGACATCAAGGGCTGGGTCGAAGCACGGCTGGGCAGCATCGCGGGTGCGCTGCGCGTGCCGCTGATGGCGCTGGTGTGCATGATCGGCAGCGGTGCAGCACTGATCTATGCCACGCCGTGGATTGTTCGCGGGTTGAGCCAGTTCAACAACTACAGCCTGGCGCCGGTGTTGTTGGTGGTGCTGGTGTTGATTGGGGTGGTGGCGGATCGCCGCTGACCTTAAGCGCGGCACAAAACAAATGTGGGAGCGGGCTTGCTCGCGAATGCGGTGTGTCAGTCAGCGTAAATGTCGACTGATCTACCGCATTCGCGAGCAAGCCCGCTCCCACATTTTTTACTGCATTTCAAGCCTGGGACTTATCAGTCCACTTTCTCGAACTTCAAATCCCAAACCCCATGCCCGAGTCGCTCGCCGCGACGTTCGAACTTGGTGATCGGCCGCTCGGCCGGGCGCGGGACGCATTTGCCGTCTTCCGCCAGGTTGCGGTAGCCAGGGGCGACGTTCATCACTTCCAGCATGTACTCGGCATACGGTTCCCAGTCGGTGGCCATGTGCAGGATGCCGCCCACTTTCAGCTTGCTGCGCACCAGTTCCGCGAAGGAAGCCTGGACGATACGGCGCTTGTGGTGGCGGCTCTTGTGCCAGGGGTCCGGGAAGAACAGCATCAGGCGGTCGAGGCTGTTGTCGGCGATGCAGCGGTTGAGCACTTCGATCGCATCGCAGTCGTAGACCCGCAGGTTGGTCAGGCCCTGAGTCAGCACGCCGTTCAGCAGCGCGCCAACACCCGGACGGTGTACTTCAACCCCGATAAAATCCTGCTCCGGCGAAGCCGCGGCCATTTCCAGCAGGGAATGGCCCATGCCGAAGCCAATCTCCAGGGAGCGTGGTGCCGAGCGGCCAAACACCTGGTCGTAATCCACCGGCGCGTCTGCCAGCGGCAGGACGAACAGCGGCGTGCCCTGCTCCAGGCCCTTTTGCTGGCCCTCGGTCATGCGACCGGCGCGCATCACAAAACTCTTGATGCGGCGGTGCTTGGACTCGTCGCCTTCTTCCAGGGTGTTCGGCGTTTCGTTTGATTCAGTCATCAATGGCTCTTACTTGATCAGACCATCCAGCGGCGAGGAGGCGCTGGCGTAAAGTTTTTTCGGCATGCGCCCGGCGAGGTACGCCAGGCGGCCGGCGACAATTGCGTGGTTCATGGCTTCAGCCATCAGGACCGGCTGCTGCGCATGGGCGATGGCCGAGTTCATCAGCACCGCATCGCAACCCAGTTCCATGGCGATGGTGGCGTCGGAGGCAGTGCCCACGCCCGCATCCACCAGCACCGGGATCCTGGCTTCTTCAAGGATGATCTGCAGGTTGTACGGATTGCAGATACCCAGGCCGGAACCGATCAGACCGGCCAGCGGCATCACCGCGATGCAGCCGATTTCGGCCAGTTGGCGGGCAATGATCGGGTCATCACTGGTGTAGACCATCACGTCGAAGCCTTCCTTGACCAGGGTTTCGGCGGCCTTGAGGGTTTCGATCACGTTGGGGAACAGGGTTTTCTGGTCGGCCAGCACTTCCAGCTTCACCAGGTTGTGGCCGTCGAGCAGCTCACGGGCCAGGCGGCAGGTGCGCACGGCTTCGATGGCGTCGTAGCAACCGGCGGTGTTCGGCAGGAAGGTGTAGCGATCCGGCGACAGCACTTCGAGCAGGTTCGGCTCGCCCTCGATCTGGCCGAGGTTGGTGCGGCGTACGGCGAAGGTAACGATCTCGGCGCCCGAGGCTTCGATGGCCAGGCGGGTTTCTTCCATGTCGCGGTACTTGCCGGTGCCGACCAGCAGACGCGACTGGAAGGTACGACCGGCCAGGACGAAAGGCTTGTCGCTACGAACGATGCTCATGGGAAATCCTCGAGTTGGGGTGAGGTTCTGCAGAATGCGGGTTGGCGCCCTGGAGCGCCGGACGGCTAGCCGCCGCCGATGGCGTGGACCACTTCGACCTGGTCACCCTCGGTGAGCGCGGTCTCGACGTGCTGGCTACGCGGGACGATATCCTGGTTGAGCTCCACTGCGACGCGGCGTCCGGTCAAGTCCAGACGGGTCAGCAGGGCCGCAACGGTTTCACCGTCGGGCAGTTCAAAGGGTTCGCCGTTCAACTGAATGCGCATGCCACGGGCCGCCATCGTTTTTAGGGGCCAGCATTCTAGCGTGATTGGCGTTGCTGGCCCAAGCCCCTTGGTCAGGCAGCCTGTAGACGCCACGCCGCCAAACCGAGGAAGAACCAGCCCAGCAGGAACGCCAGGCCACCAAACGGGGTGATGATGCCGAGCTTGCTGATGCCGGTCATGGTCAGCACATACAGGCTGCCGGAGAACAGCAGGATGCCCACGGCAAAGGACACCCCCGCCCACGTCACCAGCCTGCCCGGAATGTGCGCCGCCAACAGTGCCACGCCGAACAGCGCCAGGGTGTGCACCAACTGGTAGGTCACGCCGGTGTGGAAAATCGCCAGGTACTCGGCGCTCAGGCGGTTTTTCAGGCCGTGGGCGGCAAACGCACCCAGGGCGACGCCGGTGAAACCGAAAAAGGCAGCCAGCATCAGAAAGCCACGCAACATGAGGAACTCCAGTCAGACTCAGGGGGCAGGGTCTGTATAATGGCCCGCTCAACGGGTTCGGCCAAGCCATCTCTATGCTGCGTCTCCTCTTCAAGCGTTTTCTCAAAGCCCTCAAGTGGTTTGCCATCGGCAGCGTGCTGCTGGTGCTGCTGTTCCGTTTCGTGCCACCACCGGGCACTGCGCTGATGGTTGAGCGCAAGGTCGAGTCCTGGGTCGACGGCGAGCCGATTGACGTACAGCGCACGTGGGTGCCGTGGGATCAGATCTCCGACGAACTGAAAGTGGCGGTGATGGCGGGCGAAGACCAGCGCTTCCCGCAACATTGGGGTTTTGATTTCGACGCGATCCAGGCGGCGTTGCTGCATAACGAGCGCGGCGGTTCGATTCGCGGCGCCAGCACCTTGAGCCAGCAGGTATCGAAGAACCTGTTTTTATGGACCGGCCGCAGCTATTTCCGCAAGGGCCTGGAAGCCTGGTTTACCGGGCTGATCGAGATTCTCTGGCCCAAGCAGCGAATTCTTGAGGTGTACCTCAACAGCGTGGAGTGGGATGAAGGCGTGTTCGGCGCCGAAGCGGCGGCGCGGCATCACTTTGGCGTGAGCGCCAAGGCGCTGACCCGCCAGCAGGCCACAGCTACGCGATCCAGTACATGGACCAGTTCACCACCGAGCCCAAGGGCGAGGCGGCAGACGGCGACCTGTTCGGTGATTCCGGCAACCCGCAGATCACCCTCGTGGGTACCAGCCACAGTGGCAAGAACTACAATTTCGCCGGCTTCCTGGAACAGGAAATCGGTGCCGACATCCTTAACGTCGCCTTCCCCGGTGGTGGCCTGGAAGGCTCGATGATCCAGTACCTGGGCAGCGAAGAATTCCAGAAGACCCCGCCGAAGATCCTGATCTGGGAATTCTCGCCGCTGTATCGCCTGGACCAGGAGACCATCTACCGCCAGATGATGTCGCTGCTGGACAACGGCTGTGAAGGCAAGACCGCCCAGATGAGCGCCAGCACCACGCTGAAACCCGGCAAGAACGAATTGCTGGTGAACAGTTCGAACAAAGACCTGCGCAACAGCAGTCACCAGGTCGACATCCGCTTCGCCGACCCATCGGTGAAAACCCTGCAAGCCACCCTCTGGTACATGAACGGGCGCCACGAGGACATCAAGATCGAGAAACCCGAAACATCCGATACAGACGGGCGTTTCGCCTTTGAACTGCGCACCGATGAAGACTGGGCCACGCAAAACCTGCTGGCCGTGGAAGTGCAGGGCCCTGAAGCGGGCCAGGCCGCGCAGAAAGTCGAAGCGAAAATTTGCACACGCAACGTATTCCCCGCCGGTGGTCAACAGACTGCTTCAACGGGGCAATGAGGTTACTTATGCAGAAGTTATTGATTCCAACGCTACTGGGCCTGGCGATGTTTGCCGGCCAAGTCAACGCCGCCGCACCACTGCGTCCGCCCCAGGGTTATTTCGCCCCGGTGGAAGCATTCAAGACCGGCGACTTCAAGAATGACTGCGACGCCATGCCGGCGCCGTACACCGGCTCGCTGCAATTTCGCAGCAAGTACGAAGGTTCGGACAAGGCTCGT
This sequence comes from Pseudomonas sp. Ag1, assembly GCF_000278565.1. Classification (NCBI taxonomy): domain Bacteria; kingdom Pseudomonadati; phylum Pseudomonadota; class Gammaproteobacteria; order Pseudomonadales; family Pseudomonadaceae; genus Pseudomonas; species Pseudomonas sp. Ag1. The sequence goes on from NZ_AKVH01000093.1 coordinate 111,873, forward strand.
TCCACCCTGAATGTGCAGTCCGAAAAAGCCTTTCGCGACAGCACCGCCGACATCACCAAGCTGGAAAAAGACACCAGTAAACGCGTGATGCAATTCATGCGCGACGGTCGTCCGGAGCAGCTGGAATGCACGCTGAACTGGCTCACGAGCTGGGCCAAGGCCGATGCATTGATGTCCAAGGACTTCAACCACACCGGCAAGTCCATGCGCAAATGGGCACTGGGCAGCATGGCGTCGGCCTATGTGCGCCTGAAGTTCTCCGACTCTCATCCGCTGGCCAACCACCAGCAGGAGTCGCAGTTGATCGAAGCCTGGTTCAGCAAAATGGCCGACCAGGTGGTGAGCGACTGGGACAACCTGCCGCTGGATAAAACCAACAACCACTCCTACTGGGCTGCCTGGTCGGTGATGGCGACCTCCGTCGCCGTGAACCGCCGCGACCTGTTTGACTGGGCCGTGAAGGAATACAAGGTCGGCGCCAACCAGGTGGATGCCCAAGGCTTCCTGCCGAACGAATTGAAGCGTCAGCAACGAGCCCTGTCGTACCACAACTACGCCCTGCCGCCGCTGGCGATGATCGCCAGTTTTGCCCTGGTGAACGGTGTGGACCTGCGCCAGGAAAACAACGGCGCGTTGAAACGCCTGGGTGACAAGGTGCTGGCCGGGGTGAAAGACCCGGAGATCTTCGAGCAGAAGAACGGCAAGGAACAGGACATGAAGGACCTCAAGGAAGACATGAAATTTGCCTGGCTTGAGCCCTTCTGCACCCTCTACACCTGCGCCCCGGATGTGATCGAGCGCAAGCACGGGATGCAGCCGTTCAAGACGTTCCGCCTGGGGGGTGACCTGACCAAGGTCTACGACCCGGCGCATGAGAAAGGCAACAAAGGCAGCTAGTCGCTGATCGTTCCCACGCTCCGCGTGGGAATGCAGCCAGGGACGCTCCGCGTCCCAAAAGCGGACGCAGAGCGTCCAGTGAGGCATTCCCACGCAGAGCGTGGGAACGATCACATAGCCCTCTCATTTCGGTGGGGGGGGTGGGGGGGCCGTTGGCCCTTGACTGTTGGTTAAACATGGAGAGATCGGGATGGTTTTCTCGTCCAATGTGTTCCTGTTCCTGTTCTTGCCGATCTTCCTCGGCTTGTACTACCTGAGCGGGCAACGCTATCGCAATCTGCTGCTGCTGGTTGCCAGTTATGTGTTCTACGCCTGGTGGCGAGTGGACTTCCTGGCGCTGTTCGCCGCCGTGACGCTGTGGAACTACTGGATCGGCCTCAAGGTCGGCGCGGCAGGCGTGCGCACCAAGCCGGCCCAGCGCTGGCTGCTGCTGGGCGTGGCGGTCGATCTGTGCATCCTCGGCTACTTCAAGTACGCCAACTTCGGTGTCGACAGCATCAACCTGATGATGAAGTCGGCGGGCCTGGAACCCTTCATCCTCACCCACGTGCTGTTGCCAATCGGGATCTCGTTCTACATCTTCGAGTCCATCAGCTACATCATCGACGTGTACCGCGGCGACACCCCGGCCACCCGCAACCTGATCGACTTTGCGGCGTTCGTGGCGATCTTCCCGCATCTGATTGCCGGCCCGGTGTTGCGCTTTCGCGACCTGGCCGACCAGTTCAACAACCGCACCCACACCCTCGATAAATTCTCCGAGGGCTGCACGCGGTTCATGCAGGGTTTCATCAAGAAGGTGTTTATCGCCGACACCCTGGCGGTGGTCGCCGATCATTGCTTCGCCCTGCAAAACCCCACCACCGGCGATGCCTGGCTCGGCGCACTGGCGTACACCGCGCAGCTGTACTTCGACTTCTCCGGCTACAGCGACATGGCCATCGGCCTGGGCTTGATGATGGGTTTCCGCTTCATGGAAAACTTCAAGCAGCCGTACATCAGCCAGTCGATCACCGAGTTCTGGCGGCGCTGGCACATCAGCCTGTCCACCTGGCTGCGTGACTACCTGTACATCACCCTGGGCGGCAACCGTAAAGGCACGCTGACCACCTACCGCAACCTGTTCCTGACCATGCTCCTCGGTGGCCTGTGGCACGGTGCGAACATCACCTACATCGTGTGGGGCGCCTGGCACGGCATGTGGCTGGCGATTGAAAAAGCCATCGGCCTCAACACCGCACCGCGCAGTTTCAACGTTGTGCGCTGGGCCTTCACCTTCCTGCTGGTAGTGATGGGCTGGGTGATCTTCCGCTCGGAAAACCTGCACGTCGCCGGCCGTATGTACGGCGCGATGTTCAGCTTCGGCGAGTGGTCGCTGTCGGAACTCAACCGCGCCAGCCTCACCGGCCTGCAAGTGGCAACCCTGGTGGTGGCGTACGCAACCCTGGCGTTCTTCGGCCTGCGGGACTTCTACAGCAACCGCCCACCGGAAAAAACCAAGCCTGCGGTGAACACCCAGGCCGATGGCCCGGCGACTGCGCAACCGGGCTTGATCAAGGCCGTACCGGGCGACAACCCGGGCAGCATCCATGAGCCCGGCTACACCGTGGGCACCGAGGCCACCGTGCAACCGGCCTACTGGAGCGCCACCTGGCCACGCTACGCCATGCGCGCCGCAGTACTGCTGCTGTTCGTGGCGTCGATTCTCAAACTTTCGGCGCAGAGCTTCTCGCCGTTCCTTTACTTCCAGTTCTGAGGGAGCCGACCATGACCCGTTCATTACGCGTCCTCTACATCGCCTTGTTCCTCGCCGTGCTGCTGGCGTTGGGCGCCTGGTCGATGCGCAGTTTCCTGGGCTTCAGCACCAACGCCGACGCCACCGTGCTCAACGGCCGCTGGACCAAGGCCGTCGAGACCCACTACGACGACCAGTTCCCGATCAAGCGCCTGGGCACCAACCTCTGGGCAGCGCTGGACTACAAGCTGTTCAACGAAGGCCGCCCTGGCGTGGTGATTGGCCGCGACCACTGGTTGTACAGCGACGAGGAATTCAACCCGATCGTCAACGAAGACCAGAACCTGCAAGGCAACTATGCCTTGGTGGAAGGCGTGCGCCAGAAGCTCAAGGCCCAGGGTATCCAACTGGTGATGGCGATCGTGCCGGCCAAGGTGCGGCTGTACCCGGAACACCTGGGTGAAGTGCAGCCGGCGAGCATCCACGCCGGTCTGTACCAGGACTTCCATGCCCGCATGGCCGCCGACAAGATCGTCGCCCCTGACCTGATGGGTCCGCTGCAACAGGCCAAGCTGCACGGCCAGCAAGTGTTCCTGCGCACCGACACCCACTGGACCCCGGACGGCGCTGAAGTGGCGGCCAAAGAATTGGCCAAGACAATTGCCAACAAAACGCCCCTGAGCGGCGAGCCTCAACGCTTTGTCACCGAAGCCGAGAAGACCGAGCCACACAAGGGCGACCTGCGCCTGTTCCTGCCGCTGGACCCGCTGTTCGAAAACCTGATGCCGCCCAAGGAGCCCCTGCAAAAACGCGTGACGCACCTGGCTGAAACCAAGGGCGACGATGCGCTGTTCACCGACAGTGAAACCCCGGTGGCCCTGGTGGGCACCAGTTACAGCGCCAACCCGAACTGGAACTTTGTCGGCGCGCTGAAGCAAGCCCTGGGCAGCGACGTCATCAACTACTCCGAAGACGGCCACGGCCCGATCCTGCCGATGCTCAGCTACCTGAAAAGCGACGACTTCAAGAACAGCCCGCCACAGGTGCTGATCTGGGAGTTTCCCGAGCGTTATCTGCCTGTGAACAACGAAATCGGCGATGCCGACCCGCAGTGGGTTGCGCAGCTCAAACAAGCCGGTATGCGCCAACAGAACATGGCTATCAACACCCCCACCGTTAAAAACATGAACTCCGAGACGCCCGACCGGGCGCAAAACTGAAAGAGAGGTAACTCACATGACTTTCACTACTAACCTCGCAAAAACTTTTGCCCTCGTCGCCGGCATGAGCGTTGTTTCGATGTCCGCCTTCGCCGGTGGCGACGCCGCCCTCTACGGTCCCGTCGCGCCAAAAGGCTCGAGCTTTGTGCGGGTGTACAACGCCAGCAACCAGGAAGTCAGCGCCACCGTCGGCAGCACCAACCTCAACGAGGTTGCACCGCTGGCCAGCAGTGACTTCAGCTTCATGCCGGGCGGTGACTACAGCGCCAAGGTCGGCAGCCAGACCCTGCCGGTCAAGCTCGCCGCCGACCACTACTACACCCTGGTCAGCAGCGGCAGCGGCCAACCGCAACTGATCGAAGAACCGCCGTTCAAGAACAAGCAGAAATCCCTGGTGCGCGTGCAGAACCTCAGTGACAAGTCGCTGACCCTGAAAACCGCCGATGGCAAGACCGACGTGGTCCAGGCCGTGGCCGCCAAGGGCCGTGGCGAGCGCGAGATCAACCCGGTGAAGGTCAGCCTGGCGCTGTATGAAGGCGATAAAAAAGTCGGCGACGTGAAGCCGGTAGCTCTGGAACGCGGTGAGGCCGCAGTGCTGTACGTCACCGGCACCGGCGCCAACCTGTCGCCAGTGTGGGTGAAACGCCCTGTGTCGACCCGCTGATTAGATTTTCAGATTGACGCTGCCCCCTGTGGGAGCTGGCTTGCCTGCGATGCGGACAACTCGGTGTATCAGGTACACCGAGGTGATGCCATCGCGGGCAAGCCCGGCTCCCACAGGCTCTAACCAAATTTGATTCAAGGAGAAACACCATGATCCCAGTAATCCTTTCCGGTGGTAGCGGCTCACGTCTTTGGCCGCTTTCGCGTAAACAGTTTCCCAAGCAGTTCCTGGCCCTGACCGGCGAGCACACCTTGTTCCAGCAAACCCTGGAGCGCCTGGTGTTCGACGGCATGGACGCGCCCATCGTGGTGTGCAACAAGGACCACCGCTTTATCGTCAACGAGCAACTGGCTGCCCGCAAACTGGAAACCCAGCGCATCCTGATGGAGCCGTTCGGCCGCAATACCGCGCCGGCCGTGGCCCTGACGGCGATGATGCTGGTCAACGAAGGCCGCGACGAACTGATGCTGGTGCTGCCCGCCGACCACGTGCTGGATGACCAGAAAGCCCTGCAACGCGCCCTGGCCCTGGCCACTGTGGCGGCTGAGCGTGGCGAAATGGTGCTGTTCGGTGTGCCGGCCACCCGTCCGGAGACCGGCTACGGCTATATCAAGTCGACCAACGATTCGCTGCTGCCCGAAGGCGTCAGCCGCGTGCAACAGTTCGTGGAAAAACCCGATGAAAAACGCGCCGCCGAATTCGTCAAGAGCGGTGGTTATTTCTGGAACAGCGGCATGTTCCTGTTCCGTGCCAGCCGCTTCCTCGAAGAGCTGAAAAAACACGACCCGGACATCTACGACACCTGCCTGCTGACCCTGGAACGCAGCAACCAAACCGCCGACACCATCGACATCGACGAATCCACCTTCGCCTGCTGCCCGGACAACTCCATCGACTACGCCGTGATGGAAAAAACCCAACTGGCCTGCGTGGTGCCGTTGACTGCCGGCTGGAGCGACGTGGGTTGCTGGGCATCGCTGTGGGACGTGAATGAAAAAGACGCCAACGGTAACGTCAGCAAGGGCGACGTGGTGATCCAGGACAGCAAGAACTGCATGATCCACGGCAACGGCAAGCTGGTGTCGGTGATTGGCCTGGAAAACATCGTGGTGGTGGAAACCAAGGACGCGATGATGATTGCCCACAAGGACAAGGTCCAGGGCGTCAAGCAGATGGTCAACACCCTCAACGAGCAGGGCCGCAGCGAAACCCAGAACCACTGCGAGGTGTACCGTCCATGGGGCTCGTACGACTCGGTGGATATGGGCGGGCGCTTCCAGGTCAAGCACATCTCGGTGAAACCGGGCGCGTGCCTGTCGTTGCAGATGCACCACCACCGCGCCGAACACTGGATCGTGGTCAGCGGCACCGCCGAAGTCACCTGTGACGAGAACGTGTTCCTGCTCACCGAAAACCAGTCCACCTACATCCCGATTGCCTCGGTGCACCGTTTGCGTAACCCGGGCAAGATTCCATTGGAGATTATCGAGGTGCAGTCCGGCAGCTACCTGGGTGAAGACGATATCGAACGCTTTGAAGATATCTACGGTCGATCCACGCCAATCGAGCGTGGCGTGTCGGTAAAAACCATCGTGCAGTAAACAGAGCAACACAACAAGCCCCCGCCCCACCGACTGCGTCCCCTATCCGCAGCCGGTGGGCCCGGGGGCTTTTTCTTTGGGGCCGGGGAACCCGAAGATGGTCAACTCCACCTACGCTTGGTTAGGATGCCCGTTCCGTTTTCGAGGTTGTTGCCATGTTCTTTGGTGTCTTGCTGATTATCACCTGGCTGATCCTCTTGCTGCGCTACCCCGCCAGGGCGTTGCCGGTTTCCCTCGCGGCCGCCGTCGGCCTGGGCCTGGTGGCGGTATGGGTGGTGTGGCTGGACAACCGCGAGGCCCAGCAATTGGCACGCCTGGAACTGCGTACCGTCTACGCGCCGAAAGAATGCCCGGCAGACCGCCCGCTCAAGCTCACCTTGAACAACGGCAACAACGTACCGCTGACCGAACTGCGTTGGCGCATCGCCGCGTATGCGCCGGGCGATACGGTCAACCTGGCAGACAACGTGTACGCTGCCCCGCGCTATCGCGGCCCCGGCGAACTGCAGGCCGGCGCCACCTGGGAAGACTGCCTGCCAGTGCCGCCGCTGCGCCCCGGCTACCGCCCGCAAACCCTGGAATTTCGTGCCGAGCATTTGCAAGGCAGCTTCTCTGACTGATAACGACAAAGGACTGATCCATGCCCAACGTACTGATCACCGGGTGCTCCAGTGGCATTGGCCGTGCCCTGGCGGACGCCTTCAAGCAAGCCGGCTTTGACGTGTGGGCCAGCGCCCGGCGCAGCGAGGATGTGGCGGCACTTGCCAGCGCCGGCTTTAACGCGGTGCAACTGGACGTCAACGACAGCGCTGCACTGGCGCAGTTGGCCGGGCAGGTCGGCGAGCTGGATGTGCTGATCAACAACGCCGGCTATGGCGCCATGGGTCCGTTGCTCGACGGCGGCACCCAGGCGATGCAGCAGCAATTCGAGACCAACGTATTCTCAGTGGTCGGCGTGACTCAGGCGCTGTTCCCGGCCCTGCGTCGCCGTAAAGGGTTGGTGGTGAATATCGGCAGCGTGTCCGGCGTGTTGGTCACACCGTTCGCCGGTGCGTATTGCGCCTCGAAAGCCGCAGTGCATGCCTTGAGTGATGCGTTGCGCATGGAGCTCGCACCGTTCGGCGTGCGGGTGATGGAAGTGCAGCCAGGCGCCATCGATACAAGTTTTGCAAAAAACGCCGGCACCCAGGCCGAACTGTTGATCAATGAAAAGTCGCCCTGGTGGCCACTGCGCGAAAGCATCCGCGCCCGGGCCAAGGCCTCCCAGGATCGGCCTACGCCCGCTCGCGATTTTGCCGCGGACGTGCTCAAGGCCGTGCAACAGGGCACGCCGCCGCGCCTGTTGCGCTCGGGTAATGGTTGCCGGGCACTGCCATTGATGGCGGCGTTGCTGCCCAAGGGCTTGCTGGAGACTGTCTTGAAAAAACGCTTTGGCCTGAGCGGCCAGCTCTAAGAGCCCCCGCCTCCCCGTGGCGAGGGAGCTTGCTCCCGCTGGGCTGCGCAGCAGCCCCAAAACCACCCATCCAAGTTTCCTGAAAGAATGCGCTGACCTTTTCAGGGGTGCTTCGCCCCCCAGCGGGAGCAAGCTCCCTCGCCACACGGTTTCTCGGCTGATCAGCCTTTCATGAAATCAATGAAGGCCCGCACTTTCAGGGGCAAATGCCGGGTATCCGGGTACAACGCGTACACCCCCTGCGGCGCAAATCGATACCCCGGCAGCAACCGCACCAAACGCCCCGCATCCAGGTCTTCCTGCACCAGCCACTGGGGCAGGATCGCCACGCCATGCCCGCGCACGGCAAACGCCTGGAGAATCGCGGCACTGTCGGCAACCAGTGAAGCCTTGCCGGGGCCTGGACGGTACAGGTGCTCATGGCCGGCCGGGTCGAGCACCGTCAACTCCGTCAGCCGCCCGTGCCCCAGCTTGGGCAGTTGCTCCAGTTCTTCCAGCGTGGCGACCCCGGCAAACCCCGGTGCAGCCACAGCGAGGATTTCGTAGCTCGACAGCTGCACAGCCCGATGATTGGAGTCGAGCATCCGCCCCAATCGAATAGCCACATCGAAGCGCTCGGAGATCAGGTCGGCGTGGCTGGAGGAGGTGGATAACTGGATGTTCAATTCCGGGTGCAGGCCGCGAAAGGTTTCCACTGCCGGCACCACCACCGCCAATCCGTATTCGACGGTGGTGGTGATCCGCAATGTGCCCTTGAGCTGGCTGTGCTCCGAACGGGCCTCTTCCACCGCCAGGCGCGCTTCTTCCAGCATGCGCGTGCAGCGCAGGTAAAAGCGTTCGCCCGCATCGGTCAGTGCCAGTTGCCGAGTACTGCGGGTCAGCAGGGTCACGCCCAGCTCGGCTTCCAGGCGCTTGAGGTTGAAGCTCACCACTGCTCGCGTCTGCCCGAGGACATCAGCGGCTGCCGTCAACGAACCGGCCTCGACCACGGCCTTGAAGGTGTCGAAACGATCCAGGCTGACCATATGCCACGCGATCCTTTGTCAAAATATTTTTGACAAACTAACAGTCAAACCGCTGTTTCCCAAGTGCCCGCACCCGCCTACCCTGCCGCCATCCACAGCAGGAACCGCGCAATGACCTACCGCTCGAAAGTTACCTGGATCTTTCTACTGGGCTTCGCCCTCGACCTGGTGAACATGTTTGTCGCCACCATCGCTTACCCGGACATCGCCCGCGAGTTGCACGCCTCGGTCACGCAACTGGCATGGATCGGCAACGCCTACATGCTCGGCCTGACCGTGGTGATTCCCCTGAGCGTTTGGCTGGCGGCGCTGCTGGGTGAGCGCCGGTTGATTGCCGTCAGCCTGTTGCTGTTCGGCGTAGCCTCGGTGCTGGTGGGCCAGGCTGCCTCGATTGAAGCGCTGATCGGCTGGCGCCTGTTGCAGGGCTTGGGTGGCGGCTTGTTGATTCCGGTGGGGCAAGCCTTGGCCTATCGGCATTTTCCGCCGGCAGAACGCAGCCAACTGACAGCCAGGGTCATGCTGGTGGCGCTGCTGATTCCGGCGTTGTCGCCAGCATTGGGCGGCCTGGTGGTGGACAGCGTGTCGTGGCGCTGGATCTTTTTCGCCAACCTGCCGCTGGCGCTGATCACCGTGATGCTGACCTTGCGCTGGCTGGTGGCAGACACGCCCGCGTCCACACGCCCGGCGCTGGAGTTCGGTCACGTATTGGGCCAGGCTCGCCGCCCGATGCTGCGGGTCGCGATGCTGGTTTACCTGTTCATCCCGGGGGTGTTTATCGGCACCAGCCTGGTGGCGATTCTTTATCTGCACGGTCTTGGCTTTACCGCCAGCCTCATCGGCGCGCTGATGCTGCCGTGGGCGCTGGCCTCGGGGCTGGCGATTGCCTTGAGCAAAAAACTGTTCAATCGCTGCGGGCCGAGGCCGCTGCTGCTGGCGGGCATGCTGCTGCAAGCCCTCGGCATCCTGTTGCTGATCGAGCCGCATCCGGTTGTCGTGGTGCTCGCCTACCTCCTGATGGGCCTGGGTGGCAGCCTGTGCAGCAGCACCGCGCAAACCCTGGCCTTTCTCGACATTCCGGCCGAGCGCATGGGGCATGCCAGCGCCTTGTGGAACATCAATCGGCAATTGAGTTTTTGCCTCGGTGCCGCCGTGCTCAGTGGGGTGCTGGCTGCGCTGGACTCGTTCACCGTCACCTTCGCGATTGCCGCAGCGTTGACCCTGTTTCCGTTATTTGCCGTACTGTGCCTGGATGCGTCCAAGGTACGGACACTGCTTCACCCTGCCAGCGAGCCCACACGATGATTGACTACCGCGATTTTTTTGATGAAGTGATCCAGGCCCATGTCGAGATCGAACAATGGTTTGCCGGCACAGCCCCCGAGGGAACACTGGAGGTTTTGCTGAGGCGTTTTTCGCCGGACTTTTCCATGATCACCCCGGCGGGCAAACAACTGGATTTTGCACTGCTCAACCAGCTGTTCAGCCAGGCTGGCGGCAAGCGGCCCGGGTTCAGGATCAGCCTCAGCGAGTTTGCCGGGATTGACCGACATGCCCGTGGCGCGACGGTGAGTTATCGCGAGCAGCAGGTGGATGGCAGCGGTGCCCAAACCGATCGGCGATCGACCGTGGTGTTTGAAAAGCAGGCCAGTGGCGCCCTGCTGTGGCGCCACTTGCACGAGACGTTTCTACAGGCCTGACACGGTCAAAATGTGGGAGCGGGCTTGCTCGCAAATGCGGTGGATCAGTCGATATTTTCGTTGACTGACACACTGCCTTCGCGAGCAAGCCCGCTCCCACATTCAGTTCTGTGTTTGGTTGACGATCACGGTGCAGGTGATCCCCGCCGCCAACAGCACACCTTCCGGCACTTCATCGATATGAATCCGCACCGGCACCCGCTGGGCCAGGCGCACCCAGTTGAACGTCGGGTTCACATCGGCGATCAACTCGCGGCTCTCCGGGTTGTCCCGGTCGTAGATGCCGCGCGAAATGCTTTCCACGTGGCCCTTGAGGGTTTCGCCGCTCATCAACTGCATGTCGGCCTTGTCCCCGACTTTGACGTGGGGCAGCTTGGTTTCTTCGAAGAAGCCGTACACCCAGAACGAGTTCATATCTACCACCGCCATCTTCGCCTCGCCAATACGCGCGTAGTCGCCACGGTGCACGTTGAGGTTGGTGACGTAGCCGTCGACCGCCGCCACCACCTGGGTGCGCTTGAGGTTCAGTTGCGCCGCTTCAAGCTGGGCCAGGGCATGTTGGTAGTCGGCCAGGGCCGAGTCGGCGATGTTACTGGCGTCGTCGCGGTTTTCCTTGGAGATCACCAGGGCGTCGAGGTCGGCGCGGCGGTGGGCGTTGACCTTGCGCATCTCCCAGGTGGCCTTGCGGGACGCCACCTGGGATTGCGCCTGCTTGACCGCAATCTGGTAATGCTCAGGGTCGATCTGCATCAGCAGGTCGCCCTTTTTCACCAACTGGTTGTCACGCACCGGAACGTTGACCACTTCGCCGGTGACGTCGGCGGCGACGTTGATGATGTCGGCGCGCACCCGGCCATCGCGGGTCCAGGGGGTTTCCATGTAGTGCACCCACAACGTGCGGCCAATCCAGATCGCCAGGGCCAGTACCAGCAAGGTCGCGAGCAGGCTGAAAAACTTTTTCATCGGGGCATTCTCAACGGTAGACGGTCAGCGCCAGGGCGCCGAACAAGCAAGCGAACAGGCTCAGGCGCAGCAGCGCCGGGTGCCAGAAAAAACGGTACAGGTCAAAGCCGGCCAGAAACCGGTCGAGGGCCCAGGCCAGGCCCGCCGCGATCAGAAACATCAGGGTCATGGTGGGCATGTAGACGCCGTGGAAGGCGATTTCACGAGGCATGGGCGGGTCCTTCGGGCTTGAGGGCAGCCAGGGGTGATTGCGGGTCCAGCAATGAGGTGCGGATAAAGTGCAGGTAGCTTTTCACCCGGCGCAGGGCCGAGGTGTCGAAGTGCGGGGCGAAGGGTTCGTCGGTGGCCTGCACGCGGCTGATGGCATGGTCCACGGCGATCAGGCTGCGCTCCAGGTTGCTGGCGCTGGGTTGCAGGAACAGCCGCACCAGCGAACGGCCCATCACCCGGATCGCCTGGCGCCACGGCTGGGACTCGGCATACGCCGGGTGCACCGGCAGGATTGCCTGTTCCTTGCGCAACTCGATGATCGCGTGACCGACTTCCAGCACCACGAACATCCAGCGCAGCAGGTTGCGTTGCACCTGGGGTTGCCCGGCGGCAAAGCCGTAGGCCTGGTGCAGCAGGTCGCGGGTGCGGCTTTCGAAACCCGACGCCAGGCCCTTGAGTTTGCCGCTGATGGCGAACACCACTTGCTCGCGCAAGTCCTGCTCCAGCCGACGCCACAACCAGCGGCTGTTGGGCGGCAGGATGATCGCGCCCGCCGCCGCACACACCAGCATGCCGATGACCATGGCGATGTAGTCGTTGATGAAGGTGTAGGGGTTGTAGATCGTGAGGTTGTCCGGCACCGAGCCGGTGCTGAAGAAGATCAGCAACCCGACGCCGACTCCCGCGTACTGCGGGCGTGAAGCCAGGAACGAACCGAAGATGATCACCGGCGCGAGCATCACGCACAGCAACGGGAAACCGTCGATCCAGGGAAACACGAAGAACATTTCGACAAAGCCCACCAGCGCCCCGATCAAGGTACCGCAAGCCATTTGAAAGGCCATGCGCTTGGGGTTGGGGGTGGCGGCCGACAAACCCACCGTCGCCGCGGCGATCAGGGTCATGGTGGCGCCACTGGGCCAGGCCGTGGCCACCCAGTAACTGCCGAGCACGATCAGGATAAACGAGGCGCGAATCCCCGAGGCGGCGCAGGCCAGCCAGTTGGTTTTTGGGGTGTAGGGTTCGTCCCAGTGTTCGCGCTCGTGGCTGTGATCCGCCAGGGAGGCGTGGGTCTGGGCGTAGTTGTGCAAGTCGTCGACGAAGCGGTACAGCAGCTCATAGGCGGTGTGAAAGTCCAACAGTTCGGCGTCGCTGGGGGCGCTTTCCTGGAAGCGGGTGCGCAGGCTGCGCACCTTGGCGGGCAGGCCTTCCTTGTAGGCGTTCAACTGATTGGCCAGGCGCGCCGCATCGGGGCTGGTGAGCGCACGGCCGGAAAAACCGTCGAGCAGTTCCGCCAGGTCTTGCAGGCCCGGCTTGATGGCAGCCACCACGTGATCGGCCTCCTGGCTGCGCAGGCGCTCGAGCAATTGGTGCAAGGCGTTGAAGCGCGTGGTGATGCCCATGAACTCGCTGTTCAAGCGCGTCAGCCGGCCATTGCGCCGACGCATGTGCGGGTCTTCGAACACGGTGATGCTGCGCAGCCCTTCCAGGCCCACGGCTTCGGCGATAAAGCGCACGTTGCTGCGTTCAAAGCCTTCGCGCTCGCTGCGACCGCGCAGGCCGTCGGTGACGAACAGCGCGAACACACCGAAGCGCTGGTACAGGGCGTTGCGCATCGCAGCGCTGGAGGTTTGCGGCAGGATCGCGGCGCTGACCAGCGTGGAGCAGACAATCCCCAACGAGATTTCCAGGACTCGCCACACCGCCGCCATAAACGCGCCGTCGGGATGGGCCAGGGCCGGCAAGCCAACCATCGCCGCGGTGTAGCCGGCCAGCACAAAACCGTAGGCGCGAAAGTTGCGATTGCGGGTCGCGCCAGCAGTGCAGATGCCGACCCAGATCGCCAGCGAACCGAGGAACAGTTCAGTGTTCTGCGCAAACAACGCGATCAGGAACACCATCACCGCCGAGCCCGCCAGGGTGCCCAGGAAGCGGTAGAAACTCTTGGCGAACACCTGGCCGCTTTGCGGCTGCATCACGATAAACACCGTGATCATCGCGGTACGCGGTTGCGGCAATTCCAGGCGCATGGCCAGCCACAACGTCAGGAAGGCCGCGATCAGCACCTTGAAGATATAGACCCAGGTCACGCCATCACTGCGTGCCCAATCGAAGAAACCACGGCGCCACTCAAGCGAGTGCAACCAGCGCAGCGGTGCAGGCAAGGGAGTCATCGCATCCTACTCAGTGATCAAACACGGCGAGGGCCGCCGGGGTCTTGCTCGGTAAGGTCTGGCTGTCCTGAGGCACATCGCTGCCGGCACCGAGGCCACCGCCCAACGCGGTCACCAGTTCGGCGTGGGCACTCAGGCGTGCAGCCTGGACCTGCTGCTGCACCTGCTGCTGGCGGAACAACAGGCTCTGGGCATTCAGCACGTTGAGGTAGTCGGTGAGGCCGCGCTGGTAGGCGATCATCGCGATGTCATAGGTTTTCTGCGCCGAGGCCACGGATTCGGCGGCAAAGGCTTGCTGCTTGTCCATCGACTCGCGGCGGATCAACTGGTCGCTGATGCCCTTGAGCGCGTTGACCAGGGTCTGGTTGTAGTGCGCGACGGCGATGTCGTAGCCGGCGCTGGCTTCACCCAGTTGCGAGCGCAGGCGGCCACCGTCGAAGATCGGCAGGCTGATGGCAGGGCCGGCGGTGTAGTTGAGTTTCTTGCCGGTCAGGAAACTCAGCATTCCGCCGCCGGTGGCGACGTAGCCGAGGCTGCCCACCAGGTCGACGTTGGGGTAGAAACCTGCGTGGGCCACATCAATGCCACGGGCCTGGGCCGCCACTTGCCAGCGGCTGGCGACCACGTCCGGGCGCTGACCGAGCAGTTCGGCGGGCAAGCTCGACGGCAGTTTCAGCGGTGCGGCCAGGGACAAGGTGGGCCGCTGCAACTGCGCGCCCGCCCCCGGCCCTTTGCCCGCCAGCGCGGCCAACTGGTTGCGACTCAGGGCGATCTGTTCATCCAGGGCGTCCAGCTGGCGATGGGTTTCCGGAAGCGGCGTCTCAGCCTGGCTGACTTCGAAGTGGGTGCCGATCCCACCATTCAAACGCTTTTGCGCCAGGTCGAGAATCTGTTGTTGCTGGGCCAGGGTGGCGGCCACGATATCGCGCTGGGCGAAGTGCAACGACAGCTGGATATAGGCGCGCACCACGTTGTTCTGCAATTCGAGCTGCGCCTGGCGCGCTTCGGCGGCGCTCATGTGGGCCATGTCCACGGCGCGCTCGGTGGCGTTGCTTTCGCGGCCCCAGAGGTCGAGGGCATAGCTCAAGCCCAGGGACGCGTTGTTGTCCCAGGTGGTGGAATTGTCCAGCGCGCCTGGGCCGTAGAATTGGTCGCTCGGCCAGTTATGGCGCTTGAGCGTGGCATCACCATTGATCTGCAACGACTCGGCCGACTCGGCGATCCCGGCCATGGCCCGGGCTTCACGCACACGTGCAGCGGCCATGGCCATGCTCGGGCTGCCTTGCACGGCGAGGTCGATCCAGTGGTTGAGTTGCGGGTCGCCGTAGGCTTGCCACCATTGCGCGGTGGGCCAGTGGGCGTCCTGGGCAGCGCTTTTGATCGCCTCGTCGGTGGCCAATGAATTGGCGACGAGTGACTGGCCTTGAGGGGCAATTCCTCCGGTTCCGATGCAGCCGCTGATTGCTAACGATAAGGCCCAAACACTGAGAGTCTTCAGCTCTCTGCTGATGCGACGCGGCACTGCTGCGAATTCCTGAGAGGGTGTTGCGGGGAAGGTGGCGCAATTCTAAGGGGCGGGCCGGATGGCGATAAGGTGGGATTCTTGTGAATCTTTGTTACCGTTCAGGCGATAATCCGTTCGTAGGGATCACTGGATCCTGCAACTTCGTGTCACAATTTGCCATCTCCCCTGAGAGCACCTTAATGGACACCTTGCAAAACATGCGCGCCTTCAGTTGTGTGGCCGAAGCCGGCAGCTTCACCGCCGCCGCCGTGCAACTGGATACCACCACGGCCAACGTCTCGCGCGCGGTCTCCAACCTTGAGGCCCATCTGCAAACCCGTTTGCTCAACCGCACCACCCGCCGCATCGCCCTGACCGAGGCCGGCAAGCGCTATTTGCTGCGTTGCGAGCAGATCCTGGCGTATGTCGAGGAAGCGGAAGCCGAAGCCAGCGATGCCCACGCCCGCCCTGCCGGGCAGTTGAAGGTGCACACCATGACCGGCATCGGCCAGCACTTCGTGATCGATGCGATTGCCCGCTACCGCCGCACCCACCCGGACGTGACCTTTGACCTGACCATGGCCAACCGCGTGCCGGACCTGCTGGATGAGGGTTACGACGTGTCCATCGTGCTCGCCAGCGAGTTGCCGGATTCGGGGTTTGTCTCGCAGCGCCTGGGGATAACTTACAGCATCGCCTGTGCCTCGCCGGCCTACGTCAAGGCCAACGGCTGCGCGCAACGGCCCAGCGACCTGCTCAACCACGCGTGCCTGCGCCTGGTCAGCCCGGTGATTCAGCTGGATAAATGGTCGTTCAATGGCCCGGAAGGCCAGGAAAGTGTGGCGATCAACAGCTCACCGTTCCTGGTGAACTCGGCCGATGCGATGAAGACCGCGATCACCAGCGGCATGGGCGTTGGCCTGTTGCCGGTGTATGCGGCGATAGAAGGGCTGCGCAACGGCACCCTGGTGCGGGTGATGCCCAACTACCGCTCCCAGGAGCTCAACCTGTACGCCATCTACCCGTCGCGCCAATACCTGGATGCGAAGATCAAGACGTGGGTGGAATACCTGCGCAGCTCCCTGCCGGAAATCATGGCCGCGCATCAGGCGGAACTGGCGGCCTATGAGCTAAGTGGCAGTTTGGGCGGGGTACGACTGAGTAACTGAGGGGGGGCAGCCGCTACACCGGCAGCGTAATGCCAAAGGTGTTGCCGCCGCCCTCGCTGCGCACAAACACATCTCCGCCGTGCATCAACGCGATCGCCTTGACGATCGCCAGTCCCAACCCGTGATTCGCCCCACTATTGCTGCGGGACGCGTCCACCCGATAGAACCGCTCGAACAACCGGGGCAGATGCTCGCTGGCAATCTCATCGCCCGGGTTGGTCACCCCGATCGCCACGTAGTCCTCCAGCACTTCGATCTTCACCTCGATCACCTGGCCAGGCGCCGTATGCTGCACCGCATTGCTCAACAGGTTGATCAACGCCCGGCGCAAGTGCGCCTTCTCGATCTGCACCTGGGCATCGCCGGTCACACGCACCTGCACCTGGGCGTCCTCGAGGATAAAGTCCAGGTAGTCCAGGGTGGTCGCCACTTCATCCGCCAGCGAACTGGTGATCAGCTTGGTGGCCTTGCTGCCCTGGTCGGCACTGGCCAGGAACAGCATGTCATTGATGATCGAGCGCAGCCGTTCCAGCTCTTCGAGGTTCGATTGCAGCACCTCGAAATAATGCTCGGCCGAACGCCCACGGGTCAGCGCCACCTGGGTCTGGCCGATCAGGTTGGTCAGCGGCGAGCGCAGCTCATGGGCCACATCGGCGTTGAATGACTCCAGGCGCGAATAGGCCTGCTCCACCCGGTCGAGGGTCGAGTTGAAGGAGTTGACGAACTGCTTCAGCTCCGGCGGCAATGGCGACAATTGCAGGCGCCCGGAGAGTTTCGGCGGTGCAAGTTTCTGCGCCTCGTCCGACAGCTTGATCAGCGGCTTGAGACCGATGCGCGCCACCCAGAACCCCAGCAGCGAGGCCAGCAGCACGCCGACAAACGCCAGGCCGATCAGCGCCACCAGCAGTTGATGCTGGGTGGCGCGGAAGTTCTCGGTGTCGACCGCGATCAGGAAACGCAGCGGCGGGCGCTGCTCCTTGGCTGGAAACTGGCTGACCAATACTTTGAACGGGTAGGCATGGCCCGGCAGGCGCAAGTCGCGCTTGCCGGTCGGGCCGGCGGCGAAGGCGCGAATCTGCGCGTCCGGGTTGCCGTATTCGTAGGTCGGGTCGCTGCTCACCACCCAGAAGCGAATGCGCTTGTCTTCCTCTCCCAACAACTTGAGCTTGGCGGTGATCTTCGCCCAATGGTCCGGCGTACCGAAGCGATTGACCGAAGACTCCAGCACGCTGTAGCGCGCATCCAGCTCGGCCCCGGGCAGCAGGCCCAGGCCTTTGTCCACCTGCTGGTACAGCGCGCCGCCGATCAACAGGAAGATCAGCAGCGCCACCAGGGTGAACATGCCGCTCAGGCGCAGGGCGATGGAGTTAGCCGACACTGCGGTTCTCCAGCACGTAACCCATGCCACGGATAGTGTGCAGCAGTTTCTGTTCGAACGGCCCGTCGAGCTTGGCCCGCAGGCGTTTGATCGCCACTTCCACCACGTTGGCGTCGCTGTCGAAATTGATGTCCCAGACCATTTCCGCAATCGAGGTCTTGGACAGGATTTCACCCTGGCGCCGGGCCAATACGCTGAGCAGCGAGAACTCCTTGGCGGTCAGGTCCAGGCGAACGCCGTTGCGACTGGCCTTGCGGCTGATCAGGTCGATCCACAGGTCGGCGATGGTCACCTGCACCGGCTCATGCCCGCCACTGCGACGGGTAAGGGCTTGCAGGCGCGCCACCAGTTCGAGGAACGAGAACGGCTTGCCGAGGTAATCATCCGCGCCTTCGCGCAGGCCGCGAATACGGTCTTCCACGCGCTCGCGGGCGGTGAGCATGATCACCGGCGTCTGCTTGCGCGCCCGCAGCGCGCGCAATACACCAAAGCCATCCAGGCCGGGCAGCATCACGTCGAGCACGATGACCGCGTAATCGTTCTCCAGGGCCAGGTGCAACCCTTCGACGCCTTCACGGGCGACGTCGACGGTATAGCCTTGCTCCGTCAGGCCGCGGTGCAGGTAGTCGGCGGTTTTTTCTTCGTCTTCAATAATCAGTACACGCATGAGCCTTTTGTTCCAGGACGGGGCCTCAGCCTCAGTGTGTGATTGCCAGCTGGGGAGCTGGTTTGGGTCTGTGGAAAAACTTCTCGAGGTACAAGTATATGACCGGTGTGGTGAACAGCGTCAGCGCCTGGCTCACCAGCAACCCGCCCACCACAGCGATACCCAGCGGCTGGCGCATTTCCGCGCCGGGGCCGGAGCCCAGCATCAGCGGCACCGCACCCAGCAGGGCGGCCAGGGTGGTCATGATGATCGGCCGGAACCGCGTGACACACGCCTCATAAATCGCTTCCTCGGGCGGCAGGCCGCGTACGCGCTGGGCGTCCAGGGCGAAGTCGATCATCAGGATACCGTTCTTCTTCACGATCCCGATCAGCAGCACCAGGCCGATCAACGCCATGATCGAAAAGTCCTGGCCCATCAGTGACAACATGATCAGCGCCCCCAACCCCGCCGATGGCAAGGTGGAGATGATCGTCAGCGGGTGCACGAAGCTCTCGTACAGCACACCCAGGATAATGTAGACCGCCACCAGTGCCGCGAGGATAAGCCAGGGCTGGCTGGCCAACGAACTCTGGAACGCCTGGGCCGCGCCCTGGAAGTTGCCGATGATGGTAGTCGGCATGCCGATTTCATTCTTCGCCTGGTTGAGCAGGATCACCGCATCGCCCAACGCGACGCCCGGCGCCAGGTTGAACGACAGGTTGGCCGCCGGGAACATGCCGTCATGGCTGATGGACAATGGCCCTACGGTAGGCGGGTCGACCTTGGCCACCGCCGACAGCGGCACCATCTCGTTGGTCAGCGGCGAGCGCAGGTAGAAGTAGTTCAGGCTTTCGGCCTTGCCGCGTTGCTGGGTGTCCAGTTCCAGCACCACCTGGTACTGGTTGATCTCGGTCTGGAATTCGTTGATCTGGCGCTGGCCGAAGGCGTCGTACAGTGCCTGGTCCACATCGGTGGCGGTGAGGCCAAACCGCGCGGCGGCCTGACGGTCGATGCTGATGTGGGTGATGCTGCCGCCCAGCTGCAAGTCGTTAGACAGGTCGCGGAACGCCGGGTTGGCCCGCAGTTTTTCGGTGAGGCGCTGGGTCCAGGTATTCAGGGTCGGGCCATCATTGCTCTTGAGCACGTACTGGTACTGGGCGCGGCTGGGGCCGGAGCTCAAGTTGATGTCCTGGCCGGCCCGCAGGTACAGGACGATGCCCGGCACTTTCGCCAGTTTCGGGCGGATCCGGTCGATAAACTGGCTGGCCGACACGTCGCGATCCCCGCGATCTTTCAAGGCAATCCAGAACCGGCCGTTGGCGATGGTCTGGTTGCTGCCGGTCACACCCACCGAATGGGAGAACGCTTCCACCGCCGGGTCATCCTTGACGATCTCGGCGATTGCCTTGTGCTTGGCGACCATGTCCGGGAACGACACGTCGGCCGCCGCTTCGCTGGTGCCGAGGACGAAGCCGGTGTCTTGTACCGGAAAGAAACCCTTGGGGATAAACACGTAGCCGACCACGGCCAGGGCCAGGGTCACCATGAAGATCGCGGCCATGGTGCGTTGATGGGCCAGGGCGCGGCGCAGATTGCGCGCATAGCCGGCCAGCAGGCGTTCGCTGAAACCGGGTTTGTCGTGGGCATGATGGGTTGGTGCGCGCATGAACAACGCGGCCAGGGTCGGCGCCAGGGTCAGCGAGACCACCACCGAAATCAGGATGGTGGAGGTGGCTGTCAGTGCAAACTCCTTGAACAACCGCCCCACGACACCGCCCATGAACAGCAACGGGATAAACGCCGCCACCAGCGAGAAGCTGATGGAGACCACGGTAAAACCGATTTCACCCGCGCCCTTGATCGCGGCTTCGCGCTTGTCGAGGCCCGCTTCCAGGTGGCGGTGAATGTTCTCCACCACCACGATCGCATCGTCCACCACAAACCCCACGGCGATCACGATCGCCACCAGGGTCAGGTTGTTCAGGCTGAAGCCCATCAGGTACATCAGGGCAAAACTGGCCACCAGCGACACGCCGAGCACGCTGGACACGATCAACGTGGCCGACAGCTGGCGCAGGAACAGCGCCATCACCGCCACCACCAGCAGGATGGCGATCAGCAGGGTCACTTCCACTTCATGCAGGGACGCGCGGATGGTCTTGGTGCGGTCGGTCAACACGCTGACCTGCACCGAGGCCGGCAGCATGGCTTGCAGGCGCGGCAGTTCGGCTTGAATGCGGTCCACGGTCTCGACGATATTCGCGCCGGGCTGGCGGGAGATCACCAGGTTGACGCCTGGGGTGTCGCCGGACCAGGCCTGCACGTAGGCGTTTTCCGAGCCGTTGATGACTTTGGCGATATCCCGCAGCTGTACAGGTGCCCCGTCCTTGTAGGACACGATCAGTTGGGCGTAATCCTCGGGGTGGAACAACTGGTCGTTGGTCGAGAGGGTCGACACGCTGTTCTCGCCGTAGATCGCGCCCTTGGCCAGGTTCAGGCTCGATTGCTGGATCGCCAGGCGCACGTCCGCCAGGGTCAGGCCGATGGCCGCGAGTTTATCGGCCGACGCCTGCACCCGGATGGCCGGGCGTTGCTGGCCGGTAATGTTGATCTGGCCGACCCCGTCGATCTGGCTGATCTGCCGGGCCAGCAGGGTTTCCACGTAGTCGCTCAGCTCGGTGCTGGGCATGCTGTCGGAGCTGACGCTGAGGATCAGCACCGGGCTGTCCGCCGGGTTGACCTTCTTCCAGGTCGGCAGGCTCGGCATGTCGCTGGGCAGTTTGCCGGACGCGGTGTTGATCGCCGCCTGCACTTCCTGGGCGGCGGTGTCGATGCTCTTGGTGAGGGTGAATTGCAGGGTCAGCAGGCTGGAGCCCAAGGCACTGCTGGAGGTCATCTGGGTCATGCCGGGGATGGCGCTGAATTGCACCTCCAGCGGCGTTGCCACGGATGAGGCCATCGTGTCCGGACTGGCGCCGGGCAGCGTGGCGCTGACCTGGATCGTCGGAAATTCCGCTTCCGGCAGTGGGGCGATGGCCAGGCGTGGAAAGGCAATCATCCCGAGCAATACCAAAGCGAAGGTCAGCAGCAAGGTGGCGACCGGGTGGTCGACGCACCAGGCCGACGGCGAACGACTGCCACTCATGGCTGCACCTTGGCATCAACGGTCTGGATCACCTGCGGCGGCTCCTTGAGCACATCGACCTGGGCGCCCGCCTTGAGCCGTGACTGGCCGTCGCTGACCAGCACATCGCCGGCCTGCACACCCTGGAGGATGTTCATGTCGCTGTTCTGGTACAGCACCTGCACCGGCACCACCTCTACCTTGTCACCCTTGAGCCGGTACACGAAGTGCGAATCCAGGCCGCGTTGCACCACGGTAGGCGGCACCACCAGGGCATTTTTGTGCAGGGCGGTCTGGATGCGGATCGTCACCAACTGCCCCGGCCAGAGTTTTTGCGCGCCGTTGCTGAACTCGGCCTTGGCGCGGATGGTGCCGGTGGTGCCGCTGATCTGGTTGTCGATCAGGCTCAGGCGGCCCTCCCCCAGCAGGTCGCCGGTCTGGCCGTCGGTGTCGGCGCCCATGTAGGCGTTGACGTCGGCGGGCAGTTGCGCGGCGATCAGGCCTTGCAGGGTCGGAAGCATCTGTTGCGGCAGGGAGAACTCGACGGCAATCGGGTCGATCTGGGTCACGGAGAACAAGCCCTGGGTGTCGCTCATGCGCAGGAAGTTGCCTTCATCCACTGTGCGAATCCCGACGCGACCGGTAACCGGCGAGCGAATCTGGGTGTAGGAAAGCTGCACCTGGGCCGAATCAATCGCGGCCTGGTTGCCTTGGGCCGTGGCCTTGAGCTGGTTGACCAGGGCTTGTTGCTGGTCATAGGTCTGCTTGGACACGCCGTCGTCGATGCTCAGTTCCTTGTAGCGCTTGAGGTTGACCAGCGCGACTTGCAGTTGCGCCTGGCTTTCCCCGAGCTGCGCCTTGGCCTGGTCCAGGCTGGCGCGGATCGAGCGGTCATCAATGGTCGCCAGCAGGTCGCCGGCCTTCACCAGTTGACCTTCCTTGACCAGCAATTTGGTAAGGATGCCGTCGATCTGCGGGCGAATCACCACGCTGTGCAACGACAGCACCGAGCCGATGCCGCTGACAAACCGCGGGATGTCCTGCTGTTTGACGCTGATCACCCGCACCGGGATCGCCGACGATGCGGTCAGTTTGGTCTTGGCCGGGCGGGTCACCACCCAGGCAACCACGGCCAGTACCACAAGGACGCCCACGATCAAGGCAGGTTTTCGTTGAATGTGCATGGGGTGAGGCGCCAGGGCAAAGGATCGGAAGAATGAAGGCTCTTTATAGCCCGCCAACCGGGTCAGCAAAGTGACTGCTAACTGACAGCGCCGTCAGTAAAGTCCGACCATTCGTACGAGCAGTGGTTAAAGATCCGAGGCGCGCAGGTATACTGCGCGGCGGTGTGGCCTGCAAGTCGGGCCCGCGTCATTTTCAGTACTCCCCGGAGCCACCATGAATTCCCCGACACAACCCGCTGTTGAAGCGGTCGACATCGACCAACAGGCCAACCCTGACAGCGTCGAAGGCGAAACCAAGGCCGAGATCCCGGCGTTCAAGTTTCCGTTCAAGCCGGGCGAACTGGCCGGGGCGAAAAACGCCAGCCAGCCGTGGTACAAAAACGGCGCCAAGAACGGCCACACCAAGAGCCCGGGCATGGCGCCTCCCGGCACCCGTCGCTCGATGGGCAAGCGCTGACCGGTAATAAATCCTCCGCAATGGAGATTTATGCCTACAACAGTTACTGACGTTTCGCCTTGTAGGCCTGCGGCCAATTCTTGAAAGCTTGCATGACACCCGCTTGCCCCGACTCTTTCGCTCGGGGCTGGACGTGGTAAAGCTGGTTTTCTGGAAAAGGACGTCCCCTGTGGTTCTGATACGCACCTGTGTCGTGCTGTTGTTGTCGCTGATGGCCAGCGTTTTCTCCACCACTGCGGCCAGCGGTCAACCACGGCATGAAATTCGTTTCGCCGTTGCTGCGCAATTCCCACCCTTCCAAAGCCGCAATCAACATGGCCAGCTTGCAGGGCTGAACATCGAGCTGGGCAATGCCCTGTGCATACAGCTCAATGTGCGGTGTACCTGGGTCGACCAGGTCCTTGTGGAAAACTTCCCCGCCCTTGAAGCCAGGCAATTCGACGCGATCATGGGCATGGCCCCTACACTGAAACGGCGCCAGCGGGTGAATTTCACCGATAACCTTTATCCGATCACCACGCGCCTGGTGGCCCGCAAGACATCGGGGTTGAAGCCGACCCCACGGTCACTGAAGGGCAAGCGCGTGGGCGTTCTGGTGGGCAGCAACCGCGAAGCCTTCGCCCTGTCGAAGTGGGCGCCCAAGGGGGTCATCGTCAAGGCATTCTGGCGCAATGACGAGTTGATCCGCAGCCTGCTGGCAGGCGACATCGATGCAACATTGCAAGGCACCGTGGAAATCCGTGAGGCGCTGCTCGACACCGCTGATGGTCAGGTTTTCGACTTCCTCGGCCCTCACGTCTCCACCGAACTGCTGGGTAACGGCGTGGCGATCGCACTGCGCAAGCCCGACACCGCCTTGCGCAGCGCCCTCAATCACGCCCTCGAGCAACTGAAGCAGAGCGGCGAATACCAACGCATCATCGAGCCCTACCGGCTGGACGCGCCGCTCTCCAGACCGTAATGGCCAATTAATTGCGCGGAACATGAGCTGGATCAGTATTTGCCCAACCGGTGCGCTTAGAGTCGACGCCCTGCCGACTCCTCCAACAATCACGAGCGCGCTTTTCCATGAAGATCAATCTGCCGGTCACCGGTCGAAATGTGGATTTTGCCCCCGACGCCAATATCCTCTCGACCACCGACCTGACCAGCGCAATTACCTACGCCAACCAGGACTTCATCGATATCAGCGGCTACACCCGCGAGGAGTTGCTGGGCACGCCGCACAACCTGCTGCGTCACCCGGACATGCCGGCCGCGGCGTTTGCGCACATGTGGCAGGTATTGAGAAGCGGTCGCTCGTGGATGGGTATGGTGAAAAATCGCTGCAAGAACGGCGATCACTATTGGGTCAGTGCCTATGCCACGCCGGTCACCCGGGACGGCGTGACGGTGGAGTATCAATCGGTGCGCACCAAGCCCGATGCACGGCGGGTGCATCGGGCCGAACGGGCCTATGCCCGCCTGCGTGCCGGCACTCGGCGAGCACGGCCCGTGGTGGGCATGACCTTCAAGCTGTCGGCATGGGTCCTGGGGGCTTGCGCCGCAACCTGGGCATTGGGCCTTGGGCTGGCGACTTATCCGCTGACCTGGCAACTGCTGGCGGGAACGGCGGCCTGCGCCGTGGGGGTAGCGGGTGTGCATGGCTTGTTACGGCCCCTGGCACAGTTGAACCAGCGGGCACGGCTGATTGCCGATAACCCGCTGAGCCAGGCGATCTACACCGGGCGCAAGGACGAGTTCGGGCGTATCGAGTTTGCCATGCAGATGCTGGAGGCCCAGGTGGGCGCAGTGGTCGGCCGGATTGGCGATGCGTCGCAACGTCTGTCCGGCCATGCCGCGGCGCTGGTGCAACAACTGGACAGCAGCCACACCAGCAGCCTCGGCCAACAGACCCAGACGGATCAGGTCGCCGCTGCGATCAATCAAATGGCCGCCAGCGTGGCGCAAGTCGCCGAGCACGCGCTGCAGGCGTCCAGGGCCGCTGACCAGGCCGGCAGCGAAACCCGCGAGGGCCATCAACGGGTGGATGAAAGCCGCGACGCGGTGCTGCGTTTGTCCGAGGAACTGGCGCGGGTCACCGCAGTGATCCATCAACTGGAAAGCCACAGCGGCGATATTTCCGGGGTGCTGGAAGTGATCCGGGCGATTGCCGAACAGACCAACCTGCTGGCGCTGAATGCCGCCATCGAAGCGGCGCGGGCCGGGGAGCAAGGACGCGGGTTTGCCGTGGTGGCCGATGAGGTACGAGGCCTGGCCCAGCGTACGCAGGATTCGACCAATGAGATCCAGCACATGATCAGCACCCTGCAAGGCGGCGCCCGGGATGCGGTGCAGGCGATGGCGCAAAGCAGCCAGCATGTGGAGGCCAGCGTCGATCAGGCCCAGCGCGCCGCTGCCGCACTGGATGGGATCAGCCAGCGAGTGACCCGAATTACCGCCATGAGCCAGCAGATCGCGGCGGCGGTGGAAGAACAGAGTGCGGTGAGCGAGGACATCAACCGCAACATCATCGGCATTCGCAATGCCGGGGAAGTGACGGTCAGCGCTGGCCAGCAGAGCCAGCTCAGCTCAGGGGACGTGGCGGGGCTGGCGGATGACTTGCGGCGGTTGGCGGAGGAATTCTGGGGCAAGCGGCGCTAGCGCTTAAGCCGCCCGCAATGAAATGAAGGCGTAGTTCGCCGGCACCTCGGTGGCAATCCGGGCGCCGGCATCCAGCAGTTGCTCGGCAATGTCCATCCCGGACACATGAAACACCCACTCATTGGCCTGCACGACTTCTTGCGTCGCCAACTCGATCGCCTGGGCAAACAGGCCCATGTCGGGCAAGTACGCGGTAAACCCATCGCCCTTGAGCGCCGTGGTATGGATGCCCAGCAACCCGCACACGGCTTCCTTGGCCTGGATATCATCGCGGTCAGCCTGGCGTGAGCGGCGGATCAACTCGGCCAGCTCCTTATCCATCAACTCGCCCCCCACGATCAGCGCCGGCCCCTGCTCCCAGGATTCCGGCGGGCAGTCCTTGGCGCCCGGGTTCAACGGGATGTGCGGATTGATCTCCATCGGGTAGATGCGGCACACCAACGGCCGCCGCTCGTAAATGCGGCAACGGTCGTCTTCGTCAAGATTCCGGCAGCGCCCGGCGTTATAGGCGGCAAAGGTGATTGCCACATACGCCTCGGTATTGCCGCTGGGCACGATGGCGGAACGGCGTTGTGCGTGGTCACGTTGCAACTCGGGCAGCCCCAGGCCACTGCCCAGGAAACCTTCCACCAGCACGAT
Organism: Pseudomonas sp. Ag1; assembly: GCF_000278565.1. Taxonomy (NCBI): domain Bacteria; kingdom Pseudomonadati; phylum Pseudomonadota; class Gammaproteobacteria; order Pseudomonadales; family Pseudomonadaceae; genus Pseudomonas; species Pseudomonas sp. Ag1. The sequence goes on from NZ_AKVH01000093.1 coordinate 138,259, forward strand.
GACATTACCGCCGTCAGCCGCCCAGCTGCGGGCTTCTTCGAGGGTCAAGGGCACATGGTGGTCGGTGCAGCATTTGCCGCAACCGACGCAGGAAAAATGGGTATTCATGGAGGGTCTGTCACCAGGCAAGGTCAGAAGGCACTCATGAACGGTGGCGGTTTTTTGCCTCTGTTCACCGTTCTGCCTCTGTGCAAAGCAAGTTATGCGCCAGCGCCGTCAGTCCTCGGGGACAAGGTCGCGAAGCACAAACACCATGCCCGCACGTTCATACAGCTGCCGTGCCCGCAAGTTGGACTCCAGCACCTTGAGGTCGACAAACGCTTCGCCGCGTTGCTTGAACACCTGGAAGGTGTGCAGCAATAACGCACGGCCCAACCCCATGCCCTGGGCACAGGGGTGAATGGCCAGGTTCTTGATGTAGGCGCTGGTCCAGCATTGGGACACACCCAGGATGCCGCTGGCGTTACTCGCCACCAGGCACAGTTTGGGGTCGAACTCGGCATCGGTAACGAACTGCTGGCGCCAGTGCTCAAGGGAGCCGACCCGTCCGCCGCCTTGTTCCTGGGCCAGGCTCAATACCGCATGGATCGCCGGGGCCATGGCTTCGCGGTAATGATCCAGCTGGATATCCGCCGGCCACTGCGGGGCGGGCAGGCTGCCGGTGAGGTCGCGGCGCAGCAGCTGGAAATATTCACCCACCGGTCACAGGCCCTGTTGCGCCACGGTCTGGGCGGCTACCACCAGGCACTTGGTCAGTTCCGGCGAAGAAAACTTGGTGAGTACCGCATTGGCGCCGGCCAGGCGGGCTTTTTCGCCGTTCATCGCACTGTCCAGGGAGGTGTGCAGCAGCACATAAAGGTCCTGGAAGTCCGGGGTTTCCCGCAGGGTTCGGGTAAAGGCGTAGCCGTCCATTTCGGACATTTCGATGTCCGAGACCACCACGTTGATTTGCTCGACGGTGCCTTGCAGCTCCAGCAAACGGTCAATGGCTTCCTTGGCGCTGCGGGCGGTGTGGCAGGTGAGGCCGAGGTTGCGCAGGGTGTGCACCGACTGCTGCAGCGCTACCTGGCTGTCGTCCACCACCAGGATTCGGGCGTTGCCCAGCACTTCGGCTTCTTCCATGGTGAGGTCGGTGGGCGCCGCTTCGATCTGCGCCGGGGCGATGCCGTGGATGACTTTTTCGATGTCCAGCACTTGCACCAGGGCGCCTTCGACCTGGGTCACCCCGGTGATAAACGAACGCGTACCGCCGGAACCAAACGGCGGCGGGCGAATGTCGGTGGTCAGGCAGTGCACGATCTTGCTCACCGCCTGCACATGCAGGCCCTGCTTGGAACGGCTCACGTCGGTGACGATCAGGCAGCCGCCGTCCGGGTCTTGCAGGGGCATTTCCCCCAGGGCGCGGCTCAGGTCGATCACCGACAACGCGGTGCCGCGCAAGGTGGCGATGCCTTTGACGTGGGGGTGCGACTCCGGCAGCTTGGTCAGCGGCGGGCAGGGAATGATTTCACTGACTTTCAGCAGGTTGATCGCCATCAGCTTGCCGCTGCGCAAGGTAAAGAGCAGAAGCGAGAGTGAATCTGCGCGGGCTTTGGTGGTGGACATAAAAACCTTCTGTGGATCAGGGATGACGATCTATAGACCGTTATCGACTTGCACGCGAAAAACTGTAGGAGCGAGCTTGCTCGCGAAAAACCTGAGGGCGCTGTGTTTATCCAGGATGCCCGCGTTATCGTTGACGCTTTTCGCGAGCAAGCTCGCTCCTACAACAAGCAGTCGTCAGCCCTTCCACACCTGCGGGTTTACCAGATCCTGCGGACGCTCGCCCAGCAAGGCGCTGCGCAGGTTTTCCAGGGCGCGGTTGGCCATGGCTTCGCGGGTCTCGTTGGTGGCCGAGCCGATGTGCGGCAGGGTCACCGCATTGCTCAGCTGGAACAGCGGCGACTCGGACAGCGGCTCCTGCTCGTACACATCCAGGCCGGCACCACGGATGGTCTGGTTTTGCAGGGCCTGGATCAGCGCCGGCTCATCCACCACCGGGCCACGGGAGATGTTCACCAGGATCGCACTGGATTTCATCAGGCCCAGCTCGCGATGGCTGATCAGGTGGCGGGTTTTCTCGCTCAGTGGCACCACCAGGCAGACGAAATCGGCTTCGGCCAGCAACTGGTCGAGGCTGCGAAACTGCGCGCCGAGTTCCTGTTCCAGTTCGGTCTTGCGGCTGTTACCGCTGTATAGAATCGGCATATTGAAACCCAGGCGACCCCGACGCGCGACGGCCGCGCCGATGTTGCCCATGCCGACGATACCCAGGGTCTTGCCGTGTACATCACAGCCAAACAACGGCGCGCCGACGCTGGCTTTCCACTGGCCGGCCTTGGTCCAGGCGTCCAGTTCGGCGACGCGGCGGGCGCTGCTCATCAGCAGGGCGAAGGCCAGGTCGGCGGTGCTTTCGGTGAGCACATCCGGGGTGTTGGTGAGCATGATCCCGCGCTCATTGAAGTACGCCAGGTCGTAGTTGTCGTAGCCCACCGACACGCTGGAAACCACTTCCAGTTTGCTCGCACCTTCCAGTTGCGCGCGGCCCAGTTTGCGGCCTACGCCGATCAGGCCGTGGGCATGGGGCAAGGCTTCGTTGAACTGGGCGTTGATGTCGCCCTGCTTGGGGTTGGGGGCGATGACATCGAAATCCTGTTGCAGGCGTTCGATCATTTCCGGGGTGACGCGGCTGAAGGCGAGGACGGTCTTTTTCATGGAAGGCAGGCTCATCGACTACGTGGGAATGGCAAGCACGCTAACATTCTTGGGTAGGGCTTGTCAGGCCGGCCCTCACACCCCACAGCCAGACTGTTGCGATTTGGGCAACAGTCATTATCTTGTTACACTCTGTATCGCACCGCTCACCTGCGCTAATTTGTCGCATCGATGAGCGCAGCGGTTAAGACCGACCCGCTCTCCCCCGATTTCCCTCGACTTATTTCCAGGGCTCTACACTGGGAATCTGTCTTAAAGCCGCTGAGTTCAGCGGCTTTTTTTTGCGCTGAAAAAAGGCCAGGAACCCCAACAACACTGGCCGGTTTCGATTGACCCAAAGGAGCTCCACCGGTGAAAACCTCGCTGACGTTCACCCCGTTATTCCTCGCGATTGCTGCAACGATCGTTCCCCTTGCCCACGCGGCAGACACCCCGGCCACCGACGGCTTCGTCGAAGGTTCCAGCTTCAAGATCAACACCCGCAACTACTACATGAACCGCGACCGTCGCGACATTCACACCGATGACAGCAAGGAATGGGGCCAGGGCTTCATCGGCATCTTCGAATCCGGCTACACCCCCGGCATCGTCGGCTTCGGCCTGGACGCCAACGCCATGCTCGGCCTCAAGCTCGACGGCGGTGGCGGCACCGACGGCTCGAGCATCCTGCCGGTAAGCTCCGGCAACGGCAAAGCGCCCGGCTCGTTCTCCACCGCCGGCGCCACCCTGAAAATGCGCGCCTTCGACACCGAACTGAAAGCCGGCGACCTGTTCCTCAACAACCCGGTGATTGCCGGCGGCATGACCCGCATGCTACCCCAGACCTTCCGCGGCGTGAGCCTGACCAACCACAGCCTGGACGGCTGGATGTTCGAGGGCGGCCAGGCCAGCTTCACCAAGCTCTACAACCAGAGCGGCCGTCGCCGCATCGGCACCAGCTACGGCGCATTGCCCAATGGCGAAGACAGCCGCCACCTCGACTGGGCCGGCGTGTCCTTCAGCGGCGTGCCGGGGCTGACCAGCAACCTGTACGCGTCCGAACTCAAGGACATCTGGAACCAGTACTACTACGACCTGGACTACACCTGGCAGTTGAACGAGCTGGTCAGCCTGAACCCGGGCCTGCACTACTACCACACCCAGGAGACCGGCAAAGCCTTGCTGGGCAACATCGACAACAACACCTACAGCCTGCATTTCACCGTGGGCGTGGGCAATCACAGCGTTACCGCCGCCTACCAGCGGGTCAACGGCAACACGCCGTTCGACTACATCAGCCAGGGCGACAGCATCTACCTGGACAACTCCCAGCAATACTCCGACTTCAACGGCCCCAACGAGCGCTCGTGGAAGCTCAAGTACGCCTATGACTTCGTCGGGCTGGGCCTGCCGGGCCTGACCTCGGCAGTGTCTTACATCAGCGGCAAGACCGACCTGACCACGGTCGATCCGGACAGCCGTGGTTACTCATCCTGGTACAGTGCCGACGGCAAGAACGCCAAGCACTGGGAACGGGACATCGACCTCAAGTACGTGGTGCAAGGCGGCAAGGCCAAGGACCTGGCCGTGCGCCTGCAATGGGCGACCAATCGCGGCGGCAATGGCTACGCGGCAGTGGACCGGGACGTGGATGAGTACCGCGTGATCGTCGACTATCCGATTGACGTTTTTTAACCTTCAGGCTTTCTTTTAGCGGCGACGACTTATTTTTCACAGCATGGAACTAAACTGCCAGCATCTTGAGTGCCGAAGCCAGTCCCATGAGTCAACGCCGCGCCTTCACCCTGCCTGCACGCCCGGAGCTTTTGCTGATTCTGGGCAGTGGCCTCACTGTCGTGCTGATCGTGGTCATCGTTGCCGTACTGCTGATCCGCGAACACGCCAGCGCCTTGCAGGCAGCCAAGCGTTCCACCAGCAATATCACCCAACTGATCAATGCCGATGTGCTGCGCAACGTCGAGCTCTACGACCTGGCGCTGAACGGCCTGATCACCGCAACCACTCGCGATGACCTGCCCCAGGTTTCCGCCGAAGTCCTGCATATGGTGCAGTTCGACCAGTCCACGGCCGCCCCTTTCAAAGGCGAAGTCCTGCTGCTGGACAAAACCGGCGCGGTCACCGCCGACTCCTCCACGCTGACCCCCACGCCACGTAATTTCGCCAATCGCGACTATTTCCAGATCCACCAGCAGAACCCCGATGCCGGGCTGTTCATCAGTCGGCCCTTCAGGATTCGTTGCGACTGCGATCAAGTCTGGCGCATCGCCTTCAGCCGCCGGGTGCCCGGACCCAATGGCGAGTTTGCCGGTGTGGCGGTGGCAACCATGCGCCTGGCGTATTTCGACCAGTTGTTCAATAGCCTGACCATCGGCAGCGGCAGCAGCATCAACCTGCTGAATAACGACGGCATCCTGTTGGCCCAGCAGCCGCTGCTCGAAAGAGACATGATCAACAAGGACCTGAGCGCGCGGCCCAACTTCAAGCGAATGCTGCGCGAAGGCAGCGGCAGTTTCAGCGCCATCTCCGCCATCAGTGGCGCGCAACGGCTGTACACCTTCACCAGCGTCGGCGCGCTGCCGCTGATTGTGGTGGTGGCGTTGTCGAGCGATGACGTGTTTGCCGCCTGGAAGCGCGCCGCCCTGCTGATCAGTGGCGCCACCGGCGTGCTGTGTGTGGGGCTGTTGTGGCTGACCTGGATGCTGCGCCTGGAACTGCGCCGCCGCTATCGCGCCGAGAAGGTGTTGTCGGAACTGGCGGCCACCGACGGCCTCACCGGCCTGGCCAACCGCCGCACCCTCGACCAGCGCCTGCGCCTGGAATGGGAGCGCGCGCAACGCTCAGGCGAGCCACTGGCCTTGCTGATGATTGATGTCGACCACTTCAAGGCCTTCAACGACCGCCATGGTCACCAGGGTGGCGACGAGGCCTTGCGCAACGTGGCCCGGGTCATCGGCAGCAATATTCGTCGCCCCGCCGACCTGGCCGCGCGCTACGGCGGCGAAGAGTTCGCGGTGATCCTGCCGGATACCGACGGCGAGGGGGCGAGCACCATCGCCGAACATATCCGCAGTGCGGTGGAGCACTTGCCACCGGCGGACGGCGACGCGCTGTCGGTCACCGTCAGCGTCGGGCTCAGTACCTGGGACAAACGCAGCCGTGGCTCGCTGGAAGAGCTGCTGCTGAGTGCCGATCGGGCGCTGTATGACGCCAAGCATTCCGGGCGCAACCGCATCGTTCACAGCCAGGCCACATAAGCCGTTATCAGCAACTACGCTAAGGGCATCCTCGAAGCAGAAGTACGCCCGATGAGCCCAGGCACTACCCGCCCGCCCCGCCCCACCCACCGTCCGGAGCTGCTGCTGATCATCGGCAGTTGCGTCACGGTGCTGCTGATCATGCTGGTGGTCGCGGTGCTGCTGATTCGCGAACACGCCAACACGTTGCAGGCGGCCCAGCGCACGGCCAATAACATCACCCAACTGATCGACGCCGACGTGCTGCGCAACGTCGAGCTGTACGACTTGTCGATCAAAGGCCTGATCGCCGCCACCGAACGCACTGATTTGGCTGGGGTATCGGCCGGCATCCGTCACCTGGTGCTGTTCGACCGTTCGGAAGCGGCGCCCTACAAAGGCGACATCCTGTTGCTGGACAAGGATGGCAACGTGATCGCCGACTCAGCCCTGCAGACGCCCAAATCCGCCAACTTCGCCGACCGCGACTACTTCCAGGCCCATCGGCAGAATCCCGACCTGGGGCTGTTCATCAGCCGGCCCTTCATGGCGCGCTGCGTGTGTGATGACCAATGGCGTATCGCTTTCAGCCGCCGGGTTTCCGGGCCGGATGGGCGATTCCTCGGCGTGGCCGTGGCAACCATGCGCCTGTCGTACTTTCAGCAACTGTTCCGCAGCCTGAATATCGGCAGCGACAGCACCATCAACCTGATCAACCAACAAGGCATCCTGCTGGCCCAGCAGCCGTTGCTGGAACGGGACATGATCGACAAGGACCTCAGCCAGCGGCCCAACGTCGCGCGCATATTGCACGAGCGCGACGGCAACTTTCGCGGCACCTCCAGTGTGGATGAGGAGCACCGCCTGTATACCTTCTCAACGGTGGGCGATTTACCGCTGATCGTCGTCGTGGGGCTGTCCACGAATGACATATTCGCCCCCTGGAAGCGCGCAGCACTGGTGATCAGCGGCGCCACCGGGATTTTGTGCATCGGCCTTTTGTGGCTGACCTGGATGCTCTGCATGGAACTGCGCAGGCGCCACCGTGCCGAACAGGTGCTGTCAGAACTGGCAGCCACCGACGCGCTCACCGGCCTGGCCAACCGCCGCACCCTGGACCAGCGACTGCGCCTGGAATGGGACCGCGCCCAGCGTTCGGCCGAGCCGTTGACGGTGCTGATGATTGACGTGGACCACTTCAAGGCGTTCAACGACCGACATGGCCATCAAGGTGGCGACGAGGCACTGCGCACGGTGGCGCAGGTGATCGAGGGCAATATCCGCCGCCCGGCCGACCTCGCTGCTCGCTATGGCGGGGAAGAATTTGCAGTGGTGCTGCCGCATACCGACAGCCAGGGTGCACGCGTGATTGCTGAACATATCCGCAGCAGTGTCGAACACCTGCCGCGAGTGAGCGGGGATACGGTGCCGATTACCGTCAGCATCGGCCTCAGTACCTGGACCAAAAACAGCCGCACCACGCTGGAGGAATTACTGCTCAACGCCGACCAGGCGCTGTATGAGGCCAAGCATACCGGGCGTAATCGCGTTGTTGATGCCGGCGCTTTAAAGCCGTGACGCGAAGCGTCACAGGAGGCGTTACCACGCAGAGCGTGGGAACGATCAAAAAAAAGGCCACCCGAAGGCGGCCTTTAAAAACAAAAGGAAAGAGAGTTGTTACTTACACCGCCGCGACGGGACGCATGTAAGAGATCGGTGCGGTGCTGGCATCTTCGAAGGTCACGACTTCCCAGGCATCTGTCTGTGCAATCAGCTTGCGCAGCAGTTGGTTGTTCAGGGCGTGGCCAGACTTGAAGCCTTTGAACTCGCCTATCAGGCTATTGCCCAGCAGGTAGAGGTCACCGATTGCATCGAGGATCTTGTGCTTCACGAATTCGTCTTCATAGCGAAGGCCGTCTTCGTTCAGTACACCATCCGCGTCGACCACAATGGCGTTTTCAACGCTGCCGCCGAGTGCGAGGTTGTGCTTGCGCAGGTACTCGATGTCACTCATGAAACCAAAGGTACGGGCGCGGCTGACTTCTTTTACGAACGAAGTGCTGGAAAAATCCACGCTTGCACTTTGGGTGCGGTCACGGAATACCGGGTGATCGAAATCGATCTCAAAGCTCACTTTAAAGCCTTCGAACGGGACGAAGGTGGCGCGCTTGTCGCCGTCTTCTACTGTCACTTCCCGCAGAATGCGAATGAACTTCTTGGCTGCGTCCTGTTCTTCCAGGCCGGCAGATTGAATCAAGAATACGAAGGGTCCGGCGCTGCCATCCATGATCGGGACTTCGGACGCGGAGAGCTCGACGTAGGCGTTATCGATGCCCAGACCGGCCATGGCCGAGAGCAAGTGCTCCACCGTGTCCACTTTGACGTCACCGTTGACCAACGTGGTCGACATCGTGGTTTCGCCAACATTTTCCGCGCGAGCAGGTATCTGCACCACAGGGTCCAGGTCGGCACGAACAAACACGATGCCGGTGTCGACAGGTGCGGGCTTGAGGGTCAGGTATACCTTCTCCCCGGAGTGCAGACCTACACCTGTGGCACGGATAATATTCTTCAGGGTGCGTTGTTTAATCATGGCTTGGACCGCTTCAGCGCAAATTGCGAACTGGTATCAACAAAGGCTGGCGATAATAGCAGACCAGACCTTTGCTGAACACCAATCACCTTCATAGCCCTGATACATTCCATTAATCGGCCTGACGACGCAGGAAAGCCGGGATGTCCAGGTAGTCCAGGTCATCTTGCGGATTCGGGCTGCGGGATGCAGCAGCACCGGCCTGAGCCTGGTTGCGCATCACGGTCGGACGATCCAGGTCACGATAGTTCACAGACGGCAGTTCCTGGCGCGAAGGCGCTGGAGCGGCAGCTTGCTGGCTGGCGTGGCTGGTATGGACGGTGTTGTCGATGACCTTTACAGGCTTCTCGATTTTCGCACCCAGGCCGGTCGCAACAACGGTCACGTGCAGTTCGTCGCGCATGTCCGGATCGATAACGGTACCGACCTTGACCATGGCGTGCTCGGAAGCGAAGGCTTCGATGATGCTACCCACGTCGGAGTACTCACCCAGGGACAGGTCAGGACCGGCGGTGATGTTCACCAGGATGCCGCGTGCGCCTTGCAGGTTCACGTCTTCCAGCAACGGGTTGCGGATGGCCGCTTCGGTAGCTTCACGTGCACGGTTCGGACCGCTGGCGCAGCCAGTGCCCATCATCGCCATGCCCATTTCGCTCATCACGGTACGTACGTCGGCAAAGTCGACGTTGATCATGCCCGGACGCTTGATGATGTCGGAGATACCGCGAACGGCACCGGCCAGTACATCGTCAGCCTTGGCAAACGCAGACAGCAGGCTTGCGTCCTTGCCGAGGATGGTCAGCAGCTTCTCGTTGGGAATGGTGATCAACGAGTCGACGCTTTCGGACAGCAGACGGATGCCTTCATCGGCGATCTGCATGCGCTTGCGACCTTCGAACGGGAATGGACGGGTCACGACGGCAACCGTCAGGATCCCCATTTCCTTGGCCACTTCGGCAATGATCGGCGCAGCACCGGTACCGGTACCACCGCCCATGCCCGTGGTGATGAACACCATGTTGGTGCCTTGCAGCACTTCAGCGATGCGCTCGCGGTCTTCCAGGGCGGCTTGACGGCCGACTTCCGGATTCGCGCCGGCACCCAGGCCCTTGGTCACGGCTGTGCCCAATTGCAGGATGGTGCGTGCACCGATGCTTTTGAGGGCCTGGGCGTCAGTGTTGGCGCAGATGAATTCAACGCCTTCAATGTTGCTCTTGACCATGTGGTTGACAGCGTTGCCGCCGCCACCGCCGACGCCGATCACTTTGATGACCGGGCTTGCGGGGATGTTGTCTACGAGTTCGAACATTTTCCCTCTCCTTTCATTTCTCTAGTTTTTTCGCCTACTACTTGAAACGGTGTTGCGGTAAATCTTTAGAAATTGCCTTTCACCCAAGCCTGCAACCGCTCGAACAACGGCGCTTTCGCTTCGTCGTCGCTTCTGTAGCTGTCGCGGTTGCTCGGGCCCGACAGGGAAATGCCGTCGGTCTGCTTTTGCAGCCCGTACAACAGCAAGCCCACACCGGTGGAATAAATCGGGTTGCGCACTACGTCGCCCAGGCCTTTCACGCCATGGGGCACGCCCAGGCGGACCGGCATGTGGAAGATTTCCTCGGCCAGTTCGACCGCGCCTTCCATCTTCGAGGTGCCACCGGTCAGCACGATGCCGGCCGGGATCAAATCTTCGTAGCCGCTGCGACGCAGTTCAGCCTGGATCAGGGTGAACAGTTCGTCGTAGCGCGGCTCGACCACTTCGGCCAATGCCTGGCGCGACAGTTCGCGCGGTGGACGGTCGCCCACGCTTGGCACCTTGATGGTTTCACCGGCACCGGCCAGCTTGGCCAGGGCGCAGGCGTAACGGATCTTGATTTCTTCGGCGTACTGGGTCGGTGTGCGCAACGCCATGGCGATGTCGTTGGTCACCTGGTCACCGGCAATCGGGATCACGGCGGTGTGACGAATCGCACCCTCGGTGAAGATCGCGATGTCCGTGGTGCCGCCGCCGATGTCCACCAGGCACACGCCCAGTTCTTTTTCGTCGTCGGTCAGTACCGAGTAAGCCGAAGCCAACTGCTCGAGAATGATGTCGTCGATTTCCAGGCCGCAGCGGCGCACGCATTTTTCAATGTTCTGTGCAGCGTTGACGGCGCAGGTCACTACGTGAACCTTGGCTTCCAGACGTACGCCCGACATGCCCAGGGGCTCGCGAACGCCTTCCTGGTTATCGATCACGTAGTCCTGCGGCAGGGTGTGCAGCACGCGCTGGTCAGCCGGGATCGCGACGGCTTGCGCTGCGTCGAGTACCCGCTCCAGGTCGGCCGAGCTGACTTCGCGGTCGCGAATCGCCACGATGCCGTGGGAATTCAGGCTGCGGATGTGGTTGCCGGCAACGCCGACAAATGCCGAGTGAATCCGGCAACCGGCCATCAGCTGCGCTTCTTCGATGGCGCGCTGGATCGATTGCACGGTGGATTCAATATTCACCACCACGCCCTTCTTCAGGCCCCGGGACGGATGCGTGCCGATTCCGACGATTTCCAGCGTGCCGTCGTCCGCGACCTCGCCTACCAGCGCCACCACCTTGGAGGTGCCGATATCCAGACCGACGATCATTTTGCCGCTTTGCACGTTTGCCATGGGTCCTGCCTCTTCTTAATTCTTCGCGACAGCAGATTGCGCTGCCGTGGGCGCCGCAGGGGCCCGCCAGCCGACGGCAAGGCCGTTGGCGTAACGCAGGTCGATGCTCGCAATGTTCGTAATCTGTTCTTTCAAGGTCTTTTCATAGATGGCGATAAAACGGCGCATCTTTTCCACCAGGTTGCCGCGTCCCAGCAACAACTCGATGCCCGGGCCGGAACTGCCTGCACCCGTGGTCAAAAACCAGCTGCCCCGCTCGCGCAATTCCAGTCGCGCAATCGAGAAGCCCAACGGCCGCAGCATCTGGCTCAACGCCTGGTACTGCTGCATCACTTGCTGCTGCGCCCGCTGCGGCCCGAACAACTGCGGCAGGTGCTCGTAATTCGCCACTTCGCGAGGTGCAAACGCCTGGCCCTGGTTGTTCAACAGCGCACCATCACCCCAACGGGCCACGGGCAGTTGTTCTTCCAGGCGGATCGTCACTTGATCCGGCCACACGCGACGTACTTCGGCGTGGGCAATCCATGGCATCTGTTCCAGCTCGGAGCGCATGCCTGCCAGGTCGATGGTGAAGAAGCTCGACGCCACAAACGGGGCGATTCGCTGCTGCACGGCTTGCTGGCTGATGTAGCTCAAGTCACCCTGCACGCTGATCTTGGTGATCGGCCGGTCGGCATACGGCAGCAGGCGCTGGGCGCCTTCATACGTACCGAACCCCAGGGCCACCAGGATCACCGGCCAGAACAGCGCCTTGAGAAAACCAAAGTTGGCTTTCGGCATGCGCGCCGACATCGGCTCTTTAGCCACCATTCGGCTGGCACCACGCGGCACCGGCTTGCGGCCGGGAGCGGGTTGCTGATGACGAAGCGATGCGCCGTTCATGGTCTTAGCCTCGTGGCTCTATGCTTGCTGCCAGGATCGCCAGCACCAACTGCTGGAAATCCAGGCCGGCGGCACGAGCGGCCATGGGTACCAGGCTGTGGTCGGTCATCCCGGGTGCAGTGTTGACTTCCAGGAACCAGAAGTTCCCCTGGTCATCCTGCATCACGTCTGCCCGCGCCCAACCGGCGATACCCAGCGCCTCACAGGCTTTCGCCGTGAGGTCCATCAATTCCTGTTCCTTGGCTGCGTCGAGGCCGCACGGGATCCGGTACTGGGTATCGGAGGCCACATACTTGGCGTCGTAGTCGTAAAAGGTGTGGGGCGTGCCCAATGCGATGGGCGGCAATACCTGGCCACGCAGAGTAGCGATGGTGAACTCGGGACCTTGAATCCACTGTTCCACCAACACTTGCGAATCGTAGGTACTGGCCGCTTTCCATGCGTCAATCAATTCGGCGGCTGAGTTCACTTTAGCCATGCCGATACTGGAGCCTTCATGGGCTGGTTTGACGATCAAAGGCAGGCCCAGTTCCTTGGCTGCAGAAATACAATCGTCTTCGCTGCACAGCACGCTGTGACGCGGGGTCGGAATACCCAGGCTGTGCCACACCTGCTTGGTGCGCAACTTGTCCATGGCCAGGGCCGAAGCGAGGATGCCGCTGCCGGTATACGGAATGCCCAGGCACTCCAGCAGGCCCTGCATGCTGCCGTCTTCACCGCCACGGCCGTGAAGAATGATGAAGGCGCGGTCGATCTTCTCGGCCTGCAGGCGCGACAGGAAGTCATCACCCACGTCGATGCCGAACGCATTCACACCGGCACTTTGCAGCGCTTCCAGCACGGCATTGCCGGACTTCAGCGACACTTCACGCTCAGCGCTCTTGCCACCGAACAGCACCGCAACCCGGCCGAAGTCGGCAGGTTGAATGGTCGAGAACAGGGAGCCGTAGTCAGTGGTCATTTCGACTTCCCCTGTGCGGCGGCAAACAGCGGGCTTGCCAGCAATTTAGGGGCGAGGCCACCGATGTCACCGGCACCCTGGCACAGCAGGATGTCGCCGGCACGCAGCAGCGGCTTGACGATCGGCGCCAGGTCCACACCACGCTCGATGTAGATCGGGTCCAACTGGCCGCGTTGACGGATGCTGTTGCACAGCTTGCGGCTGTCGGCACCCGGGATCGGTTCTTCACCGGCCGGGTAGACTTCCATCAGCAGCAACACGTTGGCATCCGCCAGTACATTGACGAAATCGTCGTACAGGTCGCGGGTACGGCTGTAGCGGTGCGGCTGGTACACCATCACCAGGCGGCGTTCTGGCCAGCCACCGCGTACGGCCTTGATCACCGCTGCCACTTCGGTCGGGTGGTGACCGTAGTCGTCCACCAGCATCACGTTGCCGCCGTCCACCGGCAGTTCGCCGTAGACCTGGAAGCGACGACCCACGCCGGCAAAACCCGACAGGCCTTCGACGATGGCTTCATCGCTGACGCCTTCGTCGGAGGCGATGCAGATGGTCGCCAGGGAGTTGAGTACGTTGTGGTTGCCCGGCATGTTTACCGAGACATCCAGCGGCTCGCGGTCAGGACGCAGCACGGTGAAGAAAGTCTGCATGCCTTGCTGGCGCACATTGATCGCGCGCACGTCACAGTCTTCGCTGAAGCCGTAGGTCACGGTCGGACGCTTCACCAGCGGCAGGATTTCGCGCACCACCGGATCGTCCAGGCACACCACGGCCAGACCGTAGAACGGAAGGTTGTGCAGGAACTCGACGAAGGTTTTCTTCAGTTTGTTGAAGTCACCGTCGTAGGTCGCCATGTGGTCGGCGTCGATGTTGGTCACCACGGCCACCAGCGGTTGCAGGTGCAGGAAGCTGGCGTCGCTTTCATCGGCTTCGGCGATCAGGTAACGGCTAGTCCCCAGTTGTGCATTGGTGCCGGCTGCATTCAGGCGGCCACCGATGACGAACGTCGGGTCCAGGCCACCGGCGGCGAATACCGAGGCGATCAGGCTGGTGGTGGTGGTCTTGCCGTGGGTACCGGCGACGGCGATGCCGTGGCGGTAGCGCATCAGCTCAGCCAGCATTTCGGCACGCGGCACTACGGGAATGCGGCGTTCAAGGGCTGTGGCCACTTCCGGGTTGGAGGTGTTCACGGCACTGGAGACCACCAGCACATCGGCTTCGGCGGCGTTCTCGGCGCGGTGGCCGATAAAGATTTTCGCGCCAAACGATTCCAGGCGCTCGGTGACCGGCGACATTTTCAGGTCGGAGCCGGACACCTGGTAACCCAGGTTCAGCAACACTTCGGCGATCCCGCACATGCCCACGCCGCCGATACCGACGAAGTGGATGCGACGGATGCGGCGCATTTCCGGCTGTGGCATGGCTTTCTGATTCTCAACCATGGGCCACCTCCAGGCAGATATCGACCACGGTGCGGGTTGCGTCAGGTTTGGCCAGGCGGCTTGCGGTGCTCGCCATGCTGTTCAGTCGTTCCGGTTGCATCAAAACCTCGGTCAGGCGTGCGGCCAAATCGGCGGCGCCAGTCGTTCTTTGCGGCAGCAGGAAGGCAGCGCCCTCCCCAGCCAAATATTCGGCGTTGCGGGTCTGGTGATCGTCGATCGCGTGGGGCAAAGGCACCAGCAAGGACGGCAGACCGGCGGCAGCCAGTTCACTGACGGTCAACGCACCTGCGCGACAGACCACCAGGTCGGCCCAGCCATAGGCTTGGGCCATGTCTTTGATGAAGGGCTGCACATTCGCCTCCACACCCGCTTCGCGGTAGCGCGTGGCGGTCACTTCATCGTGGTTCTTGCCGGCCTGATGGAAGATCTCGGGGCGCAGCTCCACGGGGAGTTGCGACACCGCTTCAGGCAGCAATTTGTTCAACGGTTCGGCGCCCAGGCTTCCGCCCAGGATCAACAGGTGCGCCTTGCGACCGGCCAATGGCTGGCGGGCGATGTCCATGAACAGTTCGGTACGCACCGGGTTGCCGGTGGTACGCAACTTGTCCGCGGCACCAAAGGTCTTCGGAAACGCCTCGCATACCCGTGCAGCCAAGGGCACCAGCAGGCGATTGGCAGTGCCGGCCACGGCATTCTGCTCGTGGACGATCACTGGCACGCCGGCGAGTCTTGCCGCAACACCGCCCGGGCCGGTCACGTAGCCACCAAAGCCCAGCACGCATACCGGCTTCACTTCGCGGATCACCTTGCGCGCCTGCCACACGGCCTTGAGCAACACGAACGGCGCCTTCAGCAGGGACAATTTGCCCTTGCCACGCAAGCCGGTGACGTTGATCAAATGCAGCGGCAAGCCGGCATTCGGTACCAGATCATTTTCGATGCCGCGCGGCGTACCGAGCCAATGCACGGTGTAGCCACGGTTCTGGAACTCACGGGCACAGGCCAGCGCCGGGAACACGTGGCCACCGGTGCCGCCTGCCATGATCAGCACGTTAGCGCCCATGGTTCGGCTCCTCGGCGAAGTCGCTTTCGCTGAACTCCATCTCTTCGCTGCCCAGGTGGGTCCGACTCTCCCACTCGATGCGCAGCAATAAGCCGAGACAGGCGCAGCAAATCACCAACGAGCTGCCGCCGTAACTGAGGAACGGCAAGGTCAGGCCCTTGGTCGGCAGCAGGCCGACGTTCACCCCGATGTTGATCAGGAACTGGCCGATCCACAGGAACGACAAGCCGTACGCCACGTAGGCGGCGAAATATTGCTTGGCCTTTTCGGCCCACAAGCCGATGTACATGCCGCGAACACACACGAACACGAACAGCGCGACGGTGCACAGCGAACCGACCACGCCCAGCTCTTCGGCGAGTACCGAGAACACGAAGTCGGTGTGGGCTTCCGGCAGGTAGAACTGCTTCTGCACGCTGTTGCCCAGGCCCACGCCCAGCCACTCACCGCGACCGAAGGCGATCAACGCCTGGGTCAACTGGTAGCCGGAACCGAACTGATCGGACCACGGGTCGGTAAAGGTAATCAGACGGGCCATCCGGTAGGGTTGCGCCTGCACCAGAATGGTCACGGCGGCCACCGCCAGCACCACCATCAAGGTGAAGCGGAACAGGCCGACGCCGCCGAGGAACAGCATCGCCGCCGCCGCCCCCATCATTACGACGGTGGCACCGAAGTCCGGCTCCATCAGCAACAGGCCGGCCATGGGCAGCAGCACGATGAACGGCTTGAAGAAGCCCATCCAGCTTTCGCGTACTTCTTTCTGGCGCCGCACCAGGTAACCGGCGAGGTAGATCACCACGAACACCTTGGCGATTTCCGAGGGCTGCACGTTGAACGCACCGAAGCCGATCCAGCGCATCGAGCCGTTCACCTCACGCCCGATGCCGGGCAGGATCACCATCACCAACAGGCCGAAGGCGCCCACCAGCATCAGCCAACCCAGGCGCTGCCAGGTGGCGATCGGGATCATCATGGTGACGATGCATGCGCCAAGGCCAATCACCAGGTACACCAGGTGACGGATCATCATGTACAGGGTGTTGCCCGATTGCACCGCAGCCACTTCCGAGGAGGCCGAGGTGATCATCACCAGGCCCAGGCCCAGCAGCGCGAGGCAACCGGCGAGCATCGGGAAGTCAAGGTCGATACCGCGCCCGGTAATGATCGGCGACGGGTACGGCTTGATGATGTTACGGAAATTGATACTCATGCCAAGGCCTCCACGGCGCGGGCGAACAGCTGGCCGCGCTCTTCGTAGTTCTTGAACATGTCGAAACTGGCGCAGGCAGGCGACAGCAGCACCACGTCGCCCGGCAGAGCCAAGGCTTTGGATTGGGCGATGGCATCGTCCAGGGACTGCGCGCGCACCTGCGGTACGGCGTCGCCCAGGGCATCGGCGATCAGGCCGGAATCACGGCCCATCAACACCACGGCGCGGCAGTTGGCGGCGACCGGGCCTTTAAGGTCCTTGAAGTCGGCACCCTTGCCGTCGCCACCGGCGATCAGCACGACCTTGCCCTGAATGTCGGCACCCAAGCCTTCGATGGCAGCGAGTGCCGCACCGACGTTGGTGGCCTTGGAATCGTTGTAATAGCCAACGCCATCCAGCTCGCGAACCCACTGGCAGCGATGCTCAAGGCCGGCAAAGCTGCGCAGGGCCGAGAGCATGGCGTCGAACGGCAAGCCAACTGCGTGGCCGAGCGCCAGCGCCGCCAGGGCGTTGGCCTGGTTGTGGGCACCACGGATTTTCAGTTCGCGCACCGGCATCAGGTTCTGGAATTCGAAGGCCAGGTATTTCTCGCCGTTCTCTTCCCGAAGGCCGAAGGCCTTGAAGTCAGGCTTGTTCAGGCCGAAGGTCCAGCACGGCAGACCTTCGCCGATCAGCGGACGGCTCAGGGCATCCTGACGGTTCACCACCACTTGCCGCGCGCCACGGAAGATCCGGTGCTTGGCCAGGTGATACGCCGGCAGACCGCTGTAGCGGTCCATGTGGTCTTCGCTGACGTTGAGCACGGTGGCCACTTCGGCGTTGAGCTGGTCAGTGGTTTCCAGCTGGAAGCTCGACAGCTCCATCACGTACAGCTCGACGTCGTCGTTGAGCAGGTCCAGCGCCGGCGTGCCGAGGTTGCCGCCCACGGCCACGCGCTTGCCGGCCGCAGCCGCCATCTCGCCCACCAGGGTGGTCACGGTGCTTTTGGCATTGGAACCGCTGATGGCCACGATCGGCGCCTTCGCGTTACGCGCGAACAGCTCGATGTCGCCGGACAACTTCACGCCACGGGCCGCCGCCGCTTGCAGGGCCGGGGTCGCCAGGGCCAGGCCAGGGCTCACGTAGAGCTCATCGGCACGGCACAGAAACTCGACATCCAGCTCGCCACAACGCACTTCCACGTGCGGGTAGTCACGGCGCAGCGTGACCAGCTCCGGTGGATTTTCCCGCGTATCGGCCACGGCAAACGACGTGCCCCGGTTCGCCAGGAAGCGAACCAGGGACATGCCGCTCTTGCCGAGGCCGACAACGATGCGGAAGTGGTCTGAAGCGATCAGGGACACTCGTTTCTACCTCAGTTTCAGGGTGGCAAGGCCGAACAGAACCAGAATCACGGTGATAATCCAGAAACGAACAATCACCCGCGGCTCAGGCCAGCCCTTGAGTTCAAAGTGGTGGTGAATCGGCGCCATGCGGAATACGCGGCGCCCGGTCAATTTGAAGGAGGCAACCTGGATCACCACCGACAGGGTTTCCATCACGAACACACCACCCATGATGAACAGGACGATTTCCTGGCGGACGATCACCGCGATGGTGCCCAGGGCCGCGCCCAGCGCCAGTGCGCCGACGTCGCCCATGAAGACTTGTGCGGGGTAGGTGTTGAACCACAGGAAGCCCAGGCCCGCACCGATCAACGCGCCGCAGAACACAATCAGTTCGCCTGCGCCCGGTACATACGGGATCAGCAGGTATTCAGCGAATTTCACGTTACCCGACAGGTAGCAGAAGATGCCGAGGGCACCGCCCACCATCACCGTCGGCATGATCGCCAGGCCGTCGAGGCCGTCCGTCAGGTTGACCGCGTTGCTGGAGCCGACGATCACGAAGTAGGTCAGCACCACGAAGCCGACGCCCAGTGGAATGCTGGCGTCCTTGAGCATCGGGATGATCAGGGTGGTTTCCACCGCGCTTGGCGCAGTCATGAACAGGAAGATCGCCGCGCCGAGGCCGAACACCGACTGCCAGAAATACTTCCAGCGGCTTGGCAGCCCCTTGGAGTTCTTCTCGATCACCTTGCGGTAGTCATCTACCCAACCGATGGCGCCGAACAGCAGGGTCACCAGCAGCACGGTCCAGACATAACGGTTATGCAGGTCAGCCCACAGCAGCGTACTGATGCCGATGGACGACAGGATCAACGCACCGCCCATGGTCGGGGTGCCGGATTTGGACAGGTGCGACTGCGGGCCGTCGTTGCGTACCGACTGGCCAATCTGCAGGTTTTGCAGGGTACGGATCATCCATGGCCCGAGGAACAGCGACAACGACAGCGCGGTCAGCACACCCAGGATCCCGCGCAGGGTCAGGTACTGAAAGACCGCGAAGCCTTTGTGGAACTGTTGCAGATACTCAGCCAGCAGCAGCAGCATTAATGTTTCTCCGTACTTGAGCCACACAAGGCCGCGACGACGTTTTCCATCACCGCGCTGCGCGATCCCTTGATCAAAATAGTGGTGTGTTTGTCTTGTTCAGCCGCACTCAGTGCCTGGATCAGTTCGGCCTGGCTGGCGAAATGCTTTGCGCCCGGCCCGAAGGTGTCCACGGCGTGCAGCATGTTCGGGCCAACGGCGTAAAGGGCATCGACCTTGCCGGCGGCGTACGCGCCGACTTCACGGTGAGACTGTTCGGCCCACTCGCCCAGCTCGGCGATATCTCCCAGCACCAGCACCTTGCGACCGTCGAAGCTGGTCAGCAGGTCGATGGCGGCACAGATCGAGGACTGGTTGGCGTTGTAGGTGTCATCAATCACGCGCATGCCGTTGCTGGCCAGTTGCGCGACGGTGCGGCCCTTGACCGGTTGCACGGCGCCAAGGCCGGTGGCGATGCCAAACAACGACACGCCCAGCACGTGGGCGGCGGCGGCGGCAGCCAGGGCATTGGCGACGTTGTGGTTGCCCAGCAGGTTCAGTTGTACGTGCTCGTCACCTTGCGGGGTATGCAGGGTGAAGGATGGGCAGCCACGGGCGTCGGCCTTGATATTCGAGGCATGGAAATCGGCAGCGGCGTTGTGCACCGCGAAGCTCAAGACCTTGCGACCGGCGGCACGTACGCGCCAGGTTTCGAAGGCCTTGTCATCGAGGTTCAGCACGGCAGTGCCGGATGCGTCGAGGCCTTCGATGATTTCGCCCTTGGCTTCAACGATCTTTTCAGGGCCGCCAAACTCGCCGACGTGGGCAGTACCGGCGTTGCTGATCACCGCGACATGAGGCTTGGTCATGGCCACGGTGTAGGCGATTTCGCCGATGCGCGAAGCACCCAGCTCAATGACGGCCGCCGTGTGTTCCGGGGCCAGTTCGAGCAGGGTCAGCGGAGCGCCGAAGTCATTGTTCAGGTTGCCACGGGTCGCCAGGACCGGGCCGCGCGTGCGCAGGATGCCGGCCAGCAGCTCCTTGACCGTGGTCTTGCCGCTGGAACCGGTGATCGCCGCAACAGGCTTGGTGAAGGCGGCACGGTTCAGCGCCCCCAGTTGGCCGAGGGCCAGGCGGGTGTCGGCGACCAGCAATTGTGGCAGCGTCGAGTCAGCGACTTCGCGCTGCACCAGAGCGCCGACAGCGCCTTTGGCAGCGACGTCATTCAGGTAGTCATGGCCATCGAAGCTCGGGCCGGCCAAGGCGACAAACAGTTGCCCGGGCTTGATCGTCCGGCTGTCGATGCTGACGCCATCAAAGCTGCAATCAGCCGACAGCACGCGGGCCGACAAGGCCTGGGTCAGTTCGCTGAATTTAAGCGGCTTAAGCATGGGCCACCTCCCACGCGGTCAGGGCGTGATCAGCCTCGACCAGATCGGAGAAGGCGTGGCGTTCGCCGTTGATTTCCTGATAGTCCTCGTGACCTTTACCGGCCAGCACCACCACGTCGTCAGCACTTGCGCCGGCGATCAATTGGGCGATGGCTGCACCGCGACCGGCAACGAACGTCGCCTTGGACGCATCTTTAAAGCCGACACGAATGTCATCGAAAATCTGGCTTGGGTCTTCGCTGCGCGGGTTGTCGTCAGTGACGAGCACACCGTCGGCCAGTCGCTCGACGATTTCCGCCATCAACGGGCGCTTGCCGCGATCGCGGTCACCGCCACAGCCGAACAGGCACAGCAACTTGCCCTTGGCGTGGGGACGCAGGGCCTGCAGGATTTTTTCCAGGGCGTCCGGCGTGTGGGCGTAATCGACCACCACCAGCGGCTGGGTGCCGCCGCCGAGGCGTTGCATGCGACCGGCCGGGCCTTCCAGCTTCGGCAACACCCGCAGGATTTCGTCGAGGGCGTAATCCAGGCCAAGCAAGGCACCGACGGCGGCCAATACGTTGCTCAGGTTGAAACGCCCGAGCAAGGTGCTGCGCAAATGGTGCTCGCCCTGTGGCGTAACCAGCGTGGCGCGCACGCCTTCGTCATCAAAGGTGGCTTCACGGCAATACAGGTAGGCGCTGGAGTCTTCCAGGCTGTAGCTGATCAGGCGACCGTCGCCTTGGGCGGCGGCCAGTTGGCGACCGAATTCGTCGTCCAGGTTGACCACCCGGCACTTCAGGTCATTCCAGGCAAACAGCCGAGCCTTGGTGGCGGCGTAGGCCTCCATGGTCCCGTGGTAATCCAGGTGATCGCGGGACAGGTTGGTCATCACCGCCACGTCGAACGCCAGGGCAGTCACGCGGCCCTGGTCCAGACCGTGGGACGAGACTTCCATGGCAACCGCCTTGGCACCGGCCTTTTTCAGGTCGGCCAGGGTCGCTTGCACGGCAATCGGGTTAGGCGTGGTGTGCAGCCCGCTTTGCAGCGCTCCGTAGAAACCTGTGCCCAGGGTGCCCACGATGCCGCAATGCTGACCCAGCAGGTCAAGCGCCTGGGCGACCAGTTGGGTCACGCTGGTCTTGCCGTTGGTACCGGTCACGCCCACCAGGTTCAGGGTGCGGCTCGGGTCGCCATAAAAGCGCCCGGCGATGTCCGACAATTGCGCAGCCAGGCCCTTGACCGGAATCAAAGGCACGTCGGTGATCGGCAGCACGGTGGCGCCTTCCACTTCATAGGCCACTGCCGCAGCGCCGCGTTGCAGCGCGTCGGCGATATGGTCACGGCCGTCGAACTTGCCACCCGGCACTGCCAGGAACAGGTCGCCGGCACGCACATTACGGCTGTCCAGGGTCAACTCGCGAATCAGCAGATCGCGGCCGGCGTGGGCAAAAATCTTGTTCAGGCTCAGAGACATCAGCCGCGCCCTCCATTGGCTTTTACAGCAGCGGCCGGCGGGCCGGCGTTCGCTTGTTGGGTAGCCGGCAGGTTGTCCGGCGTGATGTTCATCAGGCGCAACGTCCCGGACATCACCTTGCTGAACACCGGCGCCGATACCAGGCCACCGAAGTAACCGGCTTTGCTCGGCTCATCGATCACCACGACGATGGCGTAGCGCGGATCGCTCATCGGGCCGAAGCCTGCGAACAGCGAGCGGTAGGAGTTTTCGGCGTAGCCCTTGGTACCCACGGCGGTTTTACGCGCGGTACCGGACTTGCCTGCCACGTGATACGCCGGCACCTGGGCACGGAACACGCCACGTGGTGCTTCGATCACTTGTTGCAGCATGCCTTGCATGGTCTTCGCGACGTTTTCCGGGATCACCTGGGTCGCAGGCGGCGCCTCGTCCAGGTGGATCAGGCTCAGCGGCACCATGCGGCCGTTGTTGGCCAGCACCGAGAAGGCGTGGGCCAGTTGGATGGCTGTTACCGACAGGCCATAACCGTAGGAAAGCGTGGCGGTCTCGGCTTTTTTCCAGTCACGGTAGTTCGGCAGGTTGCCCACACGTTCGCCCGGGAAGTCCAGGCCGGTGGGTTGCCCCAGACCGACTTTCTGCGCGAGGTGGTAGATGGCTTCGCCGCCGATATCGAAGGCGACTTTACTCATGCCCACGTTACTGGAGTTGATCAGGATACCTGTCAAATCCAGCACCGGACCTTCGGTGCGCGACACGTCACGAATGGTGTATTTGCCCAGCTGCAATGTGCCCGGGTAAACCTCGACCTTGTCGGCCGGTTTCCAGCGCCCGGTTTCCAGGGCGGCACTCATGGAAATGGCTTTCATGGTCGAACCCGGCTCGAACACGTCGATCATGGCGCGGTTGCGCATCATCGCCGGTTGCAGGTTGCGACGGTTGTTGGGGTTGTAGGTCGGCTGGTTGACCATGGCGAGAATCTCGCCGGTCTTCACGTCCATGATCACCAGGCTGCCGGCTTTCGCACCGTTCTCGATGATCGCGTTACGCAGCTCACGGTTGGCCAGGTATTGCAGGCGCAGGTCAATCGACAACGCCAAGGGCTTACCGGCCTTGGCGTTTTTGGTGACCTGGACATCCTTGATCAGTCTGCCGCGCCGATCCTTGATGACCTGTCGTTTGCCGGGAACCCCGGCCAGCCATTCGTCGTAGGCGAGTTCCACGCCTTCGCGACCGTGATCATCAATGTCGGTGAAACCCACCATATGGGCAGTGGTTTCGCCGGCCGGGTAGAAACGCCGAAATTCCTCGATGCCGTAGACACCGGGGACTTTAAGGTCGAGTACTTGCTGGCCTTGTTCGGGGGTGAGCCCGCGAACCAGGTAGATGAATTCTTTATTGGCCTGGGCTTCGAGGCGTTCGCTCAGGGCTTTTGGGTCCTGGCCCAGGGCGGCAGCCAGTTCCGGCCATTTGTCCTTGGCGGTCTGCATTTCCTTGGCGTTGGCCCACAGGGTGGTCACCGGGGTACTGACGGCCAGGGGCTCGCCGTTACGGTCGGTGATCAGGCCGCGGTGTGCAGGAATCGGGATATGCCGCAGGCTACGGGCATCGCCCTGGCCGATCAGGAAGTCACGGTCCACCACTTGCAGGTCGATAATCCGCCAGGCAATCGCGCCCACCATCAGTGCCAGCAACCCCAGCACTACGCGGAAACGCCACGGGTAGAGTGCGCCCTCGAGTTTCATCATGGCGCCACCATGCGAACTTCTGCAGCGCCCGGGATGTGCATCTTCAGTTGTTCAGTGGCCAGCACTTCGATGCGGCTGTGGGCCGTCCAGGTACTTTGCTCGAGGATCAACCGGCCCCACTCCGCCTGCGCCTTGTCGCGCACGCTCAACTCCCCGTACAGGGTATTGAGCAGTTGGCGGTTGTAATGGGCGCTGTAGGACACCGCAATCGCGGACACCAGCACGCCAACAAATAGCAGCAACATAAAGAAGCTGCCGCCCGGGAGGGGCTTGGCGAAAAGCTTGCTCACCGCAACTTCTCCGCAACGCGCATGACAGCGCTACGGGCACGTGGGTTGGCCTTGAGTTCGGCTTCGGAAGCGAACTGCGCTTTGCCATGGATTTTGATTTTCGGCACAAAAGCTTCGTAACGCACCGGCAGGTTGCGTGGCAGGTTGTCGGACTCGCCCTTGACCAGGCGACGCATGAACAATTTGACGATGCGGTCTTCCAGGGAGTGGAAGCTGATCACCACCAGGCGACCGCCCACTTCCAGAGCTTCCAGGGCGGCTTCGAGGCCGGCTTCCAGGTCGCCCAATTCGTTGTTGACGTGAATACGCAGGCCCTGGAACGCACGGGTTGCCGGGTTCTTGCCCTTTTCCCATGCAGGGTTGGCGACTTTCAGCACCTCAGCCAGGTCGGCCGTGCGCTCGAACGGCTGGATTTCCCGGCGTTCGACCACGGCACGCGCCATGCGGCCAGCGAAGCGCTCTTCGCCGTATTCCTTGAACACACGGGTGATTTCTTCGTGGGGAGCGGTAGCGATGAACTGCGCGGCGCTGATGCCACGGCTTGGGTCCATGCGCATGTCCAGCGGGCCGTCGTTCATGAAACTGAAGCCACGCTCAGGGTCGTCCAGCTGTGGGGAAGACACGCCCAGGTCCAGCAGAACCCCGGCCACCTTGCCCGCCATGCCACGTTCGGCGACTTCTGCACCGAGCTCGGCAAAGCTGCGCTGCACAACGACAAAGCGGCCGTCTTCGGCCGCTAGCGCTTGCCCGGTGGCAATCGCTTGAGGGTCTTTGTCGAACCCGAGGAGCTTACCGTCCGGACCCAGCTGGCTGAGGATCAGCCGACTGTGCCCGCCCCTGCCGAAGGTGCCATCCAAATAGCAGCCATCCGCGCGTACGGCGAGAGCCTCAACGGCTTCGTCAAGCAGTACGGTGATGTGGTTAAAGCCGCTATCAATAGTCACAGGATCAAATCACGCAGTTCATCAGGCATGGCGCCCGGTTGTTGAATAGCAGCCAGGTCAGCTGCAGAAACAGCATCCCAGGCATCTTCGTCCCACAATTGGAACTTGTTCAGTTGGCCTACCAGCATCGCGCGCTTGTCCAATTTGGCGTATTCGCGCAGACGCGGTGGAACCAGGAAACGACCACTGCCATCGAGTTCGAGGTCGACGGCATTACCAATCAGCAAGCGTTGCAGGCGGCGGTTCTCTTCACGCAGTGAAGGCAGTGCACGCAACTTGGTTTCAATCAGCTCCCACTCATCGAGCGGGTACACACATAAACAGGGATCAACGGCATCGATGGTGATGATTAATTGCCCGGAACTTCGCGAAATGAGCTCGTCACGATACCGGCTCGGCATGGCGAGACGGCCTTTTGCATCGAGACTGATAGCGTTAGCTCCGCGAAACACAGATGCGTTTCTCCAAATTTTAGCGTTTTACGTTCAAAAAACCCACTTTGTGCCACTTTCCGCCACTTGCGCACACTATAGGAATGCGCCCACCACACCGTCAAGGCGCGGATTCAAGGAAAAGCCTTACAGAACGGAGATTTAGGAAGGTAAAGGGAGGAGAAACGAGAGTTTGACGGCGATTTTGACTCAACAACACCAAATAGCTCAAAGAGCTAAGGCTTAAAGTTAAAGTAATTTATTAAGAGTAAGATTTTTTCGGTATTACGAAGACGCATCTGCTGACGATTCAGCAGGGAGGGATTCTCGCGTTACTACCAGGTTCCTGCCCGAGATTCGGACAGAAGGAAAAAAGGTGGAGAGTCGATCTGTAAGCCGGGTTCTGTCTTGAACAGTCATTCGTCTACGATGGCCATCACTGGACATCTTTAGCAACCTACCCGGTCCCAGCGCGGGCCACGCCTTGGGACCCTATTTGGTCTTGCTCCAAGTGGGGTTTACCTAGCCACGAACTGTTGCCAGTCGTGCGGTGCGCTCTTACCGCACCTTTTCACCCTTACCGGTACCGAAGTACTTAGGCGGTTATTTTCTGTGGCACTTTCCGTAGGCTCACGCCTCCCAGGCATTACCTGGCACTTCGCCCTATGGAGCCCGGACTTTCCTCCCCCCTCTAATTTTCATAGAAGGCAGCGACTGTCCAATCGACTCTCCGCCGCGCAGGTTAACGGCACGGCGGCGTTAGAACAAGTATTAAAAGACACTAATGCCATCATGTTCAGACGGAGTGCAGGCTGGAACCCGGAACTATTCGCCCTTTTGTTTATCCAGCGCCACTTGATACAGGACGTTCTTGCGTACGCCGGTTATTTCCGCGGCCAATGCAGCGGCGCGCTTCAATGGCATCTCCTTGAGCAGCAGGTCAAGAATGCGCATTGCCTCGCTGCCCACCGCATCTTCGCTTTCCGGCGCCGACCACCCCGCCACCAACACCACGCACTCGCCGCGCTGCTGATTGCTGTCGCCCTCGACAAATTCGCGCAGTTCCTGCAGCGGCAAGCCCTTGAGGGTTTCGAAGGTCTTGGTGATTTCCCGCGCCAGCAGTGCCAGGCGATCGCCGCCGAACACCAGCTCCATATCTTGCAGGCATTCAAGGATGCGGTGCGGGGCTTCGTAGAAGATCAGCGTGCGTGGCTCTTCCTTTACCAGTTCCAGGCGCGCCCGGCGCCCGACGGCCTTGGCGGGCAGGAAGCCTTCGAAGATAAACCGGTCCGACGGCAAGCCGGCTGCAGACAATGCAGCAATCAGCGCGCACGCCCCCGGAACAGGCACTACATTGATACCAGCCGCCCGCGCCTGGCGAACCAGATGATAGCCAGGGTCGGAAATCAGCGGCGTACCCGCATCCGAGATCAACGCCACGTCATCACCCGCCAGCAAACGAGTGATAAAACGACTGCCTTCTTCACGCTCGTTGTGTTCGTGACAGGCGGCCAAGGGGGTCGGAATACCGAAATGCTGCATTAATCGCTGGGAGTGCCGAGTGTCTTCAGCCGCGATCAGTTTTACGTCGCGCAACACTTTCAGCGCACGCGCACTGATGTCGTCCAGGTTGCCAATGGGCGTCGCCACGACAAAAAGCGAGCCTGCAGTGGAATTCAAAGGACCTGGAGCAGTCAAAACGCACACCTCGATGGTTGGCAAAAGCCACATTGTAGCGCGTAGACGCCTTGAATATATGCCCTCGGGGCGGGTTCGATTTCAGCCGCGTATTGGGTCCTGCAACATTTACACGACCTAAATAGACGGTTTCACGCCAGTAACATCGCGCCCCGGCCAGTGCTTGGGTACAATTCCACGCTAATTTGATCGGTATCAGGAACACTTACATGATCGCTTGCCTGCGGCTGTTCTCTGCCCTCTGCCTCGCTGCCCTGTTGGCGGCTTGCGCCAGCTCGCCCTCGTCCAGCCTTGGCGACCTCCCCCGGACTCCGGATGCCAGCATCGAGCAACTGCTCGAACAGGCGACTTCGGCCAAGACTCCGGAAAAAGCCGCGCTGTTGCGCTTGAGTGCGGCTGACCTGGCGTTTCACCAAAACAATCCGGGACGCTCGGCGCAGATTCTTGCCCAGGTGCCACTGGACGTCCTGAAACCGGCGGCGCAGGTATTTGCCAGCACCCTGTCGGCTGAACTGGCGATGGCCCGCAACCAGCCCAAGGCAGCGTTGACGGCCTTGAATCACCCGAGCCTGCAAAGCCTCAAGGAACTGCCGCCTGAACAGCAGATCCGCACGGGCACCGTGCATGCCCGCGCCTATGAGGCCGACGGCCAGACCCTGGCCGCCGCCCGCGAGCGCGTCGCCATGGCCCCGCTGCTGACGGGCGATGCCTACAACAGCAACCACGAAGCCATCTGGGCACTGATTGCCGCCTTGCCTGCCGATCAACTGCAAGCCAGCGGCAACCCGACGCTGGACGGCTGGATCAGCCTGGCCCAGGCAGTCAAGGGCGCCGGCACTCTGGAGCAACAG
This sequence comes from Pseudomonas sp. Ag1, assembly GCF_000278565.1. Classification (NCBI taxonomy): domain Bacteria; kingdom Pseudomonadati; phylum Pseudomonadota; class Gammaproteobacteria; order Pseudomonadales; family Pseudomonadaceae; genus Pseudomonas; species Pseudomonas sp. Ag1. The sequence continues at coordinate 166,254 of NZ_AKVH01000093.1, forward strand.
CAGGCGGCCATCGACACCTGGCGCGCCCAGAACCCTGGCCACCCGGCAGCCTCGCAATTGCCGCAGCCGCTGACCAAGCTCAAGGAACTGGCCAGCCAGCCGCTGAACAAGATCGCCCTGCTGCTGCCGCAGGAAGGTCCGCTGGCCGGCGTTGCCAAGGCGCTGCGCGAAGGCTTCATGGCCGCGCACTACCAGGCTGAACAAGCCGGGCAGAAGCCGCCGGTGATCGAGTTCTACGACAGCTCGCGCCTGACCTCCATCGACGACTTCTACGCCAAGGCCCAGGCCGCCGGCGTACAACTGGTGGTCGGCCCGCTGGAGAAACCGCTGGTCAAGCAACTCAGCGCACGCCCGCAATTGCCGATCACCACCCTGGCCCTGAACTACAGCGAAGCCGACCAGAACCCGGCGCAACTGTTCCAGTTTGGCCTGGCCGCTGAAGACGAAGCCCGTGAAGTGTCCCGTCGTGCTCGCGCCGATGGCCTGCACCGCGCCGCCGCCATGGTGCCGAAAGGCGAATGGGGCGAGCGCGTCTACAAGGCATTCCGTCAGGATTGGGAAGCCAATGGCGGCACCGTGGTGGGCGTCGAGTACGTTGACCAGCCGGTAGCCCTGGCCCAGCAGATTGCCGACCTGTTCCAGCTGCGCAAGAGCGAAGGCCGCGCCAAGAGCCTGCAAAGCACGGTAGGTTCGGATGTTTCCGCCCAGCCATCGCGCCGCCAGGACATCGAGTTCATCTTCCTGGCCGTGACTCCGCAACTGGCCCAGCAGATCAAGCCGACCCTGAACTTCCAATACGCTGGCGACGTGCCGGTGTATGCGACGTCCCACGTGTTCAGCGCCAGTGGCGACAAGAACCAGTACCTGGACATGACCAACGTGATGTTCTGCGAAACCCCTTGGCTGCTGAACACCACCGACCCGCTGCGCAACCAGGTCGCTGCCCAATGGCCACAAGCCAACGGCAGCCTTGGCCGCCTGTACGCGATGGGTGTGGATGCCTACCGCCTGGCGCCGCGCCTGGGGCAGCTCAAGGCACTGCCGGACACTCGTGTCGACGGCCTGTCGGGCAACCTGGGCGTCAGCGCCAGCCAGCGTGTCGACCGCCAGATGCCATGGGCGAAGTTCGTCGGTGGCGAGATCCAGCGCCTGCCTGATACCCCGCGCTGATGCCCGAGCGGTCAAGCGCACAAAGCGGCAAGGACGCCGAACTTCAAGCTCTCGAGTACCTGCAACGACAAGGTCTGCGCCTCCTGGCGCAGAACTGGTTATGCAAACGCGGCGAGCTTGATCTGGTCATGCTTGACGGCGATACAGTAGTATTTGTCGAAGTCCGCTACAGAAAACACGCACAATGGGGTGGCGCGCTCGCCAGTATCGACGGGCGCAAGCGCCAGAAGTTGATACTCGCCGCGCAGTTTTTCCTGCTCAAGGAGCGTCGCTGGGCCGATCATCCCTGCCGTTTCGATGTGGTTGCCATAGAAAGCACTCCCCGGGGAACAGCCGATCTGAACTGGCTGCAAGATGCCTTTGACAGCTGATTCGCCGGACATCTACACCGCACACTTTTGCTCTTTGCTTTGCGGGCTGCACATTCCTGTGCCAAACAGCCGCGCTACTTAAGGTCACACAGATGGACATGCAATCCCGAATTCGCCAGCTTTTCCAGGCCAGTATCGATACCAAGCAACAGGCGATGGACGTACTTGCACCGCACATCGAGCAAGCCAGTCAGGTCATGGTCAACGCCTTGCTCAACGAAGGCAAAATGCTTTCGTGCGGCAACGGCGGTTCGGCCGGCGATGCCCAGCATTTCTCCTCCGAGCTGCTCAACCGCTTCGAGCGTGAGCGCCCGAGCCTGCCGGCCATCGCCCTGACCACCGACACCTCGACGATCACCTCGATCGCCAACGACTACAGCTACAACGAAATCTTCTCCAAACAGATCCGCGCCCTTGGCCAGCCGGGGGACGTCCTGCTGGCGATCTCCACCAGCGGTAACTCGGCGAATATTATTCAAGCGATCCAGGCCGCACATGATCGTGAAATGATTGTCGTAGCATTGACCGGACGCGACGGCGGCGGCATGGCCTCGCTGCTGTTGCCCGAAGACGTGGAAATCCGCGTCCCGGCCAATGTCACCGCACGTATCCAGGAAGTCCACCTGCTGGCGATCCACTGCCTGTGCGATCTGATCGACAGCCAACTGTTCGGGAGTGAAGAATGACCGTTAAACGCCTTAGCCTATTGGCAATCACGCTGTGCCTAGGCATCAGCGGCTGCAGCTCGGTAATCGAAGCGAGCCGCGACACGCCCATCCAGGACGATAAAGGCACCCGCACTTTCGGCAGCAAAATCGATGACTCACTGATCGAGACCAAGGTTTCCGTCAACGTGTCCAAGGCCGCTCCAGACCTGGGCAACGGCGCATCGCGCATCGTGGTCGTCAGCTTCAACGGCGTGGTGCTGCTCACCGGCCAAACCCCGCGTGCCGACTTGAAGGCCCAGGCTGAACAAGCTGCCGCCACTGTGCAGCGGGTCAAGAAAGTTCACAACGAACTGCAGGTGATGGACCCGATCACCCTGCTGGCAATCAGCAACGACGCCCTGCTGACCACCAAGATCAAGACCCAGATGCTGACCGACAGCGCCATTCCCGGCTCTCGGATCAAGATCGTCACCGACAACGGCATCGTCTACATGATGGGCCTGCTGACCCAGGCAGAAGCCACCCGCGCCGCCAACCTGGTACAAAGTGTGTCCGGCGTACAGAAGATCGTGAAGCTGTTCGAATACATCGACTGATTTATCGTCAGCCACAAAAAAGGGCGCCGTGCATGGATTGCACGGCGCCCTTTTTATTGACTACAGATTACTGGTACTGCTGGTACGGGTTGCCCTGGAACTGGTTGTTCTGCTGCGGCGCCTGTTGCTGCTGGGCGGCCGGCTGACCGTACTGCTGGCCAGGGATCGGGCCCAGGTTGACCTCCACACGACGGTTCTGGGCACGGCCATTGACGTCGGCGTTGCTGGCGATCGGGTTATCCGGGCCGGCACCGCGGGCACTCAGGTTGGTCGGGCTGACACCTTGGGAGGTCAGGTAATTGGCCACGCTCTGCGCACGACGCTGGGACAGGTCCATGTTGAGCTGACGGCTGCCGGTGCTGTCGGTATAGCCAACGATCTGGATGGTGTTCTGGTTGAACTGCTTCAGCGAGTTCGCCAAGTTGTTCAGCGGCGTGTAGAAGCTGCTGGAGATCGCATCCGAGTTGGTGGCGAAGGTGATGTTACCCGGCATGATCAGCTTGATCTGGTCGCCCTGGCGCTGCACTTCGACACCGGTGTTGGCCATGCTGGCACGCAGTTTCTTTTCCTGCTGGTCGGCGTAGTAACCGTAGCCCGCACCACCGATACCGGCGACGGCAGCGCCGATCAGCGCCCCCTTGCCGCGGTTGTTGTGGTCGATGGCTGCACCCGCCAACGCACCAGCCAGGGCGCCCAGCCCACCATACTTGGCGGTGTTGCTCACACCGGAAGAGCCACCACCCTGTGCCTGGCTGCCGTCATAAGGATTAGGTGAAGCGCAGCCCGACAACAGGGCTACGGCAGTAGCAACAACAAGCAGACGACGAGAAGTGAACATGAAGGAAGCTCCTACTTTTGCATTCGGTGATGCAGAGGACATTGGCATTGGACCTGTGCCGAGCTTGGAACACGACAAACGGTAAAAATTCCATCTCCACACAAGCCCGACCACACTCAAACCCTAGCAGAGACTTCCTGAACGGTGATTGTCATTTTCTCTATATGTTTCGTCTGATAGTTGCCACTTGGTATCCGAAAAACTACCCACATTTTCCTTCACGCGCGGACAAACGGATTCTCACGCATTTCATCTCCCAGGCGCGTATCCGGACCGTGCCCTGTCACCACCACCGCCGCTTCATCCAGAGTGTAGAGCCGTTGCTTGATCGAGCGCACGATGGTCGCCTGGTCACCGCCCCACAAATCCGTACGGCCCACGCCCCGCCGAAACAGGGTGTCGCCGGCAATCAGCAACTTCGCATCGGCGAACCAGAAACTCATCGAGCCGGGTGTGTGTCCAGGTGTATGCAAGGCAACCCCGCAACCACAGGCCAGCTCTTCTTCATCCTCCAGCCAACGATCCGGCGACGGCACTGGCGTGTAAGGCACGCGGAACATCTGGCACTGCATTTCCAGGTTGTCCCACAGAAACTGGTCTTCCTTGTGCAAGTGCAGGGTAGCGCCGGTTTTTTCCTTCAACTGCCCGGAGGCCAGGAAGTGATCGAGATGGGCGTGGGTGTGAATAATGCTGACCACTTTCAGGCCCAGCGCATCGAGGCGCGCCAGGATCAGCTCATGGTTGCCGCCCGGGTCGACGACGATGGCTTTTTTGGTGACGGGGTCGCCGATGATCGTGCAGTTGCACTGCAACGGGCCTACCGGGAACGTTTCGCGGATCAGCGCGGGAGACTGAATATTCATGGGTATTCCTGCAAATTCAAAGGCACACTCTTTTGTACTGCATTCTGGCGCACAGTATGTTCGACCCTGCACCCGATCCGAAAGCGCTCGCGAGCGCACGGCTGTCAAACCCGGCAACTGCTAAGCTACTCTGGCGCCAGTCATACAACGCGCAACGTATAGCGCATGGAGTGGGACTTATGGCGACCCTCAGCCCATTGATCATCTGCGAACACTGCGATTGCGTGTACGAAAAAGTCGCGCTCGCCAAACATCAGAAGACCCTTTGCACCCGCTGCGCAGGCGTACTCCAGCGTTATAACGGGCTGTCGGTGGAACAACGCCTGGCCCTGACCCTGACCGCCACCGTGCTGTGGATTTTCGCCAACTTCTACCCGGTGATGAGCATCAGCCTGCAAGGCCTGAAAAGCAGCGCCACGTTATGGGATTCGGTGGTCGCACTGGCCCAGGGCCCGATCACCTTCATCGCGCTGGTGGCGGCGATTTCCATCATCATCGCGCCGGTGTTCCAGTTGCTGCTGTTGATCTGGGTGCTGGGCTTTGCGATGAAGGGCCAACGCTCGCCGGCGTTCAAGCTGTGCATGCGCTGGCTCGAAGCGCTTCGGCCCTGGAGCATGCTCGAAGTCTGCCTGCTGGGCGCCATGGTGGCGGTGTTCAAACTCGCCGGCATGCTGGATGTTTTGCCCGGCACCGGCCTGTTTGCCCTGGCCGCCCTCAGCCTGTTGCTGATCCGCATTGCCGGGCGTGATATTCGCGACCTGTGGGACATTTTATGAGCCGTCCACCGACCGCCAGCGAGCTGAACCTGTGCCTGTGCCACAGCTGCGGCCAGGCTTGCGACGTCAGCACCGCGCCCGACGAATGCGAGCGTTGCGGCGCGCCGCTGCACCGGCGCAAGGTCCATTCGCTGACCCGTACCTGGGCCTATATGCTGACGGCGCTGGCGTTTTACGTGCCCGCCAACTTACTGCCGGTGATGAACACCTCGATGCTCGGCTCGGGCGCCGACAGCACCATCATGAGCGGCGTGCTGGAGTTCTGGCAGCACGGCGCCTGGGACATCGCCCTGATCATTTTCATCGCCAGCATCGCGGTGCCGGGTATCAAGTTCGTCGCATTGACGTTGCTGCTGGTCACCGTGCAGCGCAATAACCAGTGGGCGCGCAAGGAGCGCTCGAAGCTGTTTCGCTTCGTCGAAGTGATTGGCTACTGGTCGATGCTGGATGTGATCGTGGTGGCCTTGGTGGCCGCCCTGGTGCGGTTCCAGGCCCTGGGCACCATCGAGCCGCGCCTGGGCATTCTGTTCTTTGGCCTGGTGGTGGTTTTCACCATGCTCTCGGCAATGAGTTTCGACCCGCGCCTGATCTGGGAAAACCCACACAACGAGGAGATGCCGGATGGCGTCGCAAACCACTGACAAACCGCAGCCTGCGGGCTCGCCTGCGATCAAGACGCGGCGCTTCAGCGTCTCGCTGGTGTGGATCGTGCCGATTGTCGCGGTGCTGGTGGGCATTTCGCTGGTGGTGCACAGTATCCTTCAGCAAGGGCCGAGCATTACCATTACCTTCAAGACCGGCAGCGGCCTGACCGCCAACAAGACCGACGTGAAATACCGCAACGTGGTGATCGGCCAGGTGACTGATGTGGAGTTGAGCGACGATCAGAAAAGCGTCAACGCCACGATCAAACTGTCCAAGCAGGCTGAAAGCTTCACCCGTGAAGACTCGCAGTTCTGGGTGGTGCGCCCACGTATCGGCGCCGGTGGCGTTTCCGGTATCGACACGCTGCTCTCCGGGGATTACATCGGCGCCGATATCGGCCAGTCCGATACCCGCGCCAACCGGTTCACCGGCCTGGAAAACCCGCCGCCCATTACCTATGGCGAACCGGGCAAGCGCTTCACGCTGCACACCCAGGATCTGGGTTCGCTGGATATCGGCTCCCCCGTGTACTACCGCAAGATTCCCGTTGGCCAGGTGGTGGCCTATGCCCTGGACGCTGACGGCAAGGGCGTGAACATCGACGTGTTCGTGCATGCACCCAATGACGCCTACGTCACCGAGAACACCCGGTTCTGGAACGCCAGCGGGATTGATGTGAGTGTCGGCGCCAACGGGTTTGCGCTGAAAACCGAATCCTTGTCGTCCATGCTGGTGGGCGGCATCGCCTTCCTCGCCCCGCCCTACAGCCCAAACGACAAGCCGGCCGACGAAGAACACTCCTACGAACTGTTCGCCGACCAGCAAACCGCGCTGGCCCCGCCCAATGGCAAGGCGCAGTACCTGAACCTGCGGTTCGACCAGGCCTTGCGCGGGCTTACGGTGGGTGCGCCAGTGGAATTCCTGGGTATCGAATTCGGCAAAGTGGTGTCGATCAACCTGGATTTCGACGAGAAAAAACGCAGCTTCCCGGTCAACGTCGGCATCGTGATCTACCCGCAGCGCCTCGGCGAAGCCAACACCAAAATGCTCACGGTCTTGAAGCATGACCCCAACGACGAAGCCGGCGGTGTGCGCCTGATAGGCAGCTTCATCGAACACGGCCTGCGCGCCCAGGCCCGCAGCGGCAACCTGCTCACTGGCCAGCTCTATATCGCCCTGGACTTCTTCCCCAAGGCCGACAAAGTCGTGTTTGACCCGAACCTGCGCCCCGTCAGTATTCCGACCATCCCCGGCAACCTGGAACAACTGCAGGAAAAACTCGAAGGCATCGTCAACAAGATCAACCAACTGCCAATCGAGCGAATTGCCGGCAACCTCGACGGCAGCCTGGTGGAACTGCGCAAGGGTCTCGGCCAGTTCAACGCCAAGACACTGCCGGGGGTGCAAAACACGCTGGCCGACGTGAGTAAAACCCTGCAATCCGCCAGTTCGACCCTGGCCGAGGATTCGCCGCAACGGGAACAGTTGACCCAGACCCTGGACGAACTGAGCCGCATGTCGCGCTCCCTGCGAGAGCTGTCGGACTACCTGGCACGCCATCCCGAATCGCTGATTCGCGGTCGCCCCGACAACGCCGCGCCCTCCGACCTGCAAGGGCCACCGCGCAAATGACCACAGGAGCAACCACCATGGCTTTGCCGCTGAAGATCACGCTGCTCACCGGGTTGCTGCTGCTGACGGCGTGCCGCAGTGAGCCCATTCAATTTCATACCCTGACGCCGGTGCAGCGCAGCAATGCGTCATTGGCCGCGGGGGGCGAGATCCGGATTGAAAGCATCACGGTCCCGCCACAGGTCGACCGGCCACAGATTGTCATCCGCCAGGGTGACAGCGGCGTGGCCATTCTCGAGACGCAATGGTGGGCTGCCAGCCTGGTGGATGAGTTGCGCAGCGCGCTGGTGGATCAACTCGCCAGCAGCCGGAAAAACCTGGCGGTGCGCATTGAGGTCCAGCGCTTTGACTCGATCCCCGGGCAGTACGCCCTGCTCGACGTCAAATGGCGGCTTCGCCAGACGGGCACGGACGAACGCACGCCGCTGACGTGTCGCACGGTGGTGCAGTCGCCATCCGGCCCGACCATTGACGACCTGGTGATCGCGCAGCAAAACAACGTCAAGCGGTTTGCCGCGCTGCTCAGCCAGGCCGCCGACAAGTCATCGAGTGAGTGCCCCGCCGTGCGGTAAACATTGATCTAGGGGATCGAGCCATGCGCACATTCTGGAAGTGGTATCAGCAACTGCTGGAGAATGACTTCAGCACCCAGGTCTTCGACAATGTGAAGAACCTGCTGGTATGCGCGCTGTTGTTTGCTGCGGGCACCAACGCACTGGCCGGGAAACATGAGCTGTTCCTCGGCATCCTGGCGTCAAGCGTGGCCGGGTGGGGCTTGATCGTGGTCTCAAGCTTGCTGATGGTGCTGAATGTGAGCGATGGCATCCGCCGGCTCGCCAAGCTGCGTTATCACCTGGTCCTTCAGCTGCTGCTTATCCTGATCTATGTGCTGGTGGCAGCCCGCGTGGTGGAAATCGTCTGGGGCTTTCGATCCCATTGATCCAGGTTTCTACCCCAGCAATCCCATCTCCTGCGCCCGCGCCACCGCTTGTGTGCGCCGCTCCACCCCGAGCTTGCTGTTGATATGGCTGGCGTGGGTTTTCACGGTGTGCAGGGAGATAAACAGCTGATTGCTGATCTCCTGGTTTGAGCAACCCTGTGCGATCAGGTGCAGCACCGCCAGTTCACGGGTGCTCAGGGTCTCCAGTGTGTGTGGGGTTTCAACTACTGCAACATCCGGCAAGAGTGCCAGCAGGCCCTGGTTCAACAGTCCATGGGGATCCCGAGACAGCTGCTCCCGCGTCCACTCGGGATAGCGTTCCAACAGGCGCTGGAAAGGTTGCATCGCGCCACCGGCAGCCGCTTCAAGCGCGCGGGCAAACACCGGGCGGGCCTGGGCTTCCTGGCCACCGTCCAGCAGTAACAGTGCCTGCTGGGTCAGCGCCATCAGGCTGATCATCTGCCGGCCGCTGTTATGGGCCTGGCGTGCCAGTTCGTCGAGCCGTTGCAGTGAAGTCGCCGGCTGATGACGGATGGCGTCGAGTGCCGCCTGTTGCAACTCGATATGTTGCGGCAGGTGCGGGTGGAACTCCGGTGCGGCAGCGGCCTGTTCACCGTTGTAGGTTTGCCCCAGCCGCGTCAGCCAGGCATCGGCCAGGTCGGTGCGCCCCTGAGCCAGCCATAGCTCGCATTTGACCAGGGTGATCATCGCCAGATAGAAAATCGGCGGCACGTCCCAGATATGCATCAAGCGCTCGGCCTCGGCCAGTTCGGCAAAGGCCACGGAGAAGTCGCCACGGCGACCTTCGAAGCTGGCGATCACACAGTGGCCGATCAACACGCTGATATCCCGACAGGCTCGCGCCTCCGTCAATCCGGCACGCAGCCGAGCGAGCCCGGCTTCAGGCTGGCAGCGCATCAGCAGCAAATAGCCTTCGTACAACGCCAGGCGCGCGCGCACTGCGTACAGCCGTTGCGGCGCCAGGCCTTGCAAACGTTGCAGGCCCTGGCGCACTTCATCCAGCGACCGCAGGATCTCGCCACGGGCCTGCAGTACACGCGCTCGGTCGTAATGGGCCAGCGCTTCAAACAATGGATTGCCGACCCGCTGCGCCAACTCCAGGGATTCGCGGTTCAGGCCGCGGGCGCGCCACAGGTCGGCGTCGACAATGGCCAGGTTGGACAGGGTCGACAGGCACATCAACCGCTGGCCATAGCGTTTGTGCGGCAGGCTTTCCAGGGCCTCGCTGCAATACGACTGGGTCAGCTCACGATCACCACGGCCCCGGGCAATAATCCCGCTGAGGGCCAGCCATTGCGCCAGCATCGACTTTTGCGCGGTGGCCGACGGGGCCGGTAAAAAACGGCTGAGGTGGCTGGCCAGTTCCTGCGCCGCATCCAGCTGGCAGGCCAGGCCCAACGCCCAGCTGTAGAGCACGATCAGGCGTGGCGTACTCATCAGCAAACTGTCGGGCAAGTCCATTTTCCAGCGCAGCAGCATGCCGACATTCTGCTCCGCCAGCAGTTGCTCTTCGGACAGGTTCTGCACCAGGTTTGCCGCCACATCCAGGTGACCCGCACGCAGCGCCTGCTCCACTGCCTCGTCGATCAAGCCCTGGGCATTGAACCAGCGGCAGGCCCGCAGGTGCAGGCTGGCTGCCGGCAACACGGCATTGCTCGCGCGCCGGGTGCGCAGCAGGTCGGAAAACAGATGGTGATAACGGTACCAATGGCCCTGCTCGTCCAGCGGCACCAGGAATACCTGGTGGGCTTGCAGGTAGCGCAGGATTTCCGTGCTGTCGTGGGCCTCGCGCACGGCGTCGCACAGCTCGCTGCAAAAGCGCTCCTGGGACGCGGTGTCGTAGAGGAACGCCTGGACTTCCGAGGGCAGACAGTCGATGACTTCTTCGAGCAGGTAATCGCGGATCAGCCCTTCCCCGCCGTGCAAACCCTGGGGCAGCGTACCTTCGCTGCCGGCCTCGGAAGCCGCCAGCAGCCAGAAACGCAGGCCGGCCACCCAGCCTTCGCTGCGCCGGATCAGGTTATCCAGGGCTTCACCACGCAATGAACTGCTGTGGCGATCCAGCAGCGCCAGGGATTCGCCGTGAGTCAGGCGCAGGTCCTGCTCGTGCAGTTCCAGCAAATGCCGGGACAGGCGCAGGCGGGCCAGGTGCCAGTCGGGACGCTGGCGGCTGGTGACCAGCACCAGCAGGCCGTCGGGCAGATGATTGAGGAAAAATTGCAGGCAGCGGTCGAGTACCGGGCCCTGGGCCAGATGGTAGTCATCCAGCACCAGCAACAGCGGCGCCTGGGTCGACAGGTGCACCGTCAGCTCATCCAGCAGGCCGTCGAGCCATTCTTCAAAGGCGAAGGGTTGGTGACGCTGGCGCATTTTCAGCAGGCCCAGGGATTGGGCGCCCAACTGCGGGAAGTATTGCTGCAAGCCGTCGAGCAGGCGTTCAAGGAAACGTCCCGGGTCATTATCGCGAGGACTGAGCCCCAGCCACAGGCTTTGCCAGTGGGCCGGCAGGCTCTGGCAGAACTCCACCGCCAGCGAACTCTTGCCGAACCCGGCCGGGGCGCTGACCAGCAACAGACGCCCGGCCAACCCTTCACTCAGCCGTTCGCACAGGCGCGGTCGCAACACGTAGCCGTCAGGCAGTGGGGGTCGATAGAAGCGCCCTTCCAGGGTCGGAATCACCGCGCTGGCAGGCCCTTGAATTCGGGACAGATCAGTCATCGCCGGGCTCTTGTAGAAGGCTGTTGTCGGCATTGCAGATGTCCGCAGACTAGCGGTAAAAGCGGCAGCTTTGTAGATCTTTGCAACATTTGTCTGAAAAAGACTACAACAAAAAATATCCGGACTTCTTCTGTAACGACCGACACTCTGTGGCGAGGGAGCTTGCTCCCGCTGGAGTGCGCAGCGCTCCCGTTTTTGTGGCTGCTACGCATCCCTGCGGGAGCAAGCTCCCTCGCCACAGTGGTCGCGCAAAAAAAAGCCCCGAACCAGTCGGGGCTTCTTCGAGGATGCGGCCTCGTTTACAGCAAGTTAGCGAACACCATCCTGGCGCAGAGCCGCCGGGGTGAAGTCGCTGGTGGTGGCGGTGAAACCGAAGTCATAGGCCTGTTTCTCTTCGTTCTTCATGCCCAGTGCCAGGTAGCGGCCGGACTGCAGGTCGTAGAGGGTTTCGAGGGCGTACCACGGCACTTGCTTGTCGTAGTAGTTCTCGGCATGGGCTTCCGCCACGCGCCACAGCTGGCCACGACCGTCGTAGTGGTCGATGACTGCGGCTTGCCAAGTGTCTTCGTCAATGAAGAAGTCACGCTTGGCGTAGATATGGCGCTGGCCTTCCTTCAGGGTTGCAACCACATGCCACACGCGGCGCAGCTCGTAGCGCGCCAGGTCCTGGTTGATGTGGCCGGCCTTGATGATGTCGACATACTTGAGCTTCGGATCGTCGAGTTTGTAGCTGTTTTCGGCGATGTACAGTTCCTTCTTGCCTTCCAGTTTCCAGTCGTAGCGGTCCGGTGCACCGTTGAACATGTCGAGGTTGTCGGAGGTACGCAGGCCGTCGGCGGCGGTACCCGGGCCGTCATACGACACTTGCGGTGCCCGGCGCACACGACGCTGGCCGGCGTTGTAGACCCACGCCGAACGCGGCTCTTTCACCTGGTCGAGGGTTTCGTGCACCAGCAGCACACCACCGGCCAGACGTGCCGGCGCAGTCACTTGCTGCTTGAAGTAGAACAGGATGTTGCCCGGGTTTTTCGGGTCGTAGTCCTTCATCTTGTCGCGGAACACGAACTGATCACGGAAATACACCAGGCTGAAGGAGCCGTTGGTTTGCGGCGTGGCCTGGGTCACCAGGCGGGTCACGCTGCCGCCGCGATAGCGGGTGATGTGGTTCCAGATCACTTCAACGCCGCTTTTCGGAATCGGGAACGGTACGGCGGTTTCAAAGTTTTCCAGGCCGTTGCCGCCGGACACCAGGTTGGTACTGGTGGCGTTTTTCTTGATGGCGGCGAACACATCAGCCGGCACCGTGGCGCCGCGATGGGTCGGGTAGACCGGCATCTTGAAGGTGTCGGGGTAGCGCTTGAACATCGCGTACTGCCCCGGCGCCAGCTTGTCCTTGTACTGCTCGACGTTCTGCGCGGTGATGGTGAATTGCGGCTGTTCGCTGGCGTACGGGTTGGCCAGGAAGCCACGGGCATCCACGGCACCGGCGTTGGTGGGCAGCGGCGACCATTTAGGGATGGTGCCGGCCGCGTTACCGGCCATTTCGGCGCCCATCGGGGTCAGAGTCGTGCCGAGCTTGGCGGCTTCATCCGCCGAGACCGCCGCCATGACGCTACCCGCCATGATCGACAGCCCCAGCACACCCACCTGCAACAGATTTTTAGTTATTTTCATGTTCTGGTTCTTCCTTAAAACATACTGCTTAAAGAGAGTGTGCTTAGAAGTTCACGCCAGCGCTCAAGGCGATAAAGTCACGGTCATCCACCGTGGTGAATTTGCCGCCAAAGAAGTTGGTGTAGTTGAGGCTGACGGTGTAGGTGTTCTGGTACTCGGCATCGACACCCAGGCTGACGGCCTTGCGCCCCTCTTCAAAGTTGCCGCCAGGACCTGGCGAGTAGCCTTTGACGTCATGGGACCACGCCACGTTGGGCTTGAGGTTTACACCGGCGAAGACGTCCGGGTACTCCCAGATGGCACGAGCGCGATAGCCCCAGGAGGTGGCCGTGGTGTAGCCGTCGTTGTTGCAGTTGGTGTTCAGGCCAGCGGCGTTCGGCAGACCGGCGCCGTTGGCCGTCGAGTTGTTAAGGGCGTTACAGAACCCGCCTGGCAGCGTGCCAGGACCGAAGACCGGATCTCGGCCATAACGTGCGTCGGATTTGCTTTCCAGGCCACCGACGTGGGTCACGCCAATTTCACCGACCGTGGTCAAACGACTGGCGCCCATGACCTGATCAAAGAAGTGCGTAAAGGTGGTCTGGAACTGCGTCACTTCTTTGCGATTGTAGCCATGCAGATCCTGGCCTGGCGTGCCCTTCAGCACCGAGGCATTCCCGTAGCCCGGAATCGGCGTGACACCCGCATAAAGAATGTCGGTGGTGCTGAGCTGTACTGGGGCATTTGGCCGATAGCTCAACTCACCGCTCCAGGCAGTACCGGTAGGCAGCGTGGTGGAGAAGCTCAAGCCGTACAGGCGGATGTCTTCAGGGTACTCAATGAAGTAGTTGGAACTGCCCGCAACAATCAGCGGCCGCAGCGCACCCAGCGGCCCCAAAGGCCGGGTATAGGCCGATGCTGGCGCACCTTGGGCGCTGAAGATCGGCGCACGGCTGTGGTAGTTCATGAAGTAGGCGCCGAATTCGGTATCCAGCGGCTCGAAGTTGTAGTGCATCGCCACGCCGAACTGGCCGCTGTCGCGGGCGTCACGGTCCGGCCCACGGCGCACCAGCACACCTTCGTTGTTCACATCCACGCCCAGGGCGTTGAGGGTAGGCAGTGCAGCGCCTGGAATGGTCGAGCGCTTGTTCAGCACCCGCAGGTTGTTGTTACAACCATCGGAAACCACATCCGGCTGCGAGAAGAACGTCCCGCAGTTGTCGGTCACCGTCTGGTCCCACTCCAACTGATAGAACGCTTCTGCCGACAAGTTATCGGTCAGCGTCTGCGACACATAGAACATGTTGACCGGGATCAGGCCTTCCTTGATCTCGGCCCCGGGACGACGGAATGCGGACACGTCGATCGGGTTGATGGAGTTGATACCGCCACCAATAAAGGTACTTTCACCCCAACTCACCACCTGCTTGCCGAACCGCACGTTACCTGGCAGATCAGCAATGGTGTAGTTGTGATAGATGAATGCATCGAGAATCTGCCCGCCAGAAGACTTGGCGCCCTCTTTGCGGTTGTTGTTGCTGACATTCTTGAAGTCCAGGTCTTCGTTTTGCAGCGCGAAGTCATACCAGTACTTGCCCCGGACAAACACGCCGGTGTCGCCGTATTTCAACTCAAGGTCATGAATGCCTTTGAAGATCTTCGAGAAGGAATCACCTTTGTCGAAGTTCAGGTGACCGTCATCCGAGGTTTGCGACAACCCCCTGCCACCGTTGTTGGCACCGATCAGGTCTTTATTGCGACCCGCCGTCGACCAACTGGCCCCGACCGACAGGGACGAGTCAAAGCTGCCTTCGATTTCACCGATGTTGAAACTGACGCCGAATGCAGGCCCGGCGAGCGTAGAGGCGAGGCTGACGGCCAAAGGCAGTTTTGCCCGGCGCCAGAACTGGTGTGCTGAGATCATCGACGCTACTCCATGTGCATTATTGTTATGGCAGTGAGTCGTTTCTAAGGGCTTGTAACGGCCGGAATACAACGATTCCAATGCCGGGCGAACAGATGAACCCGCCAGGTTCACAGCACCGCACCTTGAAAAACTCTGGGATGAACTATAGCCAGCAGGGGGTACCGCTTGATCCCTCTAAAGTGTGATTTGCATCACCAACCCGTCTGCCACAGTCCTTTTCGCCATGCTGACGAAGGTCAGCGACGGAAGGATGGCTGAAAATTGGCAAATCACAAGTGAAGGCTTGGACTAGAGCGCTGCCGTGCCCGCGAGGGCACGGCAAGCAGCGTCAGAGAGTGGAAAGGAAGGTGCTGTTGTTGGCCTGCCATTCAATGATGTCGACACGGATACGTTTTTTGTCGAGCTTGCCGACGCTGGTCTTGGGAATTTCCGTAACAACGGCGATCTGGCTTGGAATCGCCCACTTGCTCAGGTGGCCCAATTCCACAAACGGCTTGAGATGTTCCTTCAGCTCTTTGGCCCCTATCACATGGCCATCACGCACCACCAGCAACGCAAACGGGCGCTCACCCCACTGCGGGTCGGCAATCCCCACCACCGCTACTTCGCGTACCGCCGGGTGGCGGCTGACCAGGTCCTCAAGGGCCAGCGAGGAGATCCACTCGCCGCCGGTCTTGATCACGTCCTTGATGCGGTCGCGAATATCGATCACGCCGAAGGCATCGAGGGTGGCCACATCGCCGGTGTGCATCCAGCCGCCGGCCCACAGCTCGGCGCCCTTCTGCGGCTCGTTGAAATAGCCTTCGCTGAGCCATGGCGCGCGCAGCACCAGCTCGCCCTGGGATTCACCGTCGGCGGGCAGGAAGTTGCCCTCGCCATCGATGATCGCCGCTTCCACCAATGGCCCGGGCACGCCGGCCTTGATGCGGTAGGTGGTGCGCTCGTCTTCGGTACCCACCATCAGTTCTTCATTGAGGTGGGCGCAGGACACCAGCGGCCCGGTCTCGGACATGCCGTACGCCGCCGTCAGCTGAATCCCGCGGGCCTTGGAGGCTTCATACAGCGAACGATTGAGGGCGCTGCCACCGATGACGATTTTCCAGCCGCCGAAATCCACGCCCTGCCCGGCCTTGGCGTTGAGCACCATTTGCAGGATGGTCGGCACACAATGGGAGAAGGTGACCTTCTCCTTGCGCCACAGCTCCACCAGGTATTCGGGGTCGTAGCGGCCTGGATAAACCTGCTTCAGGCCGAGCATGGTCGCCACATACGGCAGGCCCCAGGCGTGGACGTGGAACATCGGAGTGATCGGCATGTAGACGTCGTTGGTGCCCAACAGCCGCACGCTGTCGACGCTGCCCATGATGGTCGCCACGCCCATGGTGTGCAGCACCAGTTGGCGGTGGGTGAAGTACACGCCCTTGGGATTGCCCGTGGTGCCGGTGGTGTAGAAGGTGGTGGCGACGGAGTTTTCGTCGAAATCCTCGAAGTCATAGCGGGGGCTCGCCGCCGCCAGCAACGTTTCGTACTCACCCACGAGGTTGGGCAGCTCGGCGGTTTTGTCCGCGCCGTCGGTGAGCAGCAGGGTTTTGTCGACGGTGGTGAGGTGGCCGGCGATGGCCTGGTAGAGCCCCACGAACTCGCTGTTGACCAGCACAAAGCGGTCCTCGGCGTGGTTCATGGTGTACAGAATCTGTTCCGGGGACAGGCGCACGTTGATGGTGTGGATTACCGCACCAATCATCGGGATGGCAAACATGCATTCCAGGTAGCGGTGGCTGTCCCAATCCATCACGGCCACGGTATCACCGGCCTTGACCCCGGCCTCGGTCAGCACATTGGCCAGGCGGGCGACGCGCTCGATCAGGGTCGGATAGGTGTAGCGCAACTGGTCGCGGTAGACGATTTCCCGGGTCTTCTCGTAGCGTGTCCCGGACATCAACAGGCGTTTGATCAACAGCGGGTATTGGTAGGCGCCTTCGGCGGGCGGGATAACACGAGTCTGCAACATACGAATCCCTTATCTGACTGCACGGTCTTGGCTGAAACATCTGCACTGTAGAGCGCTTATGTTTCAGCCAAATCAGCCAAAGGAATGATTTGCAGAACCCAATGAATGCTAGCTTTGAGCCAGCATCCGGCTTATTTCATGCTGGTAAAGGCCAGCTTCACACCGATGGCAATCAGCACCGCGCCCATGGTGCGGTCGAACCAGTGGCCCATGCGTGCAAAACCGGCGCGTACACGTTGCTGGCTGAACAGCATGGCCACCAGGCAAAACCAGATCGCGGTCGCCACGGCCAGGTACACGCCATAACCGGCCTGGACCGCCAACGGCGTGTGGGGATTGATCACCACGGTGAACAGCGACAGGAAGAACAGCGTGGCCTTGGGGTTCAAGCCATTGGTGACAAAACCTGAGGTAAACGCACCACGGGCGGTGCGCTCGCCCGCTTCCAGGTGCAGGTCTTCTTCACTGGCAGGCTTGGCCGGCTGGGCGCGCAGGGCCTTGAAGCCGATGTACAGCAGGTAGGCCGCCGCCGCCCATTTCAGCGCATTGAACAGCACGATGGACTGGGACACGATCAAGCCGATGCCCAGCAGCGAATACCCCACGTGCAGGAAAATCGCCGAACCGACGCCCAACGCCGTCCAGGTGCCGGCACGTCGGCCATGGGTCACGCTTTCACGTACCACCACGGCGAAATCCGGGCCAGGGCTGGCCACCGCCAACAGGTGAATCAGTGCCACGGTCAAGAACTCGGTGAGGTACATGCACACTCCAGGAAGTAACTGATTATTTCATCTGATAGGCTCGGCAGATTACGCCTTCGAATCCCGCCGCAAAAGGTACAGTTGATGACGAACAATCGCCGCGCCGTCTTCCTTGATCACCCTTCCCTGGACCTCGGGGACCTGGACCTCAGCGGGTTGCAGGCACTCTTCAGCGAGCTGAGCCTGCACCAGCAGACCACACCCGAAAACATTATCGAACGCCTGCAAGGCGCGCAGGTGGCCATCAGCAACAAGATCGCGCTGAATGCCGAGACCCTGGCGGCCTGCCCCGAGCTGAAGCTGATCCTGGTGACCGCCACCGGCACCAACAACGTCGACCTCGCCGCCGCCCGCGCCCACGGCGTTACCGTGAGCAATTGCCAGGGTTACGGCACGCCATCGGTGGCGCAGCATACGATCATGCTGCTGCTGAACCTGGCGACGCGCCTGAACGACTATCAACGGGATGTGCAGGCGGGGCACTGGCAACAAGCCAAGCAGTTCTGCCTGCTGGACTACCCGATCGTCGAACTGGAAGGCAAAACCCTCGGCCTGCTGGGCCATGGCGAATTGGGCGGTGCCGTTGCGCGCCTGGCTGAAGCCTTTGGCATGCGCGTGATCCTGGGCGCCATTCCAGGCCGTCCGGCCCGTGCCGATCGCGTGCCGCTGGATGAGTTGCTGGCGCAGGTCGACGCGCTGACCCTGCACTGCCCGCTCAACGAACACACCCGCGACTTTATCGGTGCCCGTGAACTCGCCTTGCTCAAGCCCGGCGCGTTTATCGTCAACACCGCCCGTGGTGGCTTGATCAACGAACAGGCCCTGGCCGATGCCCTGCGCAGCGGTCATCTGGGCGGCGCGGCGACCGATGTGTTGAGTGTCGAACCCCCAGTCAACGGCAACCCGCTGCTGGCCGGCGACATCCCGCGCTTGATCGTCACCCCGCACAACGCCTGGGGCAGTCGCGAAGCGCGGCAGCGGATCGTTGGCCAATTGATCGAAAACGCCGAGGGCTTTTTCAGCGGCGCCCCGCTGCGCGTCGTCAGTTGATAAACTGCGCCCCTTTTCAAGGAGCAGACCATGGATCCGCGCAGTGAAGTACTGCTTCGCCAGGCCGAACTTTTTCAAGGCGACGTGCTGCTGGTGGGCTTGCCCGCCGACGACCTGCTGGGCCGCCTGCCCAATGCCCATGGCTGGAGCTGGCACGCCGGCGACCAGGCCGCACTGGACGCACGTTTTGCCGAGCGCAGCCAGTTCGGTGTGAACGTGCCCGAGCGTTCGTTCGAGACCGCGGTGGTGTTCCTGCCCAAGTCCAAGGACCTCACCGACTACCTGCTCAATGCCGTGGCGGCGCGTTTGCCCGGCAAGGAGTTGTACCTGGTGGGGGAGAAGAAAGGCGGCATCGAAAGCGCGGCCAAGCAACTGAATCCGTTCGGCAAGCCGCGCAAGCTCGACAACGCGCGGCACTGCCAGTTGTGGCTGGTGACGGTGGCCAACGCCCCCGAGCCGGTAGAACTGGAGAGCCTGGCGCAGGTGTTCGAGGTGCCGCTGGCTGAGGGCCCGCTCAAGGTGGTGAGCCTGCCGGGCGTGTTCAGCCACGGTCGGCTGGATCGCGGTACCGCATTGCTGCTGGAGCATCTGGACAAGTTGCCGAGCGGTCACTTGCTGGATTTCGGTTGTGGCGCGGGTGTGCTCGGGGCAGCGGTCAAGCGTCGCTACCCGCATAACACGGTGACAATGCTCGACGTGGATGCCTTTGCCGCTGCCAGCAGTCGCCTGACACTGGCGGCCAATGGCCTGGAAGCCGAGGTGTTGACCGGTGATGGCATCGACGCTGCTCCGATGAATCTGAACGCGATTCTGAGCAACCCGCCGTTCCACGTCGGGGTGCACACCGATTATTTCGCCACCGAGAACCTGCTGCGAAAAGCGGCCAAACATCTGGCAAAAGGCGGCGAACTTCGCTTGGTCGCCAACAGCTTCCTGAAGTATCAGCCGCTGATTGAAGAGCATCTTGGGGTGTGCGCAATCAAGGCAGAAGGCCAGGGTTTTCGCATTTACCGTGCCAAGCGCGGCTGAGGTCTTTTTCCAAAAGAAGGCTTGCCGAATGGATTTTGCCTAGGCAGAATCCGCTCCGTCCTAGGGGAGTAGTCTCCCACGAGCGCCACGCTCGTCCGGCATACGTCAACATACTTGGTCAACAGGCCATGGCGTATGCGACCCAGGAGTCCGCACAGACGGACCGGGGTTTGACAAGACCTATGACACGAACACCTTACCCGGGGCGGGAAGGCTGTACGTGTCATAGCCGTGTCGACCCGCCCCTGGAACTTACCTGATGCTGGATTCTCTGCTCGTCCCTACCGCAATCGTTGCCTTGGCCGAAATTGGCGACAAGACGCAACTGCTCGCGCTCATTCTCGCTGCACGCTTTCGCAAACCCTGGCCGATCATCGCCGGCATCGTCGCCGCGACCCTGGCCAACCATGCGGCCGCCGGTGCCGTGGGGGCCTGGTTCGGGAGTTTCTTCTCGGATGCGGTGCTGCACTGGATACTCGCGGCGAGCTTCTGCGCCACGGCGCTGTGGACCCTGGTGCCCGACAAGCTCGACGATGACGAAGCCAGCACTTCCCGCAAGTTCGGGCCCTTCCTGACCACGCTGATCGCATTCTTCCTCGCTGAAATCGGCGACAAGACCCAGATCGCTACCGTGATGCTCGCGGCTCAATACCCGGAACTGTGGCTGGTAATTATCGGCACCACCCTGGGCATGTTGATTGCCAACGTGCCGGTGGTGCTGGCGGGTAATTTTGCCGCGGACAAATTGCCGCTGACGCTGATTCGTCGACTGGCGGCTACGGCATTC
Source organism: Pseudomonas sp. Ag1 (assembly GCF_000278565.1). NCBI lineage: Bacteria > Pseudomonadati > Pseudomonadota > Gammaproteobacteria > Pseudomonadales > Pseudomonadaceae > Pseudomonas > Pseudomonas sp. Ag1. The sequence continues at coordinate 186,713 of NZ_AKVH01000093.1, forward strand.
TTCATCCTGGCCATTGTTGCGGTGTACAAGGCCATGCAGAGCAGTGGCTGGATCTAAACGTAACCCCATATGGGAGCTGGGCTTTGGTGGGAGCTGGCTTGCCTGCGATAGCATCACCTCGGTGCAACTGACACACCGAGGTGCCTGCATCGCGGGCAAGCCCGACTCCCACACAAGCCGGGCCCCCACAGTCAGATTTGCATTTCAGCCTTATAAATCAGGATTTTTTCGCCTGCTGATACAACGGCATCACCTTCGGAATCGCCGCCTGCAACGAGGCGATCCGGCTGTCGGAGGCAGGGTGGGTGCTCATGAATTCAGGTGGCGAGCCTTCCGAAGCCTTGGCCATTTTGTTCCACAGGGTAATCGCCGCGTTCGGGTTGTAACCGGCACGCGCCGACAACTCCAGGCCGATCAGGTCCGCTTCGTTTTCATTGCTGCGGCTGTTGGGCAAGGTCATGCCGTAGTTGGCCACGGTATCGGCCAGCGCCAAGCTGTCCTGACCGAGGCCGAACAACGCACCGGCCCCCTGCTTCGCCATTTCGATACCGTAGGCCTTGGACATGGCTTCGCGGCCGTGCTCACGCAAGGCGTGGGCAATTTCATGGCCCATCACGGCGGCGAGTTCGTCGTCGGTCAACTTGAGATTGTCGATCAACGCGCTGTAGACAAAGATCTTGCCGCCAGGCCCGCAGTTGGCGTTCATCTCGTCACTTTTGATCAGGTTCACTTCCCACTTCCACTGCGCCGCATCCGGGCGGAAGGTGGGCGCCTGGGCGATCAGGCGGTTGGCAATCGCCTGCACGCGCTTGGCGTTGGCGCTGGTCTTGTCCACCAGGCCCTTGCCGCTGGCTTCACCCAGGGTCTGCTGGTAGGACTGCGCATACATCTGGTCGACTTCCTGGCTCGACAACATGCTGAACATGTACTGCTTGCGCTCAACGCCCACGGCGCCGCCGCTGGTGGTGTTGACCGACTGACAACCGGCGAGCAACAAAGCCGCGCCCAACGCACATACCGCCACTGTCTTTTTCATCAACCTGCTCCCTGAAAACATGGCGCGTATCGTAGTCGGCCAATTGTATCGACGCCAGATACAACAGACGTATAGCCACCTGATTTCAGATACATCCCACACTGCCGCAAAAAATTCACAAACGCTGGCAACCATTCCATTTACGACATTCGCCCATCCGGCACAGCCATTTTGAGGTAATGGCCCTCATGTCTCCCCCGCCCGCGGCCGATATACACAAGCAGCCAATCTCCCCCTGCGTTCGGAGCCGTCATGAAGTTCAAGTCGATTCAATTTTCTGTCGCGGCACTGGCCGGGGCCATTGTCCTGAGCGTGGTGGCGGTGTTGGTGCTGTATGCCTTGTTCGCCGGGGCGCGCACCCAGGAGATGGTGCAGGAACGCACCCAGGGTCAATTCGAACAAATCATCGAGCAGCGCCTGACCGCCCTGGCGCAAACCCAGGCGACGCTGATCCAGCGCGAACTCGAAGCACCGCTGGTGACGGCCAAGGGCCTGGCCACCGCCAACGCCCTGATGGGCATGAAAGACGCCAACGGCAACCCGCAACTGGCGGTCTCCCGTGAACAACTGATCAACCTGATCCACGAAACCGTGGTGCGTAACCCGAAGATTCTTGGCGCCTATATAGGCTGGGAAGCCAACGCCATCGACCACAACGATGCTGCCTACGTGAACAGCCCGGTGGTGGGCATCGAAACCAACGGCCGCTTCCTGCCGTGGTGGTTCCGCAATGCCGACGGCAGCCTGGGCCTGGATAAACTGGCTGACGTGGCCGACCAGACCATCCTGTCCACCGGCGTGCGCGCCAGTGAGTACTACCTGTGTTCCAAGGAAAGCAAAAAGCCCTGCGCCATCGATCCGGCCCCTTATAAAGTCGGGAATGCGATGGTGATGCTCGCCTCGTTTATCGAACCAATCATGATCGACGGTACCTTCCAGGGCATCGTCGGCGCCGACCTGTCGGTGAACTTCATCCAGGAAATGCTCACCAAGGCCGATCAGAATTTGTACAACGGTGCTGGTGAACTGGCGCTGATTTCCAGCAACGGTCGCCTGGTGGCCTACACCAAGGACGCCAGCAAGCTCGGGGAAAAGGCCAGCGACCTGCTGGACAGCAACGAACTGGCCAACCTCGGCCAACTGAAGATCGGCGAAGTGCGCTACGACGTGGACAAGCAACACGGGCATATCGAGCTGTTCCTGCCGTTCAACATCGGCCAGACCGACGCCCGCTGGACCCTGCTCCTGCAACTGCCCCTGAGTGCGGTAATGGCCGACCTGCAGGCGATGCAGCACGACCTCGACGCCCAGCGCAAAACCGATATTTTCGGCATGGCCGTGGCCGGGCTGCTGATCGCCGGCATCGGCTTGCTGGTGATCTGGCTGGTGGGCCACGGCATTGCCCGGCCGCTCAAGCAAATGGTGGCGATGCTCAATGACATCGCCCAGGGCGAAGGCGACCTGACCCGGCGCCTGACCAGTGATCGCGCCGACGAACTGGGGGCGATTGCCAGCGGCTTCAATACATTCCTGGCCAAGTTGCAGGGGATGATTACCCAGGTGGTGAGTTCGGTGCAGAAGGTCAGCGACTCGTCGGAGCACACCGCCGACATCGCGATTCGTACCAACCAGGGCGTGCACAAGCAAATGGTCGAGATCGACCAGGTGGCTACCGCCGTGCACGAGATGACCGCGACCGCACAGGACGTGGCGCGCAACGCCACCCAGGCCGCACAGGCCGCCAGCCACGCTGATCAAGCGGCGAGCCAGGGCATGCAGATTGTGCGCGACACCTCCACCTCCATCGGCGCCCTCGCCGAGGAAATCGGCAAGGCGGTCGGTGTGGTGCAGGCGCTGGCCAAGGACAGCGAGAACATCAATGCCATCCTCACGGCGATTCGCGGGATTGCCGAGCAGACCAACCTGCTGGCGCTCAACGCGGCAATCGAAGCAGCACGGGCCGGTGAGCAAGGGCGCGGGTTTGCGGTGGTGGCCGACGAGGTGCGCAACCTGGCGCAGAAGACCCAGAAGGCTACCGAAGAAATCCAGGCCATGATCCAGCAACTGCAGCAGGGCACCCGCGACGTGGTGCGGGTGATGGAAGACAGCCAGAATCGCACCGATGAAAGCGTGCAGCACGCGGCCAAGGCGGCTCAGGCGCTGGAGACCATTACCCGGGCGGTGTCGGTGATCAACGACATGAACACCCAGATCGCCAGCGCCGCCGAGGAACAGAGCGCGGTGGCCGAGGACATTAACCGTAACGTGATCAATATCGGACAGGTGGCCAATGAAGTGGCAGGCGGAGCGGATGAGTCGAGCGCGGCCAGCGCAGACCTGACCAAGCTGGCGGAACAGCAGCGGCGGTTGATCAATCAGTTCAAGGTTTGAGTCAAGCGGCGCCCTTTCGGGCGCCTTCGCGAGCAAGCCCGCTCCCACATTCGATCGCATTCCTTCAGTTGAAATGCAATCAAATGTGGGAGCGGGCTTGCTCGCGAAGAGGCCGGCCGATTCAACACAACGCTCAACCCGGCGTCAGGCACTCCGGTCCATTCAGCTTCGGATCGTTGACCATATTGGCCAGCACCCGCTCGCGCAACGCGGTGGGTTCACTGGCCAACAAGGCCTGCAAGGTGTGCAGCGGGGTCTCGGGGTTCAGCCAGGCTGCCTGCCCCGCCGCATCCAGAATCAACGGTCGGCGCTGACTCTGCGCCGCCTGGGTCACCACCGCCGTACTCAACCAAACCTGCTCCTGCACCGGATACGCCTCCCAGATCGCCGCAAAGAACAGCGTGCTGCCCTCCCCCGGCGTCAGCCAGTACGGGCGCTTGCGCTGGGTGCCGCGCCATTCGTAGAAACCATTGGCCGGAAGCAGGCAGCGGCGCTGGCGAAACGCTTCGCGAAACATCGGCTGTTCGGCAAGGGTTTCCGCCCGGGCATGGGCCGGTGTACGAGAGAGATCGGTCAGCCAGGGCGGCGTCAGGCCCCAGCGCGCCCGCGCCAGGGTGTGCTGGCCGTCGCTCAGGCGCTGGATCAGCACCGAGTCATTGGGAGAGATGTTCCACTGGGCCTGCTGGTCGGCCGGGAAGCCCGGCAAGGCAGCAAACGCGGGGTTCCAGCGAAACAGGGCATAACGTCCACACATGGGGCAACACGACTCTTGGAGAAACTGGCCGACAGCCTAACAGACCAGCACGTCGGGAAAGCTGTCGGGTTCATCACCGGGCAGTGGTTGCGCACCGTTGTAGGCGGTGATCAGCTCGCGGGCGTAGGCGGCCTGGTCGTTCTCCACCGCCAGCGCCAGCAGGCCATAGATCGGCAGTTCGCCGGTACCCCCGAGCAAATCGCGCCCCACCAGGTGCGCGGTGATGCCCTCGCTTTCGAGCATGCCTCGCAGCAGCTCACCTTCCATCAGGTTTTCCGGCTCGTAGATTCGCTGCATGGGCGTACCTTTATTCGTTCTCGCTGCGTACGTTGAGCATCCATTCGCCGTCATGAACCTGCAGCTCGAAAACAATAGGCCGGCAGCACACCGGGCAGTCCTCAATATATTCCTGATCGCCCGCCGACAGATCCAGTAGCGCCGTGACTACCTCTCCACAATAAGGACATTCGTACGACTCCTCTTCCATCGCGGTCTCCAAGGTGACTTGTGCGTATAATCGCCGGTCTATTTACAGGGCTATTTTTCGTCCCGGCCAATTGCCCGGACCACGCCCTGATATTTATTGTTCCAAACCTTTACTTACCCTAGCCGTTTCTAACAAGAGAGCATGATGGGCGAATTCGATACCATCCGACCTTACAACGACAGCGAAGTCCCGGCAGTGCTGGCCCGACTGTTCAGTGACAAGGCCTTTCTGGACATCCTGACCCACTTTCGCTTCCCGCGCTTTGCCGGCGCTTTCGGCTGGCTGCTCAAGCCGATGATCGCTCATAAACTGCGCCGTGAGTTCGCCGGCGTCACTACCGTGGCCACGCTGCAGGACAAAGTCGAGTTTTACGTCGACCACACCATCGAGCGGGCAACCGACGGCGTGACCTATACCGGCGTGGAGCAGTTCAAGTCCGGCAGCGCCTACCTGTTCCTGGCCAACCACCGCGACATCGTGATGGACCCGGCCTTCGTCAACTACGCCGTGTATCACGCCGGCCTGCCGACGCCACGCATCGCCATCGGCGACAACCTGCTGCAAAAGCCGTTTGTCAGCGACCTGATGCGCCTGAACAAGAGTTTCATCGTGCACCGCTCGATCACCGGGCGCAAAGAGAAGATGGCGGCCTACCAGTTGCTGTCGGCCTACATCAACCATTCGATTCGCGACGACTGCCAGTCGATCTGGATCGCCCAGGCCGAAGGCCGCGCCAAGGATGGGGATGATCGCACCGAGTCGGCGATCCTCAAGATGTTCCACATGAGCCGCAAGGACGAGCCGTTCGCCGAAGTCATCCAGTCACTGAACCTGACGCCGGTGTCCATCAGCTACGAATACGACCCGTGCGACGCAGCCAAGGCCCGCGAGCTGTACATCCGCGCCACCACCGGCACCTACAGCAAGGCGCCGGGGGAAGATGACGTGAGCATCGCCCTGGGCATCACCGGCTACAAGGGCCGGGTACACGTCAACTTCGCGCCGCCGATCACCGAGGCGTTCGAAGACACCAAGCTGTTGGCGATCGAAATGGACCGGCAGATCCTGGGTGGGTATCGGTTGTTCCCGGTGCATTACCTGGCGTACGCCCAATGGAGCGATGCCGATCCGCAATTGCAGGTACCGACCGCAGCCGAGGTATTCCCGGCGGACGAGTTGGCCAAGGCAAAGGCAGAGTGGGAGCGGCGCTTGAATGCGTGCCCGGCCGAGCATCGGCCGTATCTGGTATTGCAATACGCGACGCCGGTGAGGAATCAGTACCGGGTCAAGGCCGGGATTGCCCTGTAACCCGGTACCAGCAACAGCGCAAACCCAATGTGGGAGCGGGCTTGCTCGCGAAGGCGGTGGATCAGCCAATCATGTATTGACTGACACCGCGCTTTCGCGAGCAAGCCCGCTCCCACAGTTGTTTTTAGGGTGTTCCTACAATCGGGTACTAAGAAAGGACACCAGCAACGCCAGCCCCAGACAGGCAAACCCCAACCGGTAGAACAGGCGATAGGTACGCTGCGTCAACACGTCCAGATACAGCATCGGCTGATCAATGGCACGCAGTTCGCTTTGCGCGGCAAGGCGGGCCATCGCGCGCTGTTCATGCAGGCGCGTGACAAACAGCAGCCATGCCGCCGGGCAGGCCAGTAACAGGGCAAGGGAATTGAGCAGTAGTGCGGTCAGCGACATCGCAAACCTCGATGTATCAGTGTCTTGGTATCAATCCAGATACAAACCTGAATGATATGCGCCGCCTGCGCGTCATTACTCCTTCCCCATTGACGGCTAATGTATCCAGTAATTTACAGCGTCACCTGAACGTCACCTTAACAAGCCACTCTGTTGCCCTTCGAAAGCCCGGGAGCTTGTCATGTTGCACGCGCAGAACCAGGATCGGCTGTATCTGATTGCCCCAAGTGATGAGCAAGAGGCCCTGGTGGGCGGCCTCGCGTTCAATGTGCAGGACCGCCACTGGCTGGTGTATTGCGCCCTCGGCGGGCATCAACATGCCGACCTGCCGGAGCTGGACTTGCTCACTGGCGTGAGTGTGCTGGACTTTTATGTCGAAACGGCTGCATGAAAACGGCAGGCGTAAAAAAACCGGGCTCAGTGATGAGCCCGGTTTTTTGATCGTTCCCACGCGCCGCAAAGGAATGCCGACTGGGGCGCTCCGCGCCCGCCTGACGGTTACTGCGAGCTGAGCAGCGAACCGATGCTCGGGTCCTTGAACAGGCGCGTCAGGGCATCGCTCAACACGTCGCTGACCAGCTTGGTGTTGGTTTCCTGGTTCGGCGCCATGCCGAAGCGCTGGTCCAGGGATGCGCCGTAACGGCCGCTGTAGCGACGGGTACCGGCAGTCACGTCGGACTTGAAGGTCGCGCCGATGGTGGCTTCAGTCACGTACAGGCCTTCTTTGGGCGACTGATACTTCAGCTCGGCCAGGGTGATGGTCAGTTGTGGCGCACCTGGCGAGTTGGAAGGGGTGAAGCCCAACAGGCGCACGGCCGCTTCGGCCTGGGCTTGCAGCTTGGGCAGCACGTCCGCACCGGTCACCGTGATGGCGCTGGTTTCCGGGTACAGGCCGCCACGGGTGCCGAGGGTCGGCGACGGACGCCCGTCAACCACACGCACCGACACCGGCTGGCCATGGCCGACAGGCGCCAGCTGGGTGGTGATTTTCGGTTGCGGGCTGAGTTGTTGCGGGCTGTGGGCGCAGCCAACCAGGGTCAAACTGGTCACAGTGATCAAACCGAACAACAGGCGTTGCAACATACTCATTTCTCCAGGACTAGATGCAAACAGGGCGCCAGTATAACGGTGAGCGCTCGCCACTCACCAGAATTCCTGAACGGCGCCTGAACTGTCGGCGAAATTACAATTTTCACACAGAACCGTCACCTCAATGTCATGCCAGACTGCCAACCTTCGCAGCATGTAACGAACCGGGTACACAGCCATGCGCCTTCTCAAATCTTTGTTCTTTTCCCACGCCAGCCATCGCCACTTTGCCCTGCTCGACGCCCAAGGCTGCTGCCAGGCTTTCAAGCAGTGCAGCCTGCCGCCCGTCGGTGAAGGCTGGGTCGAAGTCGAAGAGACCCGCCTGAGCTGGATGCACCGTCCGCTGCCCGCCAGCGCCCGCGTCAGCCTTCGGGTTTCGCAGCCACAGGCGCGGCACGCGTTGGCCTCCTGACCAGACTGCTAATAAAAGTCATTAAACACGTCCATTTGCGCGCATTTCTTCGCTACAATCTCCCCCCGATTATAAGGACGTCTCCTGATCGGGCCTCGCAGCATCGCTAATGCACTTGTATTAGCTCCCCCGCACCGCCCACAGAGAGCCGCCCACACAGATCGTGTGAAGCTGGCGAGCTTGCTGTTTTCTCTGCAAACCATCGTCTTTACCCGAATCTGCCAGAGCTGCCATGCGCTCGGCCACTTGAGTTGTTTGCCCGTTTTGCCGCTTGCCGGCAGTGATTTCGGGCCAGGTGCCAGGCTGGGGCAGCCCTTTTTTGAGGTTCACGTCTTCAAAAGAGCGTGAAAAAAACGGGTTTTCACAACTTCACAAGAGTGTGGCGAGCAAATGAATAGTTTTGCGTTTGTACAAGCACCATCAGCGTCTGGAACAGCCCCACCACACAGGACCGAGCACTCCTCAAGAACCGGAGCTTGAAGCCTGTCCGCTACGGATTTGGTTGCACGATCGGACGAGCTTGACCATAAGTCGAATTGCCACAGGCGCCCTTAAATGCGTTCATACGCAGATCAGGCCCGGTCGGCAGCGTCCGCTTGCGATAAATTGCGAAGAATCGGACATGGCGATCCTGGCCATGGGTAACCTGGGGCATCACGTGAACCGCCCCGTCACTCCTGGCAGCCATGCCGTCAATTTGGTGCTGCAGATTTTGGAGACGCGTTAAATGGCGCATAACGAAGCAGTCGACGTAGTACTGGTAGGTGCGGGCATCATGAGTGCCACCCTCGCCGTACTGCTCAAAGAGCTCGACCCCGGCCTCAAGCTGGAAGTCGTTGAGCTGATGGATTCGGGTGCCGCGGAAAGTTCCAACCCGTGGAACAACGCCGGTACCGGCCACGCCGGGCTGTGTGAGCTGAACTACACACCGCAGGCCGCCGACGGCTCCATCGACATCAAGAAAGCCGTGCACATCAACACCCAATTCGAGGTGTCGAAGCAGTTCTGGGCGTACCTGACCAAGAAAGGCACCTTTGGCTCGTCCAAATCCTTTATCAGCCCCGTGCCGCACCTGAGCTTCGTACAGGGCGATAAAGGCGTGTCGTTCCTCAAGAAGCGCTTTGAAACCCTCAGCCAGCACCACGCGTTCTCGGACATGCACTACACCGAAGACCGCAGCGAGATGGCCGAGTGGATGCCGCTGATGATGCCCGGCCGCCCGCTGGACGAAAAAATCGCCGCCACCCGCGTGATGAACGGCACCGACGTCAACTTCGGCGCCCTGACCAACCAGTTGCTCTCGCACCTGACCAGCGCCCCGGATGCCCAGGTCAAGTACAGCAAGCGCGTCACCGGCCTCAAGCGCAACGGCGCCGGCTGGACCGTGAGCATCAAGGACGTCAACAGCGGCAATTCCCGTGATGTGGACGCCAAGTTCGTGTTCCTCGGCGCCGGTGGCGCGGCCCTGCCGCTGTTGCAAGCCTCGGGCATCGAGGAAAGCAAGGGCTTCGGCGGCTTCCCGGTCAGCGGCCAGTGGCTGCGTTGCGACAACCCGGAAGTGGTCAAGCACCACCAGGCCAAGGTCTACAGCCAGGCAGCCGTGGGTTCGCCACCGATGTCGGTGCCGCACCTCGACACCCGCGTGGTGGATGGCAAGAAGTCCCTGCTGTTCGGGCCATACGCCGGTTTCACCACCAAGTTCCTCAAGCACGGCTCGTTCCTTGACCTGCCCATGTCGATTCGTGCCGGCAACATCGGCCCGATGCTGGCCGTGGCCCGGGACAACATGGACCTGACCAAGTACCTGGTCAGCGAAGTGCGCCAGTCCATGGAGCAGCGCCTGGAATCCCTGCGTCGCTTCTACCCTGAGGCGAAAGCCGAAGACTGGCGCCTGGAAGTGGCCGGCCAACGGGTGCAGATCATCAAGAAAGACCCGAAGAAAGGCGGCGTGCTGCAATTCGGTACCGAACTGGTTGCGGCCAAGGACGGTTCGCTGGCCGCCCTGCTCGGCGCGTCTCCAGGTGCTTCGGTGACCGTATCGATCATGCTGGAACTGATCGAACGCTGCTTCCCGACGAAAGCCGCCGGTGAGTGGGCCGCCAAGCTGCACGAGATCTTCCCGGCTCGGGAAAAGGTCCTGGAGACCGATGCCGAGCTGTATCGCAAGATCAACACGCAGAACAACATCAGCCTGGAACTGGTTGAGCAGAGCAGCGAGACCGAAAGCTACGCTTGAGCGTCGTGACGCAGAGCGTCAGTTGATGCATTCCCACGCAGAGCGTGGGAACGAAAAACGCCCCTAACGGGGCGTTTTTTTTCGTCCGCAACAATCAGCCGCGAGCTTGTTCGATCAGCTCGATGTACTCGGCGGCGTTGCGCTGGTCCTTGATCACTTCAACGAAGGTCAGGCCATGCTCGTCCTTGCCATCGAGGTCCAGGCCGGCTTCCTTGAAGAAAACCAGGAAGCGTTCGAAGTCGTCGATACGCAGGCCGCGGTAGGCCTTGATCAGTTTGTGCAGGGACGGCGAAGTGGCGTCTACCGGCTCGAAATCCAGGAACAGCTTGATTTGCTCGTCGCCGATTTCATCACCAATCACCTGTTTCTTATCTTTACGCATTACCGACTCCAGCCTGCAGACATTTACACGGGAAAAGCAGTTTACCTGCGGCACCGCGGCTTCGAAAGCTACGCGAACCAATGTGGGAGCCGGCTTGCCTGCGATAGCGGTGCATCAGTAACAGATGGGCCAACGGACCCACCGCTATCGCAGGCAAGCCAGCTCCCACATTGACTGTATTTACACCGCCGAATGCGCGTCGGCTGGATTATTTGGCGCGCACCGCCCCGGTGTGCAAATCGGCCCAGATATGGCCGTTGGCGTAAGTGAGGAATTGCACATAGACCGTGTCATTGCGCAACAAGTCGACGATCACCCGATACTGGGTCACCGGATACGACAAGGTCAGGGTTTTGCTTTTGTCGTCGAACACCGGCTTTTTCAGGCTTTTGCTTTCAGCATCAAAGTTGAGGATCACCTGGGCGATGGTCGCGCCTTTGTTCAGGGACTTGCCCTTGAGGCGGATCATCAACGGCGAGGTCACCGGGATCGGCTGCTGGGTGGATTGGCGCTGGTTACCCACCACCACCGAATACTCGGTGACTTGCAGCAATTGCTGCTGGTCCGGGGTTTCGGCGCGCAGGGTCAGGTCGTCGGGCGGCAGGAATTGGCTGTGCAGCGGCGCCGGAGCAGCCGCCAGGGGCAAACTGAGGGTCAGCGCCAGGGCGGCGCAGGTGCGAATCAACAGGCTCATGAACAGCTCCAGACGCAGGGGCCAAGCACGATAGCATGACAACCCTGCGCCTGAATCCCGCTTACATCCCTTTGACGGCGTAGATCCCATTGGCGTTGCGCCAGTAGCCTTTGTAGTCCATGCCGTAACCGAAGATGTAACGGTCAATGCACGGCAGGCCCACGTAATCGGCTTTCAGGTCCGGACGGGCCTTGCGGTCGTGGTCCTTGTCGATCAGCACGGCAGTGTGCACCTTGCGCGCGCCGGCGTGTTTGCAGAAGTCGATGATCGCGCCCAGGGTGTGACCTTCGTCGAGGATGTCGTCGATGATCAGCACGTCGCGGTCGATGAACGAGACTTCCGGCTTGGCTTTCCAGAACAGGTCGCCGCCACTGGTTTCATTGCGATAGCGAGTGGCGTGCAGGTAGGACGCTTCCAGCGGGAATTGCAGGTGGGTGAGCAATTTACCGGCGAAAATCAGGCCACCGTTCATCACGCAAAAGACCACCGGGTTGGTGTCGGCCATTTCACGGGAGATGTGCGCGCCGACCTTGGCGATGGCCTCTTCGACTTGCGCTTCGGTGTACAGGCAGTCAGCCTCGCGCATGATTTGACGGATATGCTCGAGATCAGCGGACATGGCGCTCTCCAAGGGGGTGCTGTGGCAAGAAAAGCGGGCAAAGGTACGCATGTGAGGCGCAACGTTCAAGCCTTAATGGACTAACGTACTAGATGTCTATAGGACAACACCCTCGGATAGATTAATCTAGGCCGGTTTTTTTGCCCGCCGCCGGAGCCTTTCCCCATGCCCATCCGTGAGATCCGCCATCCGCTGATCCGACATAAACTCGGCCTTATGCGCCGCGCCGACATTAGCACGAAGAACTTCCGTGAGCTTGCTCAGGAAGTCGGAGCGCTGCTCACCTACGAGGCGACCAAAGACCTGCCCCTGGAAAACTATGAGATCGCCGGTTGGTGTGGTCCCGTCCAGGTCGAGAAAATCGCCGGCAAGAAGATTACCGTGGTGCCGATCCTGCGTGCCGGTATCGGCATGCTCGAAGGCGTGCTCAGCCTGATCCCGGGTGCCAAGGTCAGCGCCGTAGGCGTGGCCCGCAACGAAGAGACGCTGCAGGCCCACACCTACCTGGAAAAACTGGTACCGGAAATCGACGAGCGCCTGGCGATGATCATCGACCCGATGCTCGCCACCGGCAGCTCCATGGTTGCCACCATCGACCTGCTGAAAAAAGCCGGTTGCAAGGACATCCGCGCCATGGTGCTGGTGGCCGCTCCCGAAGGCATCGCCGCCGTCGAGAAAGCCCACCCGGACGTGTTGATCTACACCGCATCCATCGATGAACGCCTGAATGAACATGGCTACATCATCCCGGGCCTGGGCGATGCCGGCGACAAGATCTTCGGTACCAAGCAGAAGGACGCGTGACCATGCAGGATGAGTTCAACGACCCGCTTTGGCGCCAGATCCTGTCTGGCGCACAGATGCTCTTCGTAGCATTTGGCGCGCTGGTGTTGATGCCGCTGATCACCGGTCTCGATCCAAACGTCGCCCTGTTTACCGCAGGCTTGGGCACCTTGTTGTTCCAGGTGGTTACCGGGCGCCAGGTACCGGTGTTCCTGGCGTCGAGCTTTGCGTTTATCACCCCGATCATTCTCGCCAAGGGCCAGTTCGGCCTCGCGGCGACCATGGGCGGCGTGATGGCGGCCGGCTTCGTTTACACCTTCCTGGGCCTGGCCGTGAAGATCAAGGGCACCGGTTTCATCGACCGGCTGCTGCCGCCGGTGGTGATCGGGCCGGTGATCATTTCCATTGGCCTGGCCATGGCGCCGATTGCGGCCAATATGGCGATGGGCAAGGCCGGTGACGGCAGTGAGTTGATCCACTACCAGACCGCCATGCTGATCTCGATGCCGGCGCTGCTGACCACGCTGATCGTGGCGGTGTTCGGCAAAGGCATTTTCCGCCTGGTGCCGATCATCTCCGGCGTGCTGGTGGGTTTCGCCATGTCGTTCTACTTCGGCGTAGTCGACACCGCGAAGATCGCCGCCGCACCGTGGTTCGCCCTGCCCCACTTCACCGCGCCGGAATTCAACTGGCAGGCGATCCTGTTTATCGTCCCGGTGGCCCTGGCCCCGGCGATCGAACACATCGGTGGTGTGATTGCGGTGGGCAGCGTGACCGGTCGCGACTACCTGAAGAAGCCTGGCCTGCACCGCACCCTGCTGGGTGACGGGATCGCCACCACCGCTGCCGGCCTGTTCGGCGGCCCGCCCAACACGACCTACGCGGAAGTGACGGGCGCGGTGATGCTGACCAAGAACTACAACCCGAAGATCATGACCTGGGCGGCGGTGTTTGCCATCAGCCTGGCGTTTATCGGCAAGTTCGGCGCGCTGCTGCAAAGCATACCAGTCCCGGTAATGGGCGGGATTCTGTGCCTGCTGTTCGGCTCGATTGCCGCAGTGGGGATGAACACCCTGATCCGCCACAAGATCGACCTTGGCGAAGCGCGCAACCTGGTGATTGTGTCGGTGACCCTGGTGTTCGGGATTGGCGGTGTGCTGGTAGGCACCGGCACTGGCCCGGATGACTTTGGCCTGAAGGGCATCGCCCTGTGTGCGGTGGTAGCGATTGCGTTGAATCTGCTGCTGCCGGGCAATGACGGCTGGAAGAACAAGAAGCCGGATGAGCCGCTGATCTAACTGCCAACGCAAAACCAATGTGGGAGCGGGCTTGCTCGCGAATGCAGTGTGTCATTCAGCACATCAGTGACTGAACCACCGCATTCGCGAGCAAGCCCGCTCCCACATTTTTTTGAGTTTCAGTGTGGCTTACAGCTCGCCCAACGCATCGATCAGCGCCTGGTTCTGCTCAGGCGTGCCAATACTGATCCGCAGGAACTGGGCAATCCGCTCCTGCTTGAAGTGCCGCACAATCACCCCCTGCTCCCGCACCTTGGCCGCCAGCCCGGCAGCGTCGTGCCCTGGATGCCGGGCAAAGATGAAGTTGGCCGCCGACGGCAGTACTTCAAACCCCTTGGCCTGCAGTTGCGCCACCAGTTTTTCACGGCTATCGATCACCAACTTGCAGGTGTTCCGGAAGTATTCGCGGTCTTCAAAAGCGGCGGCCGCGCCGACAATCGCCAGACGGTCCAGCGGGTAGGAGTTGAAGCTGTTCTTGACCCGCTCCAGCGCCTCGATCAGGTCCGGGTGGCCCACGGCCAGGCCCACCCGCAAACCGGCCAGGGAGCGCGACTTGGAGAGGGTCTGGGTCACCAGCAGGTTCGGGTAACGGTCCACCAGGCTGATGGCGGTCTCGCCGCCGAAGTCGATATAGGCTTCATCGACCACCACCACCGAGTCCGGGCTGGCCTTGAGGATTTGCTCCACGGCGTCCAGCGCCATCACGCAACCGGTCGGCGCGTTCGGGTTCGGGAAGATGATCCCGCCGTTGGGCCTGGCGTAGTCCGACACGCGGATCTGGAACTGTTCATCCAGCGGCACTGCGTCGAAGGCAATGCGGTACAGGCCGCAGTACACCGGGTAGAAGCTGTAGCTGATGTCCGGGAACAGCAGCGGCAGGTCGTGCTGGAACAAACCGTGGAAGATGTGCGCCAGGACTTCATCGGAGCCGTTGCCGAGGAACACCTTGCCCGCGTCGATCCCGTAGTACTTGGCCACCGCCTGCTTGAGCAGGTCGCTGTTGGGGTCCGGGTACAAACGCAGATTGTCGTTCAGCTCGGCCTGCATGGCAGCCAGCGCCTTGGGCGATGGGCCGTAGGGGTTTTCATTGGTGTTGAGTTTTACCAGCTTGGTCAGCTTCGGTTGCTCACCGGGCACGTAAGGCACGAGATCCTTGACGAGCGGGCTCCAGAATTTGCTCATGTTTCAGTTCCCCTGCTTATCGTCAACGATGCGGTATTCGGCGCTGCGGGCGTGGGCGGTCAGCGACTCGCCACGGGCCAGCACGGAAGCGGTCTTGCCCAACTCCGACGCGCCCTCTGGCGAGCAGAAGATGATCGACGAGCGCTTCTGGAAGTCATATACGCCCAGCGGCGAGGAGAACCGCGCAGTGCCCGACGTGGGCAGCACGTGATTGGGACCTGCGCAGTAGTCGCCCAGGGCTTCGCTGGTGTGGCGGCCCATGAAGATCGCGCCGGCGTGGCGAATCAGCGGCAGCCAGGCTTGTGGGTCGGCGACGGACAACTCCAGGTGTTCCGGGGCGATACGGTTGGCCACTTCGATGGCCTGCTCCATGTCGCGGACCAGGATCAGGGCGCCACGGCCATTGATCGACTTCTCGATGATCTCGGCGCGCTCCATGGTCGGCAGCAGCTTGGCGATGCTGGCGGCGACCTTGTCCAGGAATTCGGCATCCGGGCTGACGAGGATCGCCTGGGCGTCTTCGTCGTGCTCGGCCTGGGAGAACAGGTCCATGGCGATCCAGTCCGGGTCGGTCTGGCCGTCACACACCACGAGGATTTCCGAAGGGCCGGCGATCATGTCGATGCCGACCTGGCCAAATACATGGCGCTTGGCCGTGGCCACGTAGATGTTGCCCGGGCCAACCACCTTGTCGACCTTCGGCACGCTTTCGGTACCGTAGGCCAGGGCCGCTACCGCTTGGGCGCCACCGATGGTGAACACGCGATCAACGCCCGCGATGCAGGCCGCTGCCAGCACCAGTTCGTTGATTTCGCCGCGCGGGGTAGGCACCACCATGACCACTTCGGTCACGCCGGCCACCTTGGCCGGAATCGCGTTCATCAGTACCGAGGACGGGTACGACGCTTTGCCGCCCGGCACGTACAGGCCAGCACGGTCCAGCGGCGTGACCTTCTGGCCCAGTACGGTGCCGTCGGCCTCGGTGTAGCTCCAGGAATCCTGTTTCTGTTTCTCGTGGTAGCTGCGCACCCGCGCGGCCGCCACTTCCAGGGCTTCGCGCTGGGGCGCGGTGATGCGGGTCAAGGCCAGTTCCAGGCGTTCGCGGGGCAGGATCAGGTCGGCCATGGAGGCGACATCCAGGCCATCGAACTGCCGGGTAAAATCAACCAGCGCCGCGTCACCGCGCTCGCGCACGGCCTTGATGATGTCGAGCACCCGCTGATTGACCGAATCGTCGGACACGCTTTCCCAGCTCAGCAGATGATCCAGATGATGGGCGAAATCCGGGTCGGCAGCGTTGAGTCGGGCAATTGCAGTGGACGTGGTCATAGCGAGGGCCTCATAGGAATGGCAAAAATGCTCAGGCGCCGAAAGTTAGCAGTCGATCCGCTTGGGCACCTGAGAATTCTGGCTATGAGGCGGATAGACGGGCGCGGCTTGGGGCCGCGCGGGTGAGTCAACCGCGGTGTCGAGACTCCACTGCCTTGCGCAGGGTGTCGATCAACGCCTGGATACGGGCGTGCTGCATTTTCATCGAAGCTTTGTTGACGATCAGCCGGGAGCTGATGTCGGCGATAAAGTCCTGGGGCTCCAGGCCGTTGGCGCGCAGGGTGTTGCCGGTGTCGACCACGTCGATGATCTTGTCGGCCAGGCCGATCAGCGGTGCCAGCTCCATCGAGCCGTAAAGCTTGATGATGTCGACCTGGCGGCCTTGCTCGGCGTAGTAACGCTTGGCAACGTTGACGAACTTGGTCGCCACCCGCAGGCGGCCTTTAGGCTCGACGTCACCGACACGGCCGGCGGTCATCAGCTTGCACAGGGCGATACGCAGGTCCAGCGGCTCGTACAGGCCCTGGCCGCCATATTCCATCAACACGTCTTTGCCAGCGACGCCGAGGTCGGCCGCGCCATGTTCAACGTAAGTTGGCACATCGGTGGCACGCACGATCAGCAGGCGAACGTCGTCCTGGGTCGTGGGGATGATCAGCTTGCGGCTCTTGTCCGGATTCTCGGTCGGCACGATGCCCGCTTCAGCCAGAAGCGGCAAAGTGTCGTCAAGGATGCGGCCCTTGGACAGTGCGATGGTCAACATGGGAAACGTCAGTCCTTCATCAGGCTATTGCTGTCCGGTCGCAATCGGCGCCAGACACAGATCGAGGCCATTACAGCCTCGACTTGAAACAAATCAGCTAACAGCATACATCGTCATGTGGCGAGGGAGCTTGCTCCCGCTGGGGCGCGAAGCGGCCCTGATCTTTGTTTAAAAAGACTGGGACTGCTGCGCAGTCCAGCGGGAGCAAGCTCCCTCGCCACAATGAACGTGTTTGCAGTTCCTGGAACTAGCCCGGTACGCGGCGGATTTTCGCGCCGAGCATCTGCAGCTTCTCTTCGATGCACTCGTAACCACGGTCTATGTGGTAGATGCGGTCGATGAGGGTGTCGCCGTCAGCGCACAACGCCGAGATCACCAGGCTGGCGGAGGCACGCAGGTCGGTAGCCATCACTGGCGCGCCCTTGAGCTTCTCGATACCGGTCACGATGGCGGTGTTGCCTTCGACCTGGATCTTGGCGCCCATGCGGTGCAGCTCGTACACGTGCATGAAGCGGTTTTCGAAGATGGTCTCGATCACGGCACCGGTGCCTTCGGCAATCGCGTTCAGGGAAATGAACTGCGCCTGCATGTCGGTCGGGAACGCCGGGTACGGAGCGGTACGCACGTTAACGGCTTTTGGCCGCTTGCCATGCATGTTCAGCTCGATCCAGTCTTCACCGGTGGTGATCTCGGCGCCGGCTTCCTTGAGTTTTTCCAGGACGGCTTCGAGGATGGTCGGATCAGTGTCCTTGACCTTGACACGGCCACCGGTGACGGCAGCCGCGACCAGGTAGGTACCGGTCTCGATGCGGTCCGGCATCACCTTGTAGGTAGCCGAATGCAGGCGTTTCACGCCATCAATGGTGATGGTGTCGGTGCCGGCGCCGGTGATGTTGGCACCCATGGCGATCAGGAAGTTGGCCAGGTCGACCACTTCCGGCTCGCGCGCGGCGTTTTGCAGCACGCTGCGGCCATTGGCCAGGGCAGCGGCCATCATGATGTTCTCGGTACCGGTCACACTGACGGTATCAAAGAAGAAGTTTGCGCCACGCAGGCCGCCTTCCGGCGCCTTGGCCTTGATGTAGCCGCCTTCGACGTCAATGGTTGCACCCATGGCTTCGAGGCCACGGATGTGCAGGTCCACCGGACGCGAACCGATGGCGCAACCGCCAGGCAGTGCGACTTCGGCTTCGCCGAACCGGGCAACCATCGGGCCCAGTACCAGGATCGAGGCGCGCATGGTTTTCACCAGCTCGTACGGTGCGATCAGGGTCTTGATGGTGCGCGGGTCGATTTCGACGCTGAGTTTCTCGTCGATCACCGGCTCGATGCCCATGCGACCGAACAACTCGATCATGGTGGTGATGTCATGCAGGTGCGGCAGGTTGGCCACGGTAACCGGGCCATCGCACAGCAAGGTCGCTGCCAGGATCGGCAGGGCGGAGTTCTTCGCCCCGGAAATACGGATCTCGCCATCAAGACGAGCACCGCCGGTAATAATCAATTTATCCATAAGAATCTCGACGCCTTGGGGGCTCAGGTGCGCTCGGCCCAGGCCGCGCGGCTGAAAAATTTCATAGTGACCGCATGGATGCTGCCATCGGTGATCCACGGGTTCAAATGGGCATAGATCTGCTGCTGACGCTTGACCGGGCTCAATGCCGCCAGTTCATCGCTAATCACGTTCAGCTGGAAATTGCAGCCTTCGCCCTCAACTTCAACATTAGTTTCGGGCAGCTTTCCTTCAAGGAAGCTTTTAACTTCTAGGGCCTGCATGATCAACCTCTATGGGCGCCCAGTGCGCGCGGGTCGCACATCATACAAAAAAGCCCCGCGCCTGCGAACCCCGCATAGCAGGACTCTGACGGGGGGCTTCTTTAATAATGTGTATTAAGGATGCGCCAACAGCTCGGTCAGACCGGAAACCTCAGCGATTTCACGCATGTCTTCGGGCAATGCACGAATGCTCACCGGCTTTTTGACGGCCTGCGCATCGCGCATGAAACACAGCAGCAACGACAAGCCGACGCTGCTGGACTTCACCACCGCCGAGCAATCCAGCACCAGCGCAGGAGCGGTACTGGCATTGATCAGCGCCTGGCCCTGCTTGCGCAGGGCGGGCCCAGTGCTGTAATCCAGCACGCCGCTGAGCAACAGCTCACCGGACTCGCCAAGGCGAATGGCCGACTCGGTCATTGGGCAGGCTTCCCGGCAGCTTTGTCGGTTTCTTCCTTGGCCTTGGCCACTTCACCAGCCCAACCGTTGATGGTTTTGTCCAGGTCGTTGCCATTGCGCTGCATGGCATCCGCGAACTGGTCACGGAACAGCTTGCCAATGTTGATGCCGTTGATGATCACGTTACGCAGTTTCCACTCGCCGTTGACCTTCTCGAGCGTGTACTGCACAGGGTAGACCGCGCCGTTGTTGCCCTTGACGCTCATGTTGACGCTGGTGCGGTCACCCGACTCATCCCCGGCAGGGGCGACGGTAATCCCCTGGTTGTTGTACTCCAGCAGGGCATTGCCGTAGAACTGGAACAAGCCCTTCTTGAAGTTTTCCTGGAAAGTCTGCATCTGCGCAGGCGTAGCCTTGCGCGAGTACTTGACGGTCATGATGCTTTTGGAAATACCTTCAGCATCGACAACAGGCCCGACAATCGTGTTCAGCGCGTTATAGAACTGACTCGGGTCCTGCTTGTACTTTTCCTTGTTGGCACTCAGGTCAGCCAACATCTTGTTGGTGGTGTCCTGCACCAGGTCATGTGCAGAGCCGCCAGCAGCGGCGTTAGCCATCAACGGCAGTGCCGCGAGCAGTACCAACAGGCCACGTCGCAAAGTAGAGATCATGAACACATTCCTCATTTGGCGTCTTTATTGACGGTATTGAGCAGGAATTTACCGATCAAGTCCTCCAGCACCAACGACGACTGTGTGTCATGAATGGTCGAACCATCCTTGAGCAGGGCAGATTCCCCGCCGACGCTGATGCCGATGTACTTCTCGCCCAGCAGGCCAGCGGTGAGGATAGACGCAGTGGAGTCAGTCGGCAGGTTATCTACCTTCTTGTCCACCTGCATGGTCACACGGCCGGTGAAGCTGTCGCGGTCCAGATCGATTGCCGTGACCTTGCCGATGGTTACACCCGCCATGGTCACTTTAGCTCTGACAGTCAAACCGGCGATATTGTCGAAGTAGGCGTAAAGTTTATAAGTATCGGCGGTGGGGCTGGCCGATAGGCCGCTGACTCGCAGGGCGAGCAACAGTAAAGCCAGGATGCCAGCCAGCAAGAAAAGGCCGACACCGATTTCCACAGTGCGGTTTTGCATCAGAAATCTCCAAACATCAAGGCGGTCAAAATGAAGTCAAGGCCCAGTACCGCCAGCGAGGCGTACACAACGGTCTTGGTGGTGGCGCGACTGATCCCTTCTGAGGTGGGCTCACAGTCATAGCCTTGGAATACGGCGATCCAGGTCACTACAAAGGCGAAGACGATGCTTTTAATGATGCCGTTGAGCACGTCGCCGCTGAAGGTCACGCTGTTTTGCATGTTGCCCCAGTAGGAGCCGTCGTAGACGCCCAACCAGTCAACCGCCACCCATGAACCGCCCCAGATCCCGACCACGCTGAACACCATCGCCAGCAGTGGTAGGGAAATGAAGCCGGCCCACAGGCGCGGGGCAACAATGTACTTGAGTGGATCGACGCCGATCATTTCCAGGCTGGACAGCTGCTCGGTGGCCTTCATGTTGCCGATTTCGGCCGTCAGCGCAGAACCGGCGCGCCCGGCAAACAGCAGCGCGGTCACCACCGGGCCCAACTCACGCAACAGCGTCAGGGCAACCATCTGCCCAACAGCCTGCTCGGACCCGTAGCTGGAGAGGATATTGAAGCCTTGCAGCGCCAACACCATGCCGATGAACACCCCGGAGACCACGATGATCACCAGGGACATCACGCCCACGGAGTGCAATTGCTTGATCAGCAGGCCGAAACCGCCGCCAATACCGCCGCGGCCGAGCAAGGCATGAAACAGGAAAATCGTCGAACGCCCCAGCACACCGATGATATCGATGCCGGAGCGACCGAAAAGGCGAACCTTTTCGAGTAATGATGTCTTGCGCATCAGCGCTTCCCCAGAAGATCTGAGCGGTAGTCCGCTGCCGGAAAGTGAAAAGGCACCGGGCCATCGGGATCGCCGGTCATGAATTGGCGAATGCGCGGGTTGTCTGCGTTCATCAGTTCTTCAGGCGTGCCCTGCCCCAGCACCTGGCCATCGCCCACTACATATAGGTAGTCGGCAATGCTCGCGGTCTCGGCCAGGTCGTGGGAAACCACGATACTGGTGATACCCAACGCATCATTGAGCAGGCGGATCAAGCGTACCAGCACCCCCATGGCAATCGGGTCCTGGCCAACGAAAGGCTCGTCGTACATGAGAATCTGCGGGTCGAGGGCGATGGCACGCGCCAGGGCGACACGACGCTTCATGCCTCCGGACAACTCGTCGGGCATCAAATCGATAGCACCGCGCAGCCCGACGGCCTGCAATTTCAGCAACACAATGTCACGAATCATTTCATCGGACAGCTGTGTATGCACCCGCAGCGGGAACGCCACGTTTTCGAAAACATCTAGATCGGTAAACAACGCGCCGCTCTGGAACAGGACGCCCATGTGTTTGCGGGCATCGAACAGATCACTGCGCGAAAGGGTCGGCAAGTTCTGGCCATTGACCCAGACTTCACCGGCGGAGGGGCGCAATTGCATGCCCATCAGGCGCAGCAGCGTAGTCTTGCCGCAGCCGGAAGGCCCCATGATGCCCGTGACTTTGCCGCGGGGAATGCGAATATCCACATTATTGAAGATGCTGCGCGTACCGCGCTTGAAGGAAAGGCCCTTCAGCTCGACCGCGTAGGCGTTATCGGCACTCATCTAAACTCCTTGGGATGCAGCCTTTCAATCAGACACTTTGTTTTCGACAAATGCTTGCGCCGAATAGACAAAAAGGCCGTGCGGACCGAACTGGCCGCGAACTATATCACTGCTGGTACAGCGCCCCCAAGGCCGGAACAGAGCTTGTTCAGAAACAGGACAGCTAAAAAATCCTGGCTGAGGTTCAATCTCAACCACAGGTGGATTGAATAAAGCCTGACGAACTTGTGTGAGGGAATTGATCATTACCGTTATAATCGCCGACTTTTCGTCAGGCTATACGATTTCAGACATGAGCCAATCCAGCGACCTTATTCAATCCGCACAACGCACCATCCGCCTCGAGCTTGAAGCCGTAGAAGGCTTGCTGGCCCATATCGACGCGGATTTCGTGCGCGCCTGCGAGATGATTCTGGCCAGCAAGGGCCGCGTAGTGGTGGTCGGCATGGGCAAATCCGGGCATGTCGGCAACAAGATCGCCGCCACCCTGGCGAGCACCGGGACCACCGCGTTCTTCGTGCATCCGGCCGAAGCCAGCCACGGCGACATGGGCATGATCACCCGGGACGACATCATCCTGGCACTGTCCAACTCCGGCACCACCAACGAAATCGTGACCCTGCTGCCGCTGATCAAGCGCCTGGGTATCCAGCTGATCAGCGTGACCGGCAACCCGGACTCGACGCTGGCAAAAGCCGCCGAAGTGAATTTGAACGTGCACGTTGCCCACGAGGCCTGCCCGCTGAACCTGGCACCGACCTCCTCCACCACCGCCGCCCTGGTCATGGGCGATGCGCTGGCCGTGGCATTGCTGGAAGCCCGCGGGTTTACCGCCGAAGACTTCGCGTTTTCCCACCCGGGCGGCGCCCTTGGCCGTCGCCTGCTGCTGAAAGTGGAAAACGTCATGCACGCCGGCGACGAGCTGCCACAAGTGCCACGCGGCACCTTGCTGAAAGATGCCTTGATGGAAATGACCCTCAAGCGCCTGGGCATGACCGTAATCCTGGAGTCCGACGGGCGGCTGGCCGGGGTCTTCACCGACGGCGACCTGCGCCGCACCCTGGACCGCAACCTCGACATCCAGACCGCCACCATCGACGAAGTCATGACGCCTCACGGCAAGACCGCACGCCCTGACATGCTCGCGGCCGAAGCACTGAAGATCATGGAAGACCACAAGATCCTGGCGCTGGTGGTGGTCGACAGCGACGACCGTCCGGTTGGCGCCCTGAACATGCACGACTTGCTGCGTGCGGGAGTGATGTAGATGACCACCGACCTGATGCAACGGGGCAAGCACATCAAGCTGGCGATTTTCGACGTCGACGGTGTGCTGACGGATGGCCGCCTGTACTTCCTGGAAGACGGCAGCGAATTCAAGACGTTCAACACCCTCGACGGCCAGGGCATCAAGATGCTGATGGCGGCGGGCGTGCAAACCGGCATCATCAGCGGTCGCAAGACCCCGGTTGTGGAACGCCGCGCACAAAACCTGGGTATTCCTCACCTGTATCAGGGCCGCGAGGATAAACTGGTGGTTCTGGACGAGCTTCTTGGCCAACTCAACCTAAGCTATGAGCAGGTTGCGTACCTGGGTGACGATTTACCCGACCTGCCGGTGATTCGCCGGGTCGGCCTGGGCATGGCCGTGGCCAATGCGGCGGCGTTCGTTCGCGAACACGCCCATGGTGTAACCACCGCCCGCGGCGGCGAAGGCGCCGCCCGCGAGTTCTGCGAGTTGATTCTGCGCGCCCAAGGCAGCCTTGAAGCGGCCCACGCCGCCTACCTATAGAGCGTTTTATGCTGAGTAAAAAGATTCGCAATTTCCTGATACTTGCAGTCATCGCCGCGGTTTTCCTCGCGGTCGGCTACTGGAATATCAGCCCGGAGCGCTTCCTCGACAAGCCGGTTGCACAGGTTGACGAGAGTGCTATCGACTATTACGCCATCAACGCCCACAGCATCCAGTACCTGCCCGATGGCAAGGTCCAGTATGAAATGACCTCCGACAAGGTCGAACACTTGAAGGCATCCGAGGTCACTTTGCTGACCAAGCCGGACATGAACCTGTACCGCGGCGCCGAATTTCCGTGGCACGTCACCAGCGAGCGTGGCGAGGTCAACCCGGACGGCACCCAAGTGGAACTGATTGACTCGGTGCGGGTAGCCCGCACTGACGCCAAGAACCGCGACACCATTATTACCAGCAGTCGCATGACCGTATTCCCACAGAAGCAATATGCGCAGACCGAGCAAGACGTTAGAATTGACGGCGCTGGCGGTGTATCGACTGGCAAGGGAATGAAAGCGTATTTGAAAGAAAGCAGGATACACCTGCTATCGAACGTAAGAGGACAGTATGAGGCTCGTTAAAACCCTCCCTATTTTGCTCGGCCTGGGCGCAGCACTGGGAAGCGTGAGCGCCTGGGCTCTGCCGAACGATAGCCAGCAACCGATCCACATTCAGGCTGACGATGCGCAGCTGGATGACAAGCAAGGTATCGCGACCTACACAGGCAGCGTGATCATCACCCAGGGCTCGATGAAAGTGACGGGTAACACCGTGACACTGACTCGTACCCCGGCAGGCGATATCGACGTGGTCACTTCGGTGGGCAACCTGGCGTATTTCGAACAACTGCAGAAAGTGGGCGACCCTACGCCGGTCAAAGGCTATGGCAAGACGATCCAGTACCACGCCCAGCAAAACCGCATCGTGCTGATCGACCAGGCCCGGGTCATCAATGACGGCAACACCACCGACGGCGAAAAAATCGTCTACGACACGGTGAAGCAGATCGCCCAGGCCGGCCGTGCTACCGGCTCGAAAATCAGCACGCCGAAGCCGCGTATCGACATGGTTATCCAGCCGAAGCAGAAACCGGGCGCAGCCCAGCCGGCGCCGAAACCCGACGCGAAGAAGGCGAATTAATGGCAACCCTGAAAGCCCAGCATCTGGCCAAGGCTTATAAAAGCCGTCAGGTCGTGCGTGACGTCAGCCTGTCGATCGACAGCGGCCAGATCGTCGGCTTGCTCGGCCCCAACGGTGCCGGCAAGACCACCTGCTTCTACATGATCGTCGGCCTGGTGCAGGCCGATCAAGGCCGCGTCCTGATCGACGACCTGGACGTAAGCCACCAGCCTATGCACGGCCGTGCGCAGGCGGGTATCGGCTATCTTCCCCAGGAAGCATCGATCTTCCGCAAACTGTCGGTTTCCGACAACATCATGGCCATCCTCGAGACCCGCAAGGAACTCGACCGCGCCGGGCGCAAGAAAGAGCTGGAAAGCCTGCTGCAGGAATTCCACATCAACCACATTCGCGACAACCTCGGCATGAGCCTTTCCGGCGGCGAGCGTCGTCGTGTGGAAATCGCCCGTGCGCTGGCCACGGCGCCCAAGTTCATCCTGCTGGACGAACCTTTCGCCGGTGTCGACCCGATCTCGGTCGGCGACATCAAGCAGATCATCCATCATCTCAAGGCCAAGGGCATCGGTGTATTGATCACCGACCACAACGTCCGTGAGACACTCGATATCTGCGAAACCGCCTACATCGTCAACGATGGACAGCTGATTGCCGAAGGTGACTCTGCCACTATCCTGGCCAACGAACTGGTCAAGGAAGTGTATCTGGGTCACGAGTTCCGCCTGTAAACACGGTGGTATCAGGCCATTCGCCATGGAGCGCGGTAGTCAATAAAAACCTCAGTATTTTTATTGTTACCGCGCTCTAGGCAAAGCCCCCGATATCAGGCATATAATTTGCTTATGTTTGGCGCTCACGCGCCCTGTCGTGGATGGCGCATTGCGCCGGCGAATAAGGTGTTAAGCCCCTGCCATGAAACCATCGCTAGTCCTGAGAATGGGCCAGCAGCTGACGATGACACCGCAGCTGCAACAGGCCATCCGCCTGCTCCAATTGTCGACCCTGGACCTGCAACAGGAAATCCAGGAGGCCCTGGAGTCCAATCCGATGCTCGAACGCCAGGAAGAAGGCGACGACTTCGATAATGCAGACCCGCTGGCCGACAACATCGAGCAAAAGCCCAACCCCGACGTACAGGAACCCTCCTATCAGGAAACCGCCCCCACGGTGGATAACCTTGAGGAAGGCGAATGGAACGAACGCATTCCCAACGAACTTCCCGTGGATACCGCCTGGGAAGACGTCTACCAGACCAGCGCCAGCAGCCTGCCCAGCAACGATGACGACGAGTGGGACTTCACCACCCGCACATCAGCCGGCGAGAGCCTGCAAAGCCATTTGCTCTGGCAGCTGAACCTGGCACCGATGTCCGATACCGATCGCCTGATCGCCGTGACCCTGATCGATTGCATCAACAACCAGGGCTACCTGGACGAGACCCTTGAGGAGATCCTCGAGGCGTTCGACCCGGAACTGGACATCGAACTGGACGAAATCGAAGCCGTCCTGCACCGCATCCAGCAATTCGAGCCGGCCGGCATCGGCGCCCGCAACCTCAGCGAGTGCCTGCTGCTGCAACTGCGCCAATTGCCGGCCAAGACGCCTTGGCTGAGCGAAGCGCAGCGCCTGGTCACCGACTACATCGACCTGCTGGGCAGCCGCGACTACAGCCAGCTGATGCGCCGCATGAAGCTCAAGGAAGATGACCTGCGCCAGATCATCGAGCTGGTGCAGAGCCTCAACCCACGCCCGGGCTCGCAGATCGAGTCCAGCGAAGCCGAATATGTCGTGCCCGACGTGATTGTGCGCAAGGACAACGAACGCTGGCTGGTGGAGCTGAACCAGGAATCGGTGCCGCGCCTGCGGGTCAATCCGCAATACGCAGGTTTTGTGCGCCGCGCCGACACCAGCGCCGATAACACCTTCATGCGTAACCAACTGCAGGAAGCCCGCTGGTTCATCAAGAGCCTGCAAAGCCGCAACGAAACCCTGATGAAAGTCGCCACCCAGATCGTCGAGCACCAGCGCGGCTTCCTGGAATACGGCGATGAAGCAATGAAGCCGCTGGTACTGCACGACATCGCCGAGGCGGTGGGCATGCACGAATCAACGATTTCCCGGGTGACCACGCAAAAATTCATGCATACCCCACGGGGTATATATGAGCTGAAATACTTTTTCTCCAGCCACGTCAGCACCTCCGAAGGCGGCGAATGCTCGTCCACGGCGATCCGCGCGATCATCAAAAAACTGGTTGCCGCGGAAAATCAGAAAAAGCCGTTGAGTGACAGCAAGATCGCTGGTTTACTGGAGGCACAAGGCATTCAGGTCGCCCGTCGAACCGTCGCCAAGTACCGCGAGTCCCTAGGGATCGCGCCTTCCAGCGAGCGTAAGCGTTTGATGTGACGGGCGGGCCATAGCGTTCCAGTGGCGGGTATTCCTACCCGCCGCTTTATGCACTGGCAACGAAGGAGAAGCTGTATGCAAGTCAACATCAGTGGACACCATGTAGAAGTCACCCCTCCATTGCGCGAATACGTCGAGCTGAAGCTGAAGAAGCTTGAGGGCCATTTCGACAAGATCACCAACGTGCAGGTCATCATGAAGGTCGACAAGCTTCAGCAGAAAATCGAAGCGACACTTCAGATACCCGGTGGCGAAGTGGTCGCCAATGCCGAACATGAAGACATGTATGCATCAATCGACTTGCTCACAGACAAGCTTGACCGCCAACTTAAAAAGCATAAGGAAAAGCAGCAGAGCCTTCTTCAAGGCACTGGCCGCTAACACTCCCCACCCATGATCCGACTTGAAACCATCCTGACCCCCGGCCGTTCCCTCGTGAACGTGCCGGGCGGCAGTAAAAAGCGCGCCCTCGAACAAATTGCCAACCTGATCGGCCGCGAAGTGCCCGAACTGGATACGCAAGCTGTGTACGAGGCCCTGATCGCCCGTGAAAAGCTCGGCTCCACCGGCTTTGGCAACGGCATCGCCATTCCTCACTGCCGCCTGCAAGGCTGTGAGTCTCCAGTCAGCGCCCTGCTGCACCTGGACGCCCCTATCGATTTCGACGCCATCGACGGCGCGCCGGTCGACCTGCTGTTCGTGCTGCTGGTCCCGCAAGCTGCCACCGATGCGCACCTGGAACTGCTTCGGCAGATCGCCAGCATGCTCGACCGCAAGGACGTACGCGACAAACTGCGTAGTGCCTCAAGCAATGAGGCGCTCTACCAGGTTGTCCTGGATGAACAAAACGGGCATTAATCATGCGTTTGATCATCGTCAGCGGCCGTTCCGGCTCAGGTAAAAGCACGGCCCTCAATGTTCTTGAGGACAACGGCTTCTATTGCATCGACAACCTGCCCGCCGGCCTGCTACCGGAACTGGCGGAACGCGCGCTGATTCATACCGAGTTGGCGCAACCGCTGGTCGCCGTGTCGATCGACGCCCGCAACCTGCCCAGCCACCTCACACGCTTTCCTGAACTGCTCGAAGAAGTGCGGGCCAAGCATATCCATTGCGATGTGCTGTACCTGGACGCCGACGAAGAGACCCTGCTCAAGCGCTTCTCTGAAACCCGTCGCCGCCACCCGTTGAGCAGCCCTCATCGTTCCCTGGCCGAAGCCATCGAGGACGAGACCAAACTGCTGGGGCCGATCATTGACCTGGCCGACCTCAAGATCAACACCACCAGCCTGAACCTGTATCAACTGCGGGATGCGATCAAGCTGCGTCTGCTGAACCAGCCGGAGCCAGGCACGGCGTTCCTTGTCGAGTCGTTCGGTTTCAAGCGCGGCATGCCGGTAGATGCCGACCTGGTGTTCGATGTGCGCTGCCTGCCCAACCCGTACTGGAAGCCGGAACTGCGCGATCAGTCGGGGCTGGACCAACCTGTGGCCGAGTACCTGGCGGCGCAACCGGATGTCGAGGAAATGTACCAGGACATCTCCAGCTACCTGCTCAAATGGCTGCCGCGTTTTGCGGCCAGCAATCGGGCTTATGTCACCATCGCCATTGGCTGCACCGGCGGCCACCACCGATCCGTCTACCTGACCGAACGCCTGGGCAAGGTGCTGCAACAAACCCTCAAGAACGTCCAGGTTCGCCACCGCGACCTCAGCTGAAAGGAACACCCCCGCGATGCCCGCTCTGGAAATTGAAATCATCAACAAGCTGGGCCTGCACGCCCGGGCCTCGGCCAAGTTCGTCGGCGTCGCCGGGCAGTTCCCTTGCCAGATCCGCGCCGGGCGCACCCCGGAATCCATGGTCGACGGCAAAAGCATCATGGCCATGATGATGCTGGCTGCGGGCAAGGGCACGAAGATTCATTTGAAGACCGAAGGCGAGCAAGAGCAGGAAGCGATGGATGCCCTGGTAGCGTTGATCAATAATTTCTTTGATGAGGGCGAGTAGGTAATCGCCCCTCCCCTGCGTCAGTTGGACAGCAGTTTGCCGTTGAACAGAATCTTCAACGTCTTGACCGTCAGTACGGCCAGCGCGATCGTCAGGAAAGCCAGGATCAGATAGGCAATCGCTTCCAGGATCACGCTTCCTTTGGCATCGGCATATTTCAACGCAGCGTTGCTCAATGCCGCAATCGGAAAGCTGATTGCCCACCAGGCAGGAGAAAAAGGCGCGGCCTGACGGAATACTTTGAATGCCAGCACCCCAAACAGGAACAGGCCAAAGTAGAAGAGCACGCTGGCAAAATAGTCGACGCTGCCAAAGAAGTTGGTGTAAGCCAGAAAGCCGACTTCAAAGGGGGCGATAAGTATCATCAGCGAAGGTGTCATACCTTTGGCCATCACCGGCTCGTGAACCAGACGTGAAAAAATTCG
The DNA here is from genome assembly GCF_000278565.1 of Pseudomonas sp. Ag1. Lineage (NCBI taxonomy): Bacteria > Pseudomonadati > Pseudomonadota > Gammaproteobacteria > Pseudomonadales > Pseudomonadaceae > Pseudomonas > Pseudomonas sp. Ag1. The sequence continues at coordinate 216,567 of NZ_AKVH01000093.1, forward strand.
CGTGAAGAACACCAGCGCAATCACACTCCCTACCGCCATCGCGAACAGATTGAACTCGTATGCCCACGCCATGGGCATGTGGGCACCTGTCACCGCGATGTCGAGCGCCGCCACCCCCGGGATCAGCCAGGCAGGCACCGCATATTGCGACTCCTGATTACCGGACAACAGTCGCGAGAGCACAATTGCCGCCAGGATCATGGTCAGCAGGCTACCCAACATCCAAAGCCCCTGGCTGATCAGGGTGCTAGCTGAACCTACGACTGCCGACAGCAGCAGCAACGCGATCGTCACCGTGCCAAAGAAATTTCCTGATATCGGGTGATTGAACTCGGCTTTGACCGCCGCAGGGTATTTAACCCATTTGGTGAGATACCCCGCCACCAGTGCGATAAACACCAGAATGGCAAACCCACCAATGACCGCTCCGATCATTTGCGCGTAAGCCACATATTCACTGGCGGACTGCCAGGCCAGGCTCAGGCCGGCCAACCCCATCACGGCGCCAAACAAATTGATGGGAAGGTTCTTGATGGACCCCGACCGCTCGCTCGATTCGACAGCGAAGGGGGGAAGTGGCGCGTTACAGATGCTCATGCGGGTCTCCGGTTGACGATAAAGCACGTGACGGACAGTGTCGCCTACCTCCCCTCTGTCCTATAGTGTCGCTTAACGACGATTTCAGCCATTTCCACTACGGAGACAGACACCATGCGAATTGCCCTCCTGGCGTTTCCCCGTGTGCAAATGCTGGATGTCGTGGGCCCTGCCGATGTGTTCGCTGAAGCGGCCAGGCAATTGGGCAATTCCCGTGCATACCGGATCTCGGTCATCGGTACCGTCGCGGGGCAGATCAAGGGAACCAATGGGCTTCGCCTGGCCACGGATGACTCTATCGATACGTTCAAGGGGGCTATCGATACGCTGCTGATCGCAGGAAGCCCCAGCGTGAATGACGTGACACACGACGCCCACCTGCGGGACTGGGTGCGCTACCAGGCCACGCGCGTGCGGCGGATAGGCTCGGTTTGCAGTGGCGCTTTTGTGCTGGGGGCTGCTGGCTTGCTGGTCGGGCGACGCGTCACCACGCACTGGAATTCCAGTGCATTGCTGGCCAGGCAATACCCCGATGCCGTGGTCGAACCGGACAGCATTTTTATCCGCGACGGTAACCTGTACACCTCCGCCGGTGTGACGGCCGGTATGGATCTGGCGCTCGCGTTAGTCGAGGAGGACCACGGCCGTGATTTGGCGCTCAGTGTGGCCAGGGAAATGGTGATGTACTTCAAACGGCCGGGCGGCCAGTCACAGTTCAGCGCCCAACTGGCGGCACAGACCGCAGAACGCACGAACATTCGCCAGATACAGACCTATATCGTCGACAACCTGGCCGCAGACCTGAGCGTGGCATTGCTGGCCCAGCGCGCTGACATGAGCGAACGCAACTTTGCCCGGGTATTCAAGGCCGAGGGTGGATTCACCCCTGCCGAGTTCGTGGAGCTGGCACGTATCGACCAGGCACGGCGGCTGATCGAAGGCTCGAATGTCTCGCTCAAACGCCTGGCCGATCAGGTCGGCTATGCCAATGTTGATGGGTTCCGGCGCGCCTTCGTTCGCCGCCTGGGCGTTACCCCCAGCGACTACCGCAAGCGCTTCTTGTAGAAGTGCGACAGCCTCAGCCCAACGCCGTATCCATCACCATCATCAAGCAAAACCCGATACACAGCCCCAGGCTGGCGAGCTTGTCATGGCCATTGCGCCGCGACTCGGGAATGACTTCGTGAGTCACCACCAGCAGCATTGCCCCGGCCGCCAGCGCCAGCCCCAGCGGCAACAGCACCTGAGCCAGGCTCACCAGCCAGGCACACAGTACCGCAAACACCGGCTCCACCAGCCCTGACGCTGCGCCGATCAGGAACGCCTTGACCCGCGACATCCCTGCCCCGGCCAGCACCAACGCAATCACCAGTCCCTCCGGCACATCCTGCAAGGCAATACCCATGGCGAGGCTGTCGGCATCCGGCATGCCGCCGCCTGCCGAGACACCCACGGCCATACCTTCGGGAATGTTGTGGGCAATGATGGCGAACACAAACAGCCAGATACGCGGCGGTATCACCGGATGATCCGGACTGCCCACCAGCATTTCCGGGGTGGCGCCGGAGACCTTGCGGTCCACCAGATACAGCCCGAACGCGCCCAGCATGATGCCGAAACTGATCAATCCACTGGCGCCCCATGGCGTCAGCCCCAGGCTTTGGGCAGCCGCAATACCCGGCACGATCAGCGAAAATGCCGTAGCGGCCAACATCACCCCGGCACCGAAGCCCAGCAGCGTGTCGCTCACCGCCAATGGCATCCGGCGGATCACCAGTACCGGCACGGCACCCAGGGCGGTGCCGAGCGCGCAGATGGCCCCGCCCTGCAAGGCACGCAGGATGCGCGGTTCCAGGTCAAGCCAGGCCAGCCCTTGGGCCACCAGCAATGCAGTTCCTGCCAATAGCAGCAGCGAGCCAAACGCATAACGAAACATTCGCACGCTGCTGATCGCCAGTGTTTCAGTGCCCATAGTCGGCCTTAGATCTTGTTATAGAGGAGTTTCAGCCCAGCGCAGCCTGGTAGCGGCCGGCAACTTCCGGCCAGTTGATGACGCTGTAGAACGCATTGATGTATTCCGGACGACGGTTCTGGTACAGCAGGTAATAAGCGTGTTCCCAGACGTCCAGGCCGAGGATTGGCGTATTGCCGTTCATCAACGGGCTGTCCTGGTTGCCGCTGCTTTCCACCACCAGGGTCTTTTGCGGCGTCACGCTCAACCACGCCCAGCCGCTGCCGAAACGGGTCAAGGCAGCTTTGGTGAAGGCCTCCTTGAAGGCGTCGAAACCGCCCAACTGCTCGTCGATGGCGTCACCCAGCGCGCCGTCTGGCTTGCCGCCGCCCTTGGGCGACATGACAGCCCAGAACAACGAGTGGTTGGCGTGGCCGCCGCCCTGGTTGATCACCGCCGCCCGGAGTTTTTCCGGCAGTTGCTGGACGCTGGACACCAGTTTCTCCACCGGCCAAGCGGCAAACTCGGTGCCTTCGACGGCTGCGTTGAGGTTGTTGATGTAGGTCTGGTGGTGCTTGGTGTAGTGGATCTCCATGGTTTGCGCGTCGATATGCGGTTCAAGGGCATCGTAGGCGTAAGGCAAGGCCGGCAAGGTGTAGGACATATCAATGAGCTCCATAAAAAGGGCTGTTGCGGGTCGACGCATCCGATGGCGCCACGTTGCTGCCCAGCAGGCGGTGGGTACGTGGGTACTCACCGTGATCGCTGATGAAATTCAGCAGTTCGACGTAGGTCTTGCTGCTCTGGCGCAGGGCCGCTTCCCGCAATAGCGGGTTAAGACGGGTGTCTTGCATGGTCTGCAACAGGCGCTGGTGAATGGCGCAGAGGTATTCCGCGCTTTCTTCCGGCTGGTTCAGGCGCAAGTGCAGGTCGGCCAGGTTGTGATGGGAAATGACGCAAGCCGCCACCGCTTCGTCGGCATCCGCCCAGCGCTCAAACAACACTTGAGCCAGGGCCAGGGCTTGCAGGTAGGCCTCGCGGGCATCTACCAGCTCGCCCGCCATAAAGCAGCGATTGGCCCGTTCGATCGTGCGTTTCCAGTGCTCCATGGTGAGCCTCCAAAGCAGGGTCGGTGATTACACGCCGCCAGCCGTGAGCTTTTCCGGATCCAGCAGGATTTCCAGTTGGCTGCGGGGCAAGTCGGTATGTTCGAGCGCCACATCAATCACCGGACGGCCTTGTTGATAGGCCTTCTTGGCGATTTCGGCGGCCTTTTGGTAACCGATGATCGGGTTGAGTGCGGTCACCAGGATCGGATTGCGCGACAGCGCTTCCTTGAGCTTGGCTTCGTTGACCTTGAAGCTGGCGATGGCCTTGTCGGCCAGCAGGCGGCTGGAGTTGGCCAGCAACTCCAGGCTGCCGAGCAGGTTCTGGGCAATGATCGGCAGCATCACGTTGAGTTCGAAGTTGCCGGACTGGCCGGCGATGGTAATCACCGTGTCGTTGCCGATGACTTGTGCGGCAACCATGGCGGTGGCTTCCGGGATCACCGGGTTGACCTTGCCGGGCATGATCGAAGAGCCCGGCTGCAGGCCTTCCAGCTCGATTTCACCAAGGCCCGCCAATGGGCCGGAGTTCATCCAGCGCAGGTCGTTGGCGATTTTCATCAGGGACACGGCGGTGGTCTTGAGCTGTCCGGAGACCGCGACGGCCGTGTCCTGGGAGCCGATCAGCGCGAACAGGTTCTTGCCTGGGGTGAACTGGACGTGGGTCAGGCTGCTCAGTTGCTGGCTGAAGCGCGCTGCAAACTCCGGATGCGCATTGATCCCGGTGCCGACTGCAGTGCCACCCTGGGCCAGCGCCTGCAAGCTCGGCAGCAGGTCTTGCAGATGGCCGATATTGGCCTTGAGCTGCTGCGCCCAGCCATTGAGCACCTGGCTCATGCGCACCGGCATGGCGTCCATCAGATGCGTCCGACCGGTCTTGACGAAACGGTGCACCTCCTCGGCCTTGTGCTCGATCACCTGGACCAGGTGCAGCAGCGCCGGCAGGGTTTGCTCATGCAGCACCAGCGCCGCACTGACGTGAATGGTGGTCGGGATGATGTCATTGCTGCTCTGGCCGCAGTTGACGTGATCGTTAGGGTTGACCGGCTCGCCCAGCAAGCGGCTGGCGAGGGTCGCAATCACTTCGTTGGCGTTCATGTTGGAGCTGGTGCCGGAACCGGTCTGGAAGATATCCACCGGGAAATGCTGCATGAAATCGCCTTCCAGCAAGCCTTGGGCGGCATCAACGATGGCCTTGCCCTGGGCTTCGCTCAGTTGTTTCAGCTCGACGTTGGCTTTAGCGGCGGCAGCCTTGGCCAGGATCAACGCACGAATAAACTGCGCCGGCATGCGCTGGTGGCTGATGGGAAAGTTGTTCACCGCACGCTGGGTTTGTGCGCCATACAGGGCCTCGGCGGGCACTTGCAGTTCGCCCATGCTGTCGCGTTCGATACGGGTGTTACTCATCGGAAGATCCTTGCACCAGGTCAGAGTGAGAAATCGATGGCAGCAATTCGCAGGTCGCCAATTGCCAGGCAAAGGTCTGCCAGCGCTTGAGGCGGCAGGCACAGTGGGAAAGTTTTTCCAGGTCGCGCAACGGGCGCCAAGCCTGGTCCAGGCACATGGACCGCCAGTGCCAGGGCAAGGCGATGTCGGAGGCGGTGTCCAGCAGCAGGCGGAATGAGGTTTCGCCGATGGTCCACGGGTGGGTCGCAGTGCAACAGGCGAGGTACCGGCCTTCGGCCAGATAATGTTCGATCAGGCGGGGCTCGTCGGGAGCAAGGCCGCAACGAATCTGACGACTCATCCAACGCCAGCTTTCCAGGTAGGGATCCTCATGCAGGACAGAACTCATGATCCACACTCATTCGGTAATGATATTTATTATTAAATGATATTGAGAATCAAAACAAGAGCCTGAGGGAATCACTCGGAATTCCAGGCACAAAAAAAGGCGCGCCACCCAATGGGTGGC
>NZ_AKVH01000094.1:0-130000 GCF_000278565.1 Pseudomonas sp. Ag1
TCAATCAGGCCATCCTGTCCTGCATAGTTGCGGGCGCTGGAATACCGCCAGTGCTCGGCCAAGTCCACACAACCCCGCTTCACAGGAATCGATCGTTCCCACGCTCCGCGTGGGAATGCCTCCTTGGACGCTCTGCGTCCCGCTGTGTGACGCGGAGCGTCACGGGCTGCATTCCCACGCAGAGCGTGGGAACGATCAGGCCCAGCGCTGAATTTCAATCAGGCCATCCTGTCCTGCATAGTTGCGGGCGCTGGAATACCGCCAGTGCTCGGCCAAGTCCACATAACCACGCTTCACAGGGTTGTGGTGAATGTAATCAAGCTTTTGGCGCATCACCGCTTCGCTGTACACCAACTCGGCGTGTGACCCCTCTTGCCATAGCTGATAAATCCGGTCCGTTTTATGCGCCCGTTTGCTGAAACGCAAACGCTGCAACACTCGCTCCGCTCCTCGTTTCTGCAGGTCGTCAATGATGGTTCGAGCGGTGAAGGATTTGAACTGGCTGACACATTTACCCAGGTCAGGTGCTTGAGCGACGAAGTGCAGATGGTTTTCGAGAACGACGTAGCCGTAGAGATTGAAATGTTCGTGGGTTTGTTGATATCGCCAGCAACTCAATAGGTGGCCGACAAGGTAGTCGCGGGTAAATAGCGGTGTCCATTCCATGACAGTGCATGTCAGGAAGTGTGGTTTTTCAGGTTCGGTAATGGTGTAGCGGCTTCTGCCCATCAATTCGTCCTTGAACCGTGGTGTGGCCTGGACGCGGAGCGTCCGGGGAGGCGTTCCCACGCAGAGCGTGGGAACGATCAGTTAGAGGTTATTGGGCATAGATATGCACGACGAAGTGCTGGCCGGATGCTGTCAGTTCATAGACCTTGTCAGTGATCCGCAATGTCCTCGTCGGTTCGCTGATGGTGTCACCGATTTTCGCGGATTTTCTGAATTCGTCCCAGTCGATGACCGTAGTGCTGATAGTGCCTTCGCCTAGCAAGTTGTTTCCGTAGCGTTGCGCTTCCATGGTATTGCCCTCTGCTGGATTTCCGTTTCCGGCCGATTATTCGGCTGGCGGTTAGTCCCGAAAGGCGGCCTTTTCCTTCCGGGTTCCAAGAGGCTAGTCAATGAAAACGAAGTTGGTTGCTGTCAGAAATATCAAAAAACAGTCTCGGCCTTTCGCCATTATCTGAGGGGCTGATGCCTACTTCAGGCGCTCATCACTTCCCGAATATCGGCGGCTAATTCTCTTACGCGCTCTTCCTCGGTATCCCACGCGCACATGAACCGCGCGCCGCCTTTACCGATGAAGGTGTAGAAGCGCCAGCCCTTGGCCGTCAGCGCGGCAATTGCCGGTTCCGACAGTTGCAGGAATACGCCGTTGGCCTGGACCGGGAACATCAACTCCACCCCCGGAATATCCGCCACCAGGTTGCTGAGCAATTGTGCACAGTGGTTGGCGTGGCGGGCGTGTTTGAGCCAGGCGTCGTTTTCCAGCAGGCCCACCCACGGGGCGGAGAGGAAGCGCATCTTTGAGGCAAGCTGCCCGGCTTGTTTGCAGCGGTAGTCGAAGTCTTCGGCCAGCTTGTGGTTGAAGAACAGGATCGCTTCACCCACGGCCATGCCGTTCTTGGTGCCACCAAAGCACAGCACGTCGACCCCGGCTTTCCAAGTCAGGTCGGCCGGCGAGCAGCCGAGGAATGCGCAGGCGTTGGAGAAGCGTGCGCCGTCCATGTGCAGGTTCAACCCCAGTTCCTTGCAGGTGACGCTGATGGCGCGGATTTCTTCCGGGGTGTAGACGCTGCCGACTTCGGTGGCCTGGGTCAGGGTCACGACGCGGGGTTTCGGGTAGTGAATGTCCTGGCGCTTGAGGGCGATCTCGCGGATCGACTCCGGGGTCAGCTTGCCGTTTTCGGTGCGGGCGGTGAGCAGCTTGGAGCCGTTGGAGAAAAACTCCGGCGCGCCGCATTCGTCGGTTTCGACGTGGGCGGTTTCCGAGCAGATCACGCTATGGTAGCTCTGGCACAAGGAGGACAGCGCCAGGGAGTTGGCTGCGGTACCGTTGAAGGCGAAGAACACTTCGCAGTCGGTTTCGAACAGTCTGCGGAAACCGTCGGCGGCGCGGTGGGTCCATTCATCATCGCCATAGGCGCGTTGATGGCCCTGGTTGGCGAGTTCCATGGCGGCCCAGGCTTCCGGGCAGATGCCGGAATAGTTGTCGCTGGCGAATTGTTGGCTCTTGTCGGTCATGGCCCAGTCCTGTGGTCGATGTTGGTGCGCACTTTACCCAAGATTGTCGGGCGGGCGCACGCACTGTTAATGCAAAGTCATTGGGGAATTATGCACGGTTCTGAAAGCGTTCCTGTAAGCCGCGTCCGCGATGGCGCCCTGGACCTGCTCAAGTGGCTGGCGCTGCTGAGTATGGTGCTGGACCACCTGCGGTATGTCGGTTTGAGCCTGGACGGGCTGTATGTGCCGGGGCGCCTGGCGTTCCCGTGGTTTTGCCTGGCGATCGCGGCGAATTTGCATCGGGTCAAGGACGCGCCGGTGACGGGGCAGTGGCGCTATCTGGGCTGGTTGCTGCTGTTCAGTGTGATCAGTGAGGTGCCGTACCGGATGTTCATCGACGACGCCGACACGCTGAACGTACTGCCGACCCTGGCGCTGGGTTTGCTGGTTGCCCGGGGATGGCAGCAGAAGACGGTTATTGATCGAGGATTGGCGTTGATCGCGCTGGTTTTGGCGGGGTTTTTCTCGGCGCAGCTGATGTTCGGTTTCTTTGGCGTACTGCTGCCGCTGGCGATGTTGCTGGTGTTTCGCCGGCCATGGTATTTCAGCGTGTTGCCGGGTGTGGTGTGCCTGGCTGCCAACCAATGGCAGGTCCTGCTCGACAGCGGTACGCTGGTGGCGATGCTGGGATTGGCGACATGCCTGATTGCGCCGCTGGCCGGATTGGTCTTGTTGCGACATGCCGGGCAGGTATCGCCACCGGCCATGCGGCGCTGGGCATATGCGCTTTATCCGGCGCATTTCCTGCTGCTGCTACTCATTCGAAAGATCATCGCCTAACCCTTGTGGGAGCTGGCTTGCCTGCGATGCAGACGCCTCGGTGTACCCGTTGCACCGAGGGGATGCTATCGCAGGCAAGCCAGCTCCCACACAAGCCCGCTCCCACATTTGTTCTGTGTTGCTCCGGCCATGTCGTAAACGCACCTTTGCGTGGCGTCCATAGGCATTTGACCTCTCTGCGCCAGCCCTACCATCGCATCAAAGGGCCCCTCCGTCGTGCGGCGGCCCCAACAATACGATTGGCGCACCGCCGCCGCTGGGAGAGACGCGATGTTCAGCAAGCAAGACCAGATCCAGGGTTATGACGATGCACTGCTGGCGGCCATGAATGCCGAGGAGCAGCGCCAGGAAGATCATATCGAGCTGATCGCGTCAGAGAACTACACCAGCAAGCGTGTCATGGAAGCCCAGGGCAGCGGCCTCACCAACAAGTACGCCGAAGGTTACCCGGGCAAGCGTTACTACGGCGGCTGCGAGCACGTGGACAAGGTCGAAGTGCTCGCCATCGAGCGTGCCAAGCAGCTGTTCGGTGCCGATTACGCCAACGTGCAGCCGCACTCCGGTTCGTCCGCCAACAGTGCGGTGTACCTGGCGCTGTTGAACGCCGGCGACACCATCCTCGGCATGAGCCTGGCCCACGGCGGCCACCTGACCCACGGCGCCAAAGTGTCGTCCTCGGGCAAGCTGTACAACGCGGTGCAATACGGCATCGACACCAACACCGGGTTGATCGACTACGACGAGGTCGAGCGCCTGGCCGTGGAGCACAAGCCGAAGATGATCGTGGCGGGTTTTTCCGCCTACTCCAAGACCCTGGATTTCCCGCGCTTTCGCCAGATCGCCGACAAGGTCGGTGCGCTGCTGTTCGTCGACATGGCCCACGTCGCCGGCCTGGTGGCCGCCGGTCTGTACCCGAACCCGCTGCCCTACGCCGATGTGGTCACCACCACCACCCACAAGACCCTGCGCGGTCCACGTGGCGGGTTGATCCTGGCCAAGTCCAACGAAGAAATTGAAAAGAAACTCAACTCTGCGGTATTCCCGGGCGCCCAGGGCGGCCCGCTGATGCACGTGATCGCCGGCAAGGCGGTGTGCTTCAAGGAAGCCCAGGAACCAGGTTTCAAGGCCTATCAACAGCAAGTGATCGACAACGCCCAGGCCATGGCCGGCGTGTTTATCAAACGCGGCTACGATGTAGTGTCCGGCGGCACCGATAACCACCTGTTCCTGGTCAGCCTGATCCGTCAGGGCCTCACCGGCAAAGACGCGGACGCCGCCCTCGGTCGCGCTCACATCACCGTCAACAAGAACGCCGTGCCCAACGACCCGCAGTCGCCCTTCGTGACCTCGGGCCTGCGTATCGGCACGCCGGCGGTGACCACACGCGGCTTCAAAGTGACCCAATGCCTGGAGTTGGCCGGCTGGATCTGCGACATCCTCGACAACCTCGGCGACGCCGATGTGGAGGCCAACGTCGCCAAGCATGTGGCCGCCCTGTGCGCTGATTTCCCGGTTTATCGCTGAGCGCGGTTTTGGAGTAATGACTATGCAACGCTACTCGGGCTTCGGCCTCTTCAAGCACTCACTCAGCCACCACGAAAACTGGCAGAAGATGTGGCGCACGCCCACCCCGAAAAAGGTCTACGACGTGGTCATCGTCGGCGGCGGCGGGCATGGTCTGGCGACGGCTTACTACCTGGCCAAGGAGCACGGCATCACCAACGTGGCGGTGGTCGAGAAAGGCTGGCTGGGCGGCGGTAACACCGCGCGCAACACCACCATCGTGCGGTCCAACTACCTGTGGGACGAGTCGGCGCACCTGTACGAACACGCGATGAAACTCTGGGAAGGTTTGTCCCAGGATTTGAACTACAACGTGATGTTCTCCCAGCGTGGCGTCTACAACCTGTGCCACACCCTGCAGGATATCCGTGACTCCGAGCGTCGCGTCAGCGCCAACCGCCTAAACGGTGTGGACGGCGAACTGCTCAACGCCAAACAAGTGGCCGATGAGATTCCGTACCTCGACTGCTCCAAGAACACTCGCTACCCGGTAATGGGCGCCACCGTGCAACGGCGCGGCGGCGTGGCCCGTCACGATGCCGTGGCCTGGGGCTTTGCCCGCGCCGCTGACGCACTGGGCGTGGACCTGATCCAGCAGACCGAAGTCATCGGTTTCCGCAAGGAAAACGGTGTGTGCATCGGCGTGGAAACCAACAAAGGCTTCATCGGCGCCAAGCGCGTCGGCGTGGTGACGGCGGGTAACTCCGGCCACATGGCTTCGCTCGCGGGCTTCCGCCTGCCGATCGAATCCCACCCGCTGCAAGCACTGGTGTCGGAGCCGATCAAACCGATTATCGACAGCGTGATCATGTCCAACGCCGTGCACGGTTACATCAGCCAGTCCGACAAGGGCGACCTGGTGATCGGCGCCGGTATCGACGGCTACAACGGCTATGGCCAGCGCGGCTCGTACCCGGTGATCGAGCACACCATCCAGGCCATCGTCGAGATGTTCCCGGTGCTGTCCCGCGTGCGCATGAACCGCCAGTGGGGCGGCATCGTCGACACCACGCCGGATGCCTGCCCGATCATCTCCAAGACCCCGGTCCCGAACATGTTCTTCAACTGCGGTTGGGGCACCGGTGGTTTTAAAGCGACTCCAGGCTCAGGCAACGTATTTGCCGCCAGCCTGGCCAAGGGTGAAATGCACCCATTGGCAGCTCCATTCTCCATCGACCGTTTCCACAACGGCGCGCTGATCGACGAACACGGCGCTGCGGCCGTCGCCCACTAACAGGAGAAATTCCCTATGTTGCATATCTTCTGTCCTCACTGTGGCGAACTGCGCTCCGAAGAGGAATTCCACGCCTCCGGCCAAGCGCACATCCCGCGCCCACTGGACCCGAACACCTGCACCGACGAGGAGTGGGGCGACTACATGTTCTTCCGCGACAACCCGCGCGGCCTGCACCACGAACTGTGGATTCACGCTGCCGGTTGCCGCCAGTATTTCAACGCGACCCGCGACACCGTGACCTACGAAATTCTTGAAACCTACAAGATAGGCACCAAGCCGCAATTCACCGCCAAGGCTTCTGGAGAGAAGGTATGAGCCAGATCAATCGCCTGTCCAACGGTGGCCGGATCGACCGCAACAAAGCCCTGAGCTTCACCTTCAACGGCCAGAGCTACAAAGGCTTTGAAGGCGACACATTGGCCGCTGCGCTGCTGGCCAACGGCGTCGACATCATCGGTCGCAGCTTCAAGTATTCCCGCCCGCGCGGCATCTTCGCCGCCGGTGCCGAAGAGCCGAACGCGGTGCTGCAGATCGGCGCCACCGAAGCCACGCAAATCCCCAACGTGCGCGCCACGCAACAGGCGCTGTACCAGGGTTTGGTCGCCACCAGCACCAACGGCTGGCCGAGCGTGAACAACGACATGATGGGCATTCTCGGCAAGGTCGGCGGCAAGCTGATGCCGCCGGGTTTCTACTACAAAACCTTCATGTACCCGCAATCGTTCTGGATGACTTACGAGAAGTACATCCGTAAGGCAGCCGGTCTTGGCCGCTCGCCGACCGAGAACGATCCGGACACCTACGACTACATGAACCGTCATTGCGACGTGCTGATTGTGGGCGCCGGTCCTGCCGGCCTGGCGGCTGCGTTGGCGGCTGCCCGCAGTGGCGCCCGGGTGATCATCGCGGACGAACAGGAAGAGTTCGGCGGCTCCTTGCTGGACTCCCGCGAAAGCCTCGATGGCAAGCCGGCGGCCGAATGGGTTGCCAGTGTTATTGCTGAACTGAAATCCCTGCCGGACGTGGTGCTGCTGCCTCGCGCCACCGTCAACGGTTACCACGACCATAACTTCCTGACCATTCACGAGCGCCTCACCGACCACCTCGGTGACCGTGCGCCGATCGGCCAGGTGCGTCAGCGCATTCACCGGGTTCGCGCCAAGCGTGTGGTGCTGGCGACCGGCGCGTGTGAACGTCCGCTGGTGTACGGCAACAACGACGTACCGGGCAACATGCTGGCGGGTGCGGTCTCCACTTACGTACGTCGCTACGGCGTGGCACCGGGCAAGAAGCTGGTGCTGTCCACCAACAACGATCACGCCTACCGCGTGGCGCTGGACTGGTTCGACGCCGGCCTCAGCGTTGTCGCCGTAGCCGATGCCCGCCACAATCCACGGGGCGCGCTGGTTGAAGAGGCGCGTGCCAAAGGCATTCGCATCCTCACCGGCAGCGCCGTGATCGAGGCCCGTGGCAGCAAGCACGTCACTGGCGCCCGTGTTGCGGCCATCGATGTCAAAGCTCATAAAGTCACCAGCCCCGGCGAGTGGCTGGAGTGCGACCTGGTCGCCAGCTCCGGCGGCTACAGCCCGGTGGTCCACCTGGCCTCGCACCTGGGCGGCAAGCCGACCTGGCGTGAAGACATCCTCGGTTTTGTACCGGGCGAAGCACCGCAGAAACGCGTGTGCGTCGGTGGCATCAATGGCGTCTACGGCCTCGGCGATTCCCTGGCCGACGGTTTTGAAGGTGGCGTGCGCGCTGCCAGCGAAGCCGGGTTTGCGCCGGTGGAAGGTACGCTGCCCAAAGCCTTGAGCCGTCTGGAAGAACCGACCCTGGCGCTGTTCCAGGTACCTCACGAGAAAGCTACCGCACGGGCGCCGAAGCAATTTGTCGACCTGCAGAACGACGTCACCGCAGCCGCCATCGAACTCGCCACCCGCGAGGGTTTCGAGTCGGTGGAGCACGTCAAGCGCTACACCGCACTGGGCTTCGGCACTGACCAGGGCAAGCTCGGCAACGTCAACGGCCTGGCCATCGCGGCCCGTTCGCTTAATGTGACCATCCCGCAGATGGGCACTACCATGTTCCGTCCCAACTACACGCCGGTGACCTTCGGCGCGGTAGCAGGCCGGCACTGTGGGCACATCTTCGAGCCGGTGCGCTACACCGCGCTGCAAGCCTGGCACGTGAAAAACGGCGCCGAGTTTGAGGACGTCGGCCAGTGGAAACGCCCATGGTATTTCCCGCGCAACGGTGAAGACCTGCACGCCGCAGTGAAGCGCGAATGCCTGGCCGTGCGTGACAGCGTCGGCCTGCTGGACGCGTCCACCCTCGGCAAGATCGACATCCAGGGCCCGGATGCCCGCGAGTTCCTCAACCGCATCTACAGCAACGCCTGGACCAAGCTCGACGTGGGCAAGGCCCGCTACGGCCTGATGTGCAAGGAAGACGGCATGGTCTTCGACGACGGCGTGACTGCCTGCCTCGCCGACAACCACTTCCTGATGACCACCACCACCGGCGGCGCAGCACGCGTACTCCAGTGGCTGGAAATCTACCAGCAGACCGAATGGCCGGACCTCAAGGTGTACTTCACCTCGGTCACCGACCATTGGGCAACCATGACTTTGTCCGGCCCCAACAGCCGCAAGCTGCTGAGCGAAGTCACCGACATCGACCTGGACAACGACGGCTTCCCGTTCATGACCTGGAAAGAAGGCCTGGTAGGCGGCGTGCCGGCACGGGTGTTCCGGATTTCGTTTACCGGTGAGTTGTCGTACGAAGTCAACGTGCAGGCCGACTACGCCATGGGCGTGCTCGAGAAAATCGTCGAGGCCGGCAAGCAGTACAACCTGACGCCTTATGGCACCGAAACCATGCACGTGCTGCGGGCCGAGAAGGGTTTCATCATCGTTGGCCAGGATACCGACGGCTCGATGACCCCGGACGACCTGAACATGGGCTGGTGTGTAGGCCGCACCAAACCGTTCTCGTGGCTCGGCTGGCGCGGGATGAATCGCGAGGATTGCGTGCGTGAAGACCGCAAGCAGCTTGTCGGACTCAAGCCGATCGACCCGAACGTGTGGCTGCCGGAAGGCGCGCAGTTGGTGTTCGACGCCAAGCAGACGATCCCGATGAAGATGGTCGGCCACGTCACCTCCAGTTATGCCCATAACTCCCTCGGTTATTCGTTTGCCATGGGCGTGGTGAAGGGCGGCTTGAAGCGCATCGGCGAGCGGGTGTTTGCACCGCTGGCGGATGGCAGCGTGATCGAGGCGGAGATTGTTTCTTCGGTGTTCTTTGATCCTAAAGGCGACCGCCAGAACATCTGACACCTGATCGTTCCCACGCTCCGCGTGGGAATGCATCCCGGGGCGCTCTGCGCCCAAAGAGCGGACGCAGAGCGTCCATGGCGGCATTCCCACGCAGAGCGTGGGAACGATCAAATTCAACACAGGTGCTTTATGACAGCAGCCAATGTTTACCAACAACGCCCCACCTCCGGAGCCAAGGCCGAGTCGTCGCTGCACCATGCCGACCTCGCCAGCCTGGTAGGCAAGGGCCGCAAGAACGCCGGCGTGACCGTGCGTGAAAAGAAACTGCTGGGCCACCTGACCATTCGTGGCGATGGCCATGACGCAGCCTTCGCCGCCGGTGTGCACAAAGCCTTGGGTATCGAATTGCCCGGTGCCCTGCAAGTCATCGTCAAGGGCGAGACCAGCCTGCAATGGCTCGGTCCGGATGAGTGGTTGCTGGTAGTGCCAGGCGGTGAGGAATTCGCCGCCGAGCAAAGTTTGCGTGAGGCGCTGGGTGATTTGCATATCCAGGTCGTCAACGTCAGCGGCGGCCAGCAGATTCTCGAACTCAGCGGCCCGAACGTGCGCGATGTGCTGATGAAATCCACCAGCTACGACGTGCACCCCAACAGCTTCCCGGTGGGCAAGGCGGTGGGCACGGTGTTCGCCAAGTCGCAATTGGTGATTCGCCATACTGCTGAAGACACCTGGGAGCTGGTGATTCGTCGCAGCTTCTCGGATTACTGGTGGCTGTGGTTGCAGGATGCGGCGGCTGAGTATGGTTTAAGCGTCCAGGCCTGATCGTTCCCACGCTCCGCGTGGGAATGCATCCCGGGACGCTCCGCGTCCCAAGAGCGGACGCAGAGCGTCCATTGCGGCGTTCCCACGCAGAGCGTGGGAACGATCAAGGAGTCACGAATAATGAGCCGCGTACCCGATACATGGATTTTGACCGCCGACTGCCCCAGCGTGCTCGGCACGGTGGACGCGGTCACTCGCTACCTGTTCGAGCAGGGCTGCTACGTCACTGAGCACCACTCCTTCGATGACCGGCTCTCGGGCCGGTTCTTCATCCGCGTGGAGTTCCGCCAGCCCGATGGTTTCGACGAACAAGCCTTCCGCGATGGCCTGGCCACCCGTGGCGAAGCCTTCGGCATGATCTTCGAACTGACCGCGCCGAACTACCGGCCGAAAGTGGTGATCATGGTTTCCAAGGCCGATCACTGCCTCAACGATTTGCTCTACCGCCAGCGCATCGGCCAACTGTCGATGGACGTGGTCGCCGTGGTCTCCAACCACCCCGACCTCAAGCCCCTGGCCGACTGGCACCAGATTCCCTATTACCACTTTCCCCTGGACCCCAACGACAAGCCGTCGCAAGAGCGCCAGGTGTGGCAGGTGATCGAAGAGTCCGGCGCCGAGCTGGTGATCCTTGCGCGCTACATGCAAGTGCTGTCGCCGGAGCTGTGCCGCAAGCTCGACGGTAAAGCCATCAACATCCACCACTCCCTGCTGCCCGGTTTCAAGGGCGCCAAGCCGTATCACCAGGCTTACAACAAGGGGGTGAAACTGGTGGGCGCCACTGCGCATTACATCAATAACGATTTGGACGAAGGCCCGATCATCGCCCAGGGCGTGGAGGTGGTGGACCACAGTCACTATCCGGAAGATTTGATTGCCAAGGGACGGGATATCGAAGGCCTGACCCTGGCCCGGGCCGTGGGGTATCACATTGAGCGGCGGGTGTTCTTGAACGCCAATCGGACAGTGGTGCTCTGATGGACGCCTTCGCGAGCAAGCCCGCTCCCACATTCGACCGCATTTCAAAGGTAGGACTCGGTCAACTGTGGGAGCGGGCTTGCTCGCGAAGAGGCCCTTACTAACAACGCAAAAACAGCATCTGTACCCGAGCACTTAAACGCGCTGCCTGCCTGGGCAACGCGGTTCCATAAAAACAACAGCGAGGTGAAAGCATGTCTGGTAATCGTGGTGTCGTGTATCTCGGCAACGGCAAGGTCGAAGTACAGAAAATCGACTATCCCAAAATGCAGGACCCCCGTGGCAGGAAGATTGAGCACGGCGTCATCCTGCGCGTGGTCTCCACCAACATCTGCGGCTCCGACCAACACATGGTGCGCGGCCGCACCACTGCCCAGACCGGCCTGGTCCTGGGCCACGAAATCACCGGCGAGGTGATCGAGAAGGGCAGCGACGTCGAGAACCTGAAGATCGGCGACCTGGTGTCGGTGCCGTTCAACGTCGCATGCGGCCGGTGCCGTTCCTGCAAGGAGCAACACACCGGCGTGTGCCTGACCGTCAACCCGGCCCGTGCCGGTGGCGCCTACGGCTATGTCGACATGGGCGACTGGACTGGCGGCCAGGCCGAATACGTGCTGGTGCCTTACGCCGACTTCAACCTGTTGAAACTGCCGGACCGCGACAAGGCCATGGAGAAGATCCGCGACCTGACTTGCCTCTCCGACATCCTGCCCACCGGCTACCACGGCGCAGTCACTGCGGGCGTTGGCCCGGGCAGCACGGTCTACATCGCCGGTGCCGGTCCGGTAGGCCTGGCGGCTGCCGCTTCCGCTCGCCTGCTGGGCGCTGCGGTGGTGATCATCGGTGACGTCAACCCGATCCGCCTGGCCCACGCCAAGGCCCAGGGTTTTGAAATTGCCGACCTGTCGAAAGACACCCCGCTGCACGAACAGATCGCTGCGTTGCTGGGCGAGCCGGAAGTGGATTGCGCCGTCGATGCCGTGGGTTTCGAAGCGCGTGGCCATGGTCATGAAGGGGCCAAGGCAGAGGCTCCGGCCACCGTGCTCAACTCGTTGATGGGCGTGGTGCGGGTGGCTGGCAAAATCGGTATTCCGGGCCTGTACGTCACCGAAGACCCGGGTGCCGTGGATGCCGCTGCAAAAATGGGCAGCCTGAGCATTCGTTTCGGCCTGGGCTGGGCCAAGTCCCACAGCTTCCACACCGGGCAAACCCCAGTGATGAAGTACAACCGCCAGTTGATGCAGGCGATCATGTGGGACCGTATCAACATTGCCGACATCGTCGGTGTGGAAGTCATCAGCCTGGATGACGCGCCACGCGGGTACGGCGAGTTCGATGCGGGCGTGCCGAAGAAGTTTGTGATTGATCCGCACAAGTTGTTCAGCGCGGCTTAAATCGCGGGCAAATAAAAAGGCGACCTCAGGGTCGCCTTTTTTGCATCTGCGGTTGGGTGGGAGAATCAGCGAATCGCCAAAGCCCCCTGATACACCGTTGGCCCCGTCGGCTGCTTGCTCACCGAGCCGCCCTTGGTTTCCGAACTGACCATCAGTGTCACCGGTTTACTGATTGACTCCTGCTGGCGAGGGTTGATGCCGATAATGCCTTTGCCGTCTTCCGGCAGCAGGCCCAGCGACACTGGCGTGCCGTCAGCCGGGACGGCCCACAGTTCCAGGCTTTGATCCGGAGCCGGTGCGGTGGCGGCAATCGGCTGCACTTCGAGGTAATCCTTGTGGGCCACGATTTGCGTGGCCGGTTGCTGGGTGGTGTTCACCAGCAATGCGGCAGCCTTGACGCTGTCCTGGGTGTAGAGGGCGCCGCCGACGCCTGCCACTATCACCAAACAGGCGCCGACGAACAGGCGTGGGCGGTTCCAGAATGAAGGCTTGTGCTCAATCACTTGGGGGTTGATCGCAGTCATTAGGCTCTTCCTGACATGTTTTGTAGTCTTTCATGGACCCAGTTAACGGCGATCGGTTCCTCATCCGTCGTATTGAGCCTCGGATCAGAGTGATGCCAATTGGCCCTGATACAGCACCGGCCCGGTGGGTTGTCCGGTCGGCGAGCCCCCCTGAGGCTCAAGGCTCACTGCCAGGGTCAGCGGCGCCGTCAGCAGCGCCTGGTGTTCTTTGCTCAACTGGATTCGGCCGTTACCCGACACCGGCAACAACCCCAGGGAGATGGGTTTGCCGCCTGCCGGGATTGCCCACAGTTCCAACGCGCGGGCCGGCTCCACGGCCGCCAGGGTCAGCGGTTCCACTTGCAGATGATCCGCATAGGCCTGGATCTTCAGCGCGGGCTGTTGATTGGCCGCCACCAGCGTGGCGTTGTACTCCACCCCAAGGTCGCGCTGGTACAACACGCCCACCAACACCGCGATCACCACCCCGCACGCCGCTACCAGCAAGCGCAGGTTCATCCAGAACGGTTTCTTCGCCGGCATATGCAGCACTTGCGGCTCAATGCGCGCCTTGATCCCTTCCCATACGTGGTCCGGCACCGGCCGTTCAGGCAGCGGCCCGGTGAGGCTGGCGAGGGCATCCTGCCAGTGCCCGAGTTCGACGCGCAGCGCCGCGTCATCCCGCAGCAGCGCTTCAAAGCGCCGGCGGGCGGTGGCAGGCATCAGCCCGATGGCGTAGTCAGCTGCCAGGGCGCGGCGCAGGGCGGTGGTCTGGTAGTTCATGATTCAAGGCACCTGCGCAAGCGCTCCATGCCGCGGCGAATCCAGGATTTGACCGAGCCCAGCGGCGCGGCCAGATGTTCGGCCAATTCCGAGCACGACAAGCCCTGGAAGTAAGCCACGGTGATCGATTGACGCTGCATGCCTTCGAGGCTGTCGAGGCAGCGGTTCAGGGCGAGGGCTTCACGCTCGCTGTCGAGCTGTTCATGGGCGCTGGGGCTTTCGTCGGCCGTGGCGTCCTCCTGGCCTTCGTTCAAGGGTTGTTCGCGGTGTTTGCGCAACTGGTCGATCGCCAGGTTGCGGGTGATATTGACCATCCAGGTCATGGGCGCCGACAGATGGGCCTCATAGCGTGAGGCGTTGTACCAGATGCGCACGAAGCTTTCCTGCAACACCTCCTCGGCCAGATCCTTGCGACCCATGAAACGCAAGGCAACACCATGCAAACGCGGGGAAACGCTGCGATAGAGCGTTTCGAACGCCTGGCGATTACCCAGTGAACACTGGGCCAGCAATTGCCGTAGCTGATCTGCATCGTGGGTCGAAATAGGGCTTCTCCAGGCGCTTGCAACAGAGCGATGGGACGGCGCACGGTAAAGAGGGCAGGCTGAGGTTAGTCCAGCTTGGGCATTCATTCCATCTACCTCCGTGCGGCTCGTGGTGGATATACGCAGCGCAAGGCGCATCGGATGCAGTGGTTTTCTGAACTAATCTGCAGGGAGGGAACAATCCTTCGGCGTACCCAGTCAAACTCCTGCTTTTTGCGCTTACTTTCAGAGGTTGTCTTGATGAAGATTTCACGCGGTTTTGCCCTGTCCTGCCTGTTGACCGTGGCGGCCAGCCCGGTATTTGCGGCAGGTTTCAGCCTCGGCGACGTGGCCAATGCCGTGTCCGGTGCACAAGGTGGCGACAAGGCAGCAGCGGCTGCACCCACTTCACAGACCGCTGGTCTGCTGCAGGCACTGACCTCGCAATTGAACGTGACCCCGGAGCAGGCCGTCGGCGGTACCGGCGCAATGCTGGGCCTGGCCAAGAATAAATTGGGCGGCGGTGATTACTCGCAACTGACCAAAAGCGTACCGGGCCTGGACAAGCTCTCCGGCAGCAACTCCCTGGGCAGCCTCGGCGCCCTGAGCGGCATGCTCGGCCAGAGCGGCGGCAGCAAGACCTCGGGCCTGGACGGCGTGTTGGGTAACGTGAAGAACACCAACGACCTGAACACCGCGTTCAGCGCGCTGGGCATGGACAGTGGGATGGTGGGCCAGTTTGCGCCGGTTATCCTGAAATACCTGGGCGGCCAGGGCGCCAGCGAATCGGTGCTGGGCAAACTGGCTTCGGCCTGGGGCACTGGCGGCTAAGGCCGCTCCGCGCGCAGTTGGGCGATGCGCGCATCCTTCTCCATCCAGAGCTGGTTGACCCAGTTCTGGACGGTCTGGCGAAACGCCGGATCGTTCTCGTAATCCCCCTGCCACAACGCCGGATCCAGCTCTCGGGTACGGATATCCACGATCACCTTCGGCACCGCACCACTGATCAAGTCCCAGAAGCCCGGAATGTTTTCCTGTGGATAAACCACGGTGACGTCGAGCACCGCATCCAGCTGTTCACCCAACGCGGCGAGCACGAACGCCACGCCACCCGCCTTGGGTTTGAGCAGACGTTCGAAGGGTGAAGCCTGCTGTTTGCGCTTGGCCGGGGTGAACCGCGTGCCTTCCAGGTAGTTCACCACGGTGACCGGCTGGCGCTTGAACAACTCGCAGGCCTCTTTGGTGATCTTCAGGTCCTGGCCTGCCAGTTCAGGGTGCTTGGCCAGGAACGCCTTGCTGTAGCGCTTCATGAACGGGTAATCCAGCGCCCACCAGGCCAGGCCCAGGAAGGGTACCCAGATCAGTTCCTTTTTCAGGAAGAACTTGAAGAACGGCGTGCGCCGGTTGAGGGCCTGGATCAGTGCGGGGATGTCGACCCAGGATTGATGGTTGCTGATCACCAGGTAAGAAGTGTCACCCCGCAGGTCGCCGCCGCCGCGAATGTCCCATTGGGTGGGGATGCACAGGGCGAAGGTCAGCTTGTCGATCTCGGCCCAGGTTTCGGCGATCCACATGACGGCCCAGGAGGCATAGTCACGAAAGCGACCGGGGGCCACCAGCTTGAGCAGGGCAAACACCATCAGCGGCCCGAACAGCACCAGGGTGTTGAGCAACAGCAGCAATGTGACGAAACAGCCGGTGAGCAGGCGGCGCATAAGTAACTCTTGGAATCATTTTTGGCCCGCCATGATAAGCAGCTTGGGCCTGGAGACCAAATCGCAAATAAGCTTACGAATGTTTCACAGCGGGCTGGGTATGCTCTGTGATCTAACTAAGCAGCGAATTTGCAGTCTAGAATTGGCCCACTTATTTCAAGGAAACCTCCTACGTGAAATCCATCCTTGCCCTGCTAACGCTGGTGGCCTTGCCTGTCATGGCCGCCGAGCCGACCCTTTACGGTCGCTACGAATACATCCAACTGCCGGAAATCGGTGAGACCTTCAAGGCCAAGATGGACACCGGCGCGCTGACCGCCTCGCTGTCGGCCCGGGACATCGAGACCTTCACCCGTGATGGCGATGACTGGGTACGCTTCCGCCTCGGCGGCAAGGACGCCACCAACAAGGTGTACGAGCACAAGGTGTCGCGCATCAGCAAAATCAAGAGCCGCGCCGACGAAGATGACGACAAGGACGAAGCCACCGTGGCCAAGCGCCCGGTGATCGACCTGGAAATGTGCCTGGGCAACGTCAAGCGCACCGTCGAGGTCAACCTCACCGACCGCAGCAGCTTCAACTACCCGCTGCTGATCGGCGCCAAGGCCCTGCGTGAATTCGGCGCTGCGGTAAACCCGGCCCGCCGTTACACTGCGGACAAACCGGACTGCTGACGGAACACCATGGCGCATATCCTGATTGTCGAAGACGAAGCGGCTATCGCCGACACGCTGATTTTCGCCCTGCAAGGCGAGGGCTTCACCACCACCTGGTTGAGCCTCGGCCAGGCGGCGCTGGCCCATCAGCGGCAAACCCCGGCGGACCTGGTCATCCTCGACATCGGCCTGCCGGACATCACCGGCTTCGAAACCTGCAAGCAACTGCGGCGTTTCAGCGAAGTACCGGTGATGTTCCTCAGCGCCCGGGACGGTGAGATCGACCGCGTGGTGGGTCTTGAGATCGGCGCTGACGACTATGTAGTCAAGCCGTTCAGCCCCCGGGAAGTGGCAGCGCGGGTACGGGCCATTCTCAAGCGCGTGGGCCCCGGTGCTGCTCCGGCGGTGTTCCAGGTGGACCTGGAGCGCATGCAGATCAGTTATCGCGGCCAGCCCCTGAGCCTCACTCGCCATGAATTCCGTCTGCTGCACAGCCTTTTGGAGCAACCCGAGCGCGTGTTCAGCCGCGAGCAACTGCTGGATGCGGTGGGCGTGGCGGCGGACGCAGGCTACGAGCGCAATATCGACAGCCACATCAAAAGCGTGCGCAGCAAATTGCGCGCGGTGGCGCCCGAGGCGGAGCCCATCCAGACCCATCGCGGCCTTGGCTACAGCTACAGCCCGGGCAACAGCTGATGCGCCTGGGGATTCGGTTCTTCCTGGTGTACGCATTGTTTATCGGCCTGACAGGCTACTTCGTACTCAGCACCGTGATGAAGGAAATCCGCCCCGGCGTGCGCCAGTCCACCGAGGAAACCCTGGTGGACACCGCCAACCTGCTGGCGGAAATCCTGCGCGACGATGTAAAGAACGGCACCCTCGGCCAGAGCCACTGGCCCGAACTGCTCAAGGCCTACGGTGAGCGTCAGCCCGGCGCGAATATCTGGGGCCTGCCGAAAAACCAGGTCAACCACCGCATCTACGTCACCGACGCCAAGGGCATTGTGCTGCTGGACTCCAGCGGCGAGGCCGTAGGTGAGGATTACTCGAAGTGGAATGACGTGTACCTGACCCTGCGCGGCGAATACGGTGCGCGCTCGACCCGCAGCGAACTGGACGACCCTGCCTCTTCGGTGATGCACGTCGGCGCGCCGATCCGCGATAGCGGGCAGATCATCGGCGTGGTTACTGTGGCCAAGCCCAACAGTTCACTGCAACCCTATGTGGACCGCACCGAAGACCGGCTGCTGTGGTACGGCGCCGGGCTGGTCGCCCTGGGCTTGCTGTTTGGTGCGCTGTTGTCGTGGTGGTTGAGTGTCGCACTGCGCCGGCTGACGGCGTATGCCCAGGCGGTGAGTGAAGGCCGGCGTGCCGAGTTGCCGCACTATCGCGGCGGTGAACTGGAGCAGTTGTCCACCGCCGTGGAACACATGCGCACCCAGCTGGAAGGCAAGGCGTACGTCGAACGTTATGTGCACACCCTGACCCACGAATTGAAAAGCCCGCTGGCGGCGATTCGTGGTGCGGCGGAGCTGTTGCAGGGCGACATGTCCCGTGACCAGCAGCAGCGTTTCGTGAGCAATATCGACAGTGAAAGTGCGCGCTTGCAGCAGTTGATCGAACGCCTGCTGAACCTGGCGCAGGTGGAGCAGCGCCAGGGCCTTGAGGACCAGGCCAGCCTGTCGTTGGCGGCGCTGGTGGACGAAGTGCTCAGGGCTCAATGTGCGCGCATTGAAGGCGCCGGGTTGCAGGTCGAGCAGGCGATTGACGCGGATCTGCAGGTGTACGGCGAGCCGTTCCTGCTGCGCCAGGCACTGGGTAACCTGCTGGAAAACGCACTGGATTTCACACCGCCCGGTGGCACATTGCGGTTCAGCGCCAAGGCCTTGGATGACGGGATCGAATTCACCCTGTTCAACCAGGCCGAAGCCATTCCCGAGTACGCGTTGCCGCGCCTGAGCGAGCGCTTCTATTCCCTGCCGCGCCCGGCCAGCGGGCGCAAGAGCACCGGCCTTGGGCTCAATTTTGTCGAAGAGGTGATGAAGCTGCACGGCGGCTCATTGCAGATCGGCAACGTGCCCGGCGGCGTGCAGGTAAAACTGCATCTCCACACAGTCTCCACATTCCCTTCATAAATCCCCCTTAAGCGCCCGCCAGACTCTCCCCCATCAAAACAGGGAGAGCTTCATGAACCGCAATCTGCTTTTCAAATTGGGCGCCATCGCGCTGCTGATCGTGCTGTTGTTGATTCCGTTGCTGATGATCCACGGGGTGATTACCGACCGTCAGCAACTGCGCGACGACGTCTTGCAGGATATCGCCCGCAGTTCCAGCTACAGCCAGCGCCTCAATGGCCCGGTGCTGGTGGTGCCTTATCGCAAGACCGTCCGGGAGTGGAAGCTCAATGAAAAGCTCAACGAACGCTACGAAGAAACCCGCGAGGTGCGTGGTCATCTGTATTTCCTGCCGGAGCAATTTGCCCTCGACGGGCAGGTGCAAACCGAAGTGCGCGCCCGGGGCATCTACCAGGCGCGGTTGTTCCACGCCGACAGCCGTATCAGTGGGCGGTTTGTGTTGCCGGAGCAGTGGGGCATCACGGAAAACTTTGCCGATTACCGCTTTGAGCCGGCGTATCTGGCAGTGGGTATCAGCGACATTCGCGGCATCGAAAATGCGTTGAAGCTGGAGCTGGGCAGCCAGCAACTGGCGTTTTCCCCGGGCACTCAAGTGGCTTGGCTGGGGGAGGGTGTGCACGTGATGCTGCCCGAGCAGGACAGCCACAATCCGTCACCTTTTGACTTCGCCTTTGACCTGCGCCTGCAAGGCACCGAGCAGTTGCAAGTGGTGCCGGTGGGCAAGACCAGCCAGGTCAAGCTCGCGTCCAACTGGCCGCACCCCAGCTTTATCGGCAACTTCCTGCCGACCCAGCGCGAGGTCACCGCCCAAGGCTTCAGCGCCAATTGGCAGACCACATTCTTCTCCACCAACCTGGAAGAAGCACTGCGCGGTTGCCTGGCCGAGCGCGGCTGTGACGACTTCAACAGCCGCAGCTTCGGCGTGAGCTTTATCGACCCGGTGGACCAGTACCTCAAGAGCGATCGGGCGATCAAATATGCGCTGCTGTTCATTGCCCTGACGTTTGCCGGTTTCTTCCTGTTCGAGGTGCTCAAGAGCCTGGCGGTGCACCCGATCCAGTACGCGCTGGTGGGGGTTGCCCTGGCGTTTTTCTACCTGCTGCTGTTGTCGTTGTCCGAGCACATCGGGTTTGGCCCGGCTTACCTGATATCGGCGGCGGCCTGTGTGTTGCTGATCGGGTTTTACGTCTGCCATGTGCTGCGCAGTGTCGCCCATGGCCTGGGGTTTTCAGCAGGGTTGGCGGCGTTGTATGGCTTGCTGTACGGGTTGCTGAGTGCCGAGGATTACGCGTTGTTGATGGGCTCGTTGCTGCTGTTCGGGTTGCTGGGCACGGTGATGGTGCTGACCCGCAAGCTGGATTGGTATGGGGTGGGCAAACGCAAGGAGGTGGGTGATGAGTAGGTCGTTGGGGTTGCGGGAAGATCAGCAAGAGGGCGCGCAGTTAGTGGTGAGGATTAACGCGCTATTCCCTGTGGCCCGGGAGCTTTTTGTGGCGAGGGAGCTTGCTCCCGCTGGAGTGCGAAGCGCTCCCAGGATTTTTGGGGCCGCTGCGCAGCCCAGCGGGAGCAAGCTCCCTCACCACAAAAGAACCCTTGCAGCAGGTTAGGCCGGTGGCTGGGTCTGGAGCATCGACGGCCGCTGACTCACCTCGGCATACCACGCCGCCAGCTTCGGATGGCTCGACCGCCACTGCATGTCCGGGTGGCGGAAGTCCAGATAAGCCAGTGCACACGCCACGCTGATCGCGGCCACGTCAAACGGCCCGGCCAGTTCGGCGATGGCGTCCTGTTCGAGCATGTCGAGGGCGCGGCGGATCTTGTCGCGCTGGCCTTCCAGCCACAGGTCCCAATGTTTTTCCTCGGGGCGCATGGCGGTTTCATAACGCACCAGTACGGCGGCATCCATGATGCCGTCGGCGGTCGAGGCCAGGGTCAGGCGCCGCCAGCGGGCCGGGCCGTTACGGGGGATCAGTGGAGTCCCGGTGTGTTGGTAGTCGAGGTAATCGAGGATCACCCGGCTGTCGTGCAGCGCATTGCCGTCGGCCAGGCGCAGGGCGGGGATCTTGCCCAGCGCGTTGTCCTGGATCACGTCGGCGTCAGGCTTGACAGGCGTCGGCACGCAGGCGTGCAAGGTCACGCGGTCCAGTTGACCGGTCTCGTGCAACAACACCCGTACTTTGCGCACAAACGGCGAGGCAGGGTTGTGGAACAACGTCATGCTGGGGGTGGACATGGGCATTCCTCGGAAAAGGGCAGCGCTAATCTATCTCAACGCTTGAGCAACGCCCAGCTACCTATGGCGGCCGGAATGCCCAGCCCCACCCAGCTCAGCGAATCCCACAAGCCGTCCCCCAGCAATGCCGCAAACAATCCGGCAGCACTCAACAACCCGATGGCCAGCGGAATGCCGAATACCTTCCAGAAACTCGATTGCCTCGGCTTCATGACTTGGCCGCCTTGCGCCGCACCAGCCACAGGTACACGCCACTGCCCAGGACGATGATGGTCAGCACATCCAGCACCGCCCATAGGATCTTCATCGGCATGCCGCCGTAGTCACCAAAGTGCAGCGGCTGGGACATGCCCATGGCGTCCATGTACCACGGCCGTTCGGCGATGGCGGTGACGTGCAGGTTGCTGGCGTCGATCAATACCGGCGTCAGCAGGTGTGAAGTCAGGTGGGTGCTGCCTTTCATGAACACCGCGTAGTGATGCTCGCTGGAGAAACGCGTGCCGGGGAACGCGATAAAGTCCGGCTCCATCCCGGGCGCGGCCTTGGCGGCAATCGTCAGCAGGTCGGTGGCGGGGGCGCGCAGGGTCAGCGGCGGGGCGTTTTTGTAAGGCTCGATCATTGCGCTGAGGCTGTCGGTGCGCCACGCGGCGATGATCAGGTCGGCGCAGGCGCTGATCACGCCGGTCACGCCCACTACCAGCGCCCAGGTCAGGGTGACCACGCCGATCAGGTTGTGCAGGTCGAGCCAGCGCAGGCGCGTGGATTTGTCCTGGCGCACGG
The DNA here is from genome assembly GCF_000278565.1 of Pseudomonas sp. Ag1. Lineage (NCBI taxonomy): Bacteria > Pseudomonadati > Pseudomonadota > Gammaproteobacteria > Pseudomonadales > Pseudomonadaceae > Pseudomonas > Pseudomonas sp. Ag1. Next base: position 21,656 of record NZ_AKVH01000094.1, read on the forward strand.
TGGCGAATTTCAGCCGGCGCATGAACGGCAGGTACAACACCGTGCCGGAGATGATCGCCAGCACAAACAGAATGCCCATGAACGCCAGCAGCAACTTGCCCGGCAGCCCGGCGAACATATCGACGTGCAGGCGCAGCAGGAACATCGTCAGCCCGCCGTTGGCCGAAGGCGTTTCCACGGCCTCGCCGGTGCGGGCGTCGAGCATGAAGGTGTGGGAGGAATTGGGTTCGGTGCCGGCGGTGGCGGCCATGATCGCGATCACGCCGTTCTTGTCGTCTTCGTCCCAGGCCAGGTATTGCATGGCTTCGCCGGGGCGATGGGCCTGGGCTTTGGCAACAAGCTGTTCGAGGTTCAGCTGTGGGGTATCGGCGGGCATCTGTGCCAGCTCGGGTTCGTTGCCCAGCAGGTGGTCGATCTCGTGGTGGAAGATCAACGGCAGGCCGGTGAGGGCGAGCAGCAGCAGGAATACGGTGCAGACGAGGCTGGTCCAGGTGTGGATGAAGGACCAGCGGCGGATGGTTTTGCTTTTCATTTTCTAGCCTTCAGACACACCGAAGCCGCCCACGGGGGCGGCCCGGTTGTTAACTCAGCCGATTACCACTGGTAGGTGGCACTGGCGACGACGCTGCGCTGGTCGCCGTAGTAGCAGTAGGAAGCATCGCAGGTGGAAATGTAGTCCTTGTCGAACAGGTTGGTGGCATTCAGTTTCACCGAAGCCCCCTTGAGGCTATTGTCCAGGCGGCCGAGGTCGTAATGCACGGAGGCATCGAACACGGTGTAGGCATTGGCCTTGCCCAGCCAGGTGTTGCCCTGGTCGCCATAGGTATTGCCGGTGTAGCGGGCACCCGCGCCAATGCCGAAACCGTCGAGCACACCGGCGTGCCAGGTGTAGTCGGTCCACAGTGAGGCTTGCTGGTTTGGCATCAGTTGCAGGCGGTTGCCTTTGTATTGGCCTTTTTGCACTTCGGATTTGGCCAGGGTGTATGCCGCGATGACCTTAAGGTTCTCGGTCACGTCAGAGACGGCTTCCAATTCCAGGCCCTTGACCTTCACTTCGCCGGTCTGGTCGGTGATCGACTGGCCACCGGCACCGAAGCTGGTAACCAGCACGTTCTTTTGGGTCAGGTCATAGACCGCAGCGCTCAGCAGGGTATTTGAGCCGGGTGGCTGGTACTTGACCCCCAATTCCCATTGCTTGCCTTCGGTGGGTTTGTACGACTCGGTTGGCGAGACGCTGGCGTTACTCGCTGGCTGGAACGATTCGGCGTAGGAGAGGTACGGAACGAAGCCCGAATCGAACACATAGCTCAGCGCGGCGTTGCCACTGAAGTTCTTGCTGCGGTCGGTATTGGTTGCATCGTTTTTGTTGAAGTAGGTGGTGCCTTGGTGCACCCAGTCTTCACGCCCGCCGAGGGTCAGGCGCCACTGGTCCAGGGCCATCTGGTCCTGGGCGTAAAGGCCAGTCTGGATGGTTTTCTGGTTGTAGTCGTAATAAGCGGTGGAGCGCGCCGGACGCACCACCGGCTTGGTGTTGACGGGGTTGTAGAGGTTGACTGTGCCGCCGTCACCGAAGATCGACAGGTACGAGGTGTCGGTGCGCTGGTGATCCAGGCCGAGCAACAGCGTGTGGGTGATATCACCGGTGGCGAAGTCAGCCTGGAAATTGTTGTCGACGGCGAACTGGCCGATGTTTTCGTCCACGTTGGTCGACGAGCGGCTGGTATTGCCCTCGGCATCAATGGTCGAGTAACCGTAGGAACCCACGGTCAGCTGCTGGAAAGCCAGCTCCGACTTGGTGTAACGCAGGTTCTGCTTGAACTGCCAGGTATCGTTGAAGCGATGCTCGAAGGCGTAGCCCAGCGCGTAGTAGGTGCGGTCGTAGTACTCGTAGTCCGGGTCGCCGAGGTTCTTGTGATGAGAGATGTCCCCCAGCGGCGATTTGATCTTGGTGCCGACAATGGGCAGGAACTGACTGGTAGCACCGGTATCGTCGCGGGTGAACTGCGACAGGAACGTCAGCTTGGTGTCGGTATCAATATTCCAGGTCAGGCTGGGGGCGATGTTGTAGCGCTTGTTGTCGATGTGATCGACCTGGGTGCCGGCGTCGCGCACCACACCGCTGAGGCCGTAGAGAAACTGGCCTTCATCATCGATCTTGCCGGTGCTGGCGAAGTTGATCTGGCGGTAGTTGTCGCTGCCGTACTGCACCTGGATGGCATTGCTCGATTCAGCGCTGGGGCGGCGGCTGACCATATCCAGCAGGCCACCCGGTGGCGTCTGGCCGTAGACCGACGAGGCCGGCCCACGCAGCAGCGCAAGGCGGTCGAGGTTCCAGGTTTCGGCTTTCGGGTTGGCATACACGCCGCGTGGCAGCGGCAATCCGTCGAGGAACTGGGTGGGTTCGAAGCCGCGTACACGCATCCAGTCGTAGCGGGTGTCACTGCCGTAGCTGGCGGACACGATACCGGGCATGTATTTGACGGCGTCATCCAGGTTCTGGACGTTGCGGTCCTGCATTTGCTGGCGAGTGGCGACGGAGATCGAACGCGGGGCTTCGACCAGTGCGGTATCGGTCTTGGTGCCGGCAGCGGTGCGGGTCGCCAGGTAACCATCAACCGGCCCCCATGCGCTTTCCGCGTCGGCCTGGCCGGTAATGCTGGTCTCCGGCAATGCCACGACCCCATCCGGGATCGCTACCAGGCTGAACGTGCCTGCACTGCTTTGCTCCAGTTGCAGCCCGGTCCCGCGCAACGCTTCACGCAATGCGCCTTGTGCATCGAATTGCCCTTTTACCGGCGCGGAAGTCTTGCCCGCTGCCAACCCCGGGTTCAGCGTCAGCGCCAAACCGGCCTGGCTGGCGATCTGGTTCAGGGTGGTGGCCAGCGACGCTGCCGGCAGATTGTAGGCGCGCACACTGGACGCTTGTTCGGCGGCGAGCAACTGGGTGCTGGCCAGCGGGGCGCTGAGGGCAATGGCCACGGCCAACAGGCTGGGGCGCAACAAGGTGTCTAGCGTGCGGGACATAGGGTGGCTCCTGAATGGAAATATTTCTCAATTGCCTATGTGCCGAGCGAGATGCAAAAAGTGATAGGGCTCGATGAAAATAATTTCGATTAGTGGGTGAGTGCTGTTTTTGAGGGCCTCATCGCAGGCAAGTCAGCTCCCACAGGGGAACGCATTCCACCTGTGGGAGCTGGCTTGCCTGCGATGACAATGGCCTATGCACCACAGGAGCCTACGGCTTGGGCGCCACCGTCACCCACCACGGCGTGTGTTGTTGAATCTGCACCGGCAAGGTCGGCAGCAGCGCGTTCAGTGCCAGGTTGGTGTCGTGCAACGGAAAGCTGCCGGTAATCCGCAGGTCGGCCACCTGTTTATCCACACCCAGGTAACCGGTGCGGTAGCGGCTCAGTTCGGCAACCACATCGCCGAGCCGCGCGTTGTCCACCACCAGCATGCCGCGCGTCCAGGCGTCGGTGCCGGGGCTGACGGCAAGCATCGGGCCGAGGCTGTCGCGGCGCATCAGCACTTGCTGGCCTTCCTTGAAGATCTGCTCTTGATGCAGCGCTTCAGGCTGTGCGCCGACGGCAGACTGCAACACGCTGAGGCGGGTGCCATCTTCCTCGCGCTTGACGATAAACCGTGTGCCCAGGGCGCGCAGGCTGCCTTCGCGGGTTTCGACAAAAAACGGGCGGGCGTCGCTGTGGCCGGTTTCGACAAGGATCTCGCCTTCCTGCAATACGATCAGCCGACGTTTCTCGTCAAAGCGCACGTCAATGGCGCTGTGGGTGTTGAGGTTGATCACGGTGCCATCCGCCAGCTTCAGGGTGCGCTGTTCACCGGTGGCGGTGCGCTGGTCTGCCAGCCAATAGTTGAGCGGCACGTAGCGCTGGCCGACGAACAATGCCAGGCCGCACACCAGCACCACACTGGCCAGGCCGCTGCCGAGCTTGCGCACGCGGCGGCGAATGCCTTCGCGCGACTGCAGCAATGCCGCACGGGCCGGGCCCGAGGCCACACTGAAACGCTGATCGAGCATGCCCAACTGGCGCCAGGCGCGGGCGTGTTCTTCGTTGCTGGCCAGCCATTTGGCGAATTCTTCCTGCTCCACGGCGCTGCCGTCGCCCGAACCGAGGGACAGTTGCCAGGCAATGGCCGCGTCGAGCACCCGCGCCGACACCGGCTTGGAACTGACCGGGCTCACAGCGGCTCGCCATACAGGGCGATGTAGCACTGGCGGATACCCTGGGCCAGGTATTGCCGCACCCGCGGCACGGAAACCCCCAGGCGCTGGGCGATTTCGGCGTGGCCCATGCCGTCGAGGCGGTTATAGAGGAAGGCCGCGCGGGCCTTGCTCGAGAGTTTGCCCAGCAGGCGGTCGATGGCCTTGAGGTCCTCGAGGATCAGTTGCTGTTCTTCCGGGGACGGGTGCTCGCTTTCCGGGATCAGCATCAGTTCGCTGAGGTAAGCCTGTTCCAGCGCGGCGCGGCGGAAATAATCGAACAGCAGGCCCTTGGCGATGGCCACCAGGAACGCCCGCGGCTCGCGGGGTTCACGCAGTTCTTCACGGCCCAGCAGGCGCATGAAGGTGTCCTGGCTGAGGTCTTCGGCGCGGCTGGGGCAGGCCACGTTGCGTCGCAGCCACGCCAACAGCCAGCGGCGATGGTCGCGGTACAACGCGCCAACAAGCTCACTGTGGGGACTTTGGATTGACGACAAGGCGACACCGATCGGAAAGTTTAAACTAACGAGAATTATTCGCGATTGTGGCAGAGGTGTAAGGCGGGTGCAATTGGCGTTGGTCGGGCGGCGGCGTAATGATATCTATCATGATGATGCCGCTTACTGTGGCGAGGGAGCTTGCTCCCGCTCGGCTGCGCAGCAGTCGTAATCCTGGCAGTGCATTTATTCAGTTGGAAATGGGTTGGCTGATTTGGGGGCGCTTCGCACCCCAGCGGGAGCAGCTCCCTCGCCACCATTAGAATGAGGGGGCTTGCTTGCGGCGTTTCCATTGGCCCAGGCGCTGTTGTAACGCGTGCGGGCTGTCGATCTGCTGCTGCCGTGCGCGGCTGAACAAAATCAGCATCAGTTCCGCCGTTGCCAGCGCATCCGCACTGGCATGGTGACGCTCGCCCACTTGCAGCTTGAAATGCGTGATCCAGTCATCCAGCCCGGCTTCGCGGATGTTGGCGTCGGGGCACAGCAGCGGGGCGATGTCGGCCACGTCCAGGAACGGGTGGTTCAAGCGATAGCCCAGGCTGTCCTTGAGTGCCCGGCACAGCATGTGTTGATCGAAGGGCGCATGAAACGCCAGCAGCGGGCTGTCGCCGACAAACTCCATGAAGTCCATCAGCGCTTCTGCCGGGTCACTGCCCGCTGCAATGGCGCTGGGCCCCAGGCCATGGATCAGCACGCTGGGGCTGAGCTTGGTCTCGGCCCGGTGCAGGGTGCGCTCGAATAATTGCGAGAAGTCCACTGCGCCGTCCTCGATCACCACGGCGCCAATCGAAAGCACCTGGTCACGATTGAGGTTCAGGCCGCTGGTTTCCAGGTCCACCACCACCCAGCGCTGGGCCCGCAGCGATCCGTCCCCCAGCTCCCCAGGTGTGGGCAATTGCTCGACGCGCCGTTGTTGCGCCGCATCCAGGCCAGGTTTGGGTTTGCGCAACCAGCCAAACCAGCTCACAGCTGATACCGCAACGTCAGGCTGCCTTGCAGGCGTTGGGCCTGGCGCAGGGATTCGCGCAGGATGCGCCGGTCGAGGTGGTTGAGGCTGTCGGGATCGACGCGGTTGGAGTAGGGCAGGTTCTCGCGGGTTTGCAGTTGGTGTTGTTGCATGCGGGTTTGCTGGATGAAGTGATAGGCCTCTTCATAGGCGGCGCCATCAAGGCGTTCGATGACTTCCCTGGCCACCAGTTGGCGCAAGCGCTCCAGGGTGTTGATGGCGCTGATGCCGTTGGCCAATGCCAGCAGCCGGGCACCGTCGACAAATGGCGTGAGGCCTTGCACCTTGAGGTCGAGGGTTGCCTTGTCGGCGCCTTTGCGCGTCAACACAAAATCCCGGAAGCGCCCTACCGGCGGGCGCTGGCGCAACGCGTTCTCGGCCAGCATGCGCTGGAACAAACGGTTGTCTGCCACCTGGTCGAGAATGCCCTGGCGCAATTGCTCGCACCCTTGCTCATCGCCCCACACCACCCGCAAATCAAAATAGATGCTCGAACCCAGCAGATTCTCCGGCGTCGCCTCACGAATAAACCCGGCAAAGCGCCGCGCCCATTCCGCCCGGGACAGGCACAGCTCCGGGTTACCGGCCATGATATTGCCCTTGCACAGGCTGAAGCCGCACAGCGCCAGGCTCTGGTTGATCTGTTGTGCCAGCGGCAGCAGGCGCCCGCGAATCTCGGCGGCTTCGGCGGCGTCCCGGGCTTCGAACAGGATGCCGTTGTCCTGGTCGGTATACAGCGTCTGCTCGCGGCGGCCCTCGCTGCCGAAACACAGCCAGCTGAATGGCACGCCCGGGTCGCCCTTGTCGGCCAGGGTCAACTCGATGACACGGCACACCGTGTGATCGTTGAGCAAGGTGATGATGTGGGTGATCTGCGTAGACGACGCGCCGTGGGCGAGCATGCGCTCCACCAACTGGCCGATTTCGCCGCGAATCGCCACCAGGTTTTCGACCCTGGGCGCATTGCGGATGGTGCGCGCCAGGTGCACCAGGTCAACCCGCTGCAGGGAAAACAGGTCACGCTCGGACACCACGCCACACAGGCGCTGATCCTTGACCAGGCACACGTGGGCGATATGCCGCTCGGTCATCGCAATCGCCGCGTCGAAGGCGCTGTGGTCCGGCGTGAGGAAAAACGGCGCCTGGGTCATATGGCGCTCGATGCCCTGGTTGAAATCACTGGTGCCGTCGGCCACCACCTGGCGCAGGTCCCGCAGGGTGAAAATCCCCAGGGGCGCCTTGTGTTCATCGACGATCACAATGCTGCCCACTTGCTGCTCGTGCATTTGCGTGACCGCTTCACGCAGCGGCGTCAGCGGGCTGCAGGTGACCGGGTGACGCATGGCCAATTCGCCCAGGCGGGTGTTCAGCGAATATTGGGTGCCGAGGGTTTCCACGGCCTTTTGCTGGACTTGCTGGTTGACCTGGTCCAGCAAGCTGCTCACGCCGCGCAAGGCAAAGTCGCGAAACGCGCTGGAAAGGGCGAACAGCTTGATAAAGGCCGGCTTGTTCAGTTGCAGGCAGAAGGTGTCTTCGGCGGCTTTGTGCTCGGTACGGGTGGCCCGCTCCCCCAACAGCGCCGCCAGCGGAAAACATTCACCGGTGGTGATTTCAAAGGTGGTTTCTGTCGAGTCCGGCCGCTCGCCGACTACGCGCCCCTGCTTGACGATATAGAAGTGTTCCACCGGCCCGCCCGAGGGCTTGAGGATGCTCTCGCCGGGGCCGTAGAAGCGCAATTGACACTGCTCTACCAGAAATCCCAGGTGGGCGTTTTCCATTTGGTTGAACGGCGGGAAACGTTGCAGGAATTGCAGGGTGCCGTGGATGTTCTGCAACACAGCGGTTTTCCCCGCTTGTGTGAAAGCATCAGCTTTACTCATACCTATGACCGCAGTTTTTTTGTCGTTATCGTGCCCCATGGTCGACTCCTGCGCTGCGGGTGCCCATTGGACGTAAGTCTAGGTAGCGATTCGCCCTCACTTACTAGGGAAAAACCTTACATGAATATCGTCCAAACCCCGTAGAACGCCCACTAGGCAAACTTTCCGACGAAGTGCACATTGTTCGCCCTTCCGGCGATGTCTGACTTCTGTGCTGGGAGATTGAATAGAACTGCCGAGAAACGTATGTCCGACCACGATATTTTGAGTGATGCCGAGCGCGAGGCCCTGAGTGCTGTTATGCAGGAGCCGGATTTGCCGCCACAACGGGTTTTGATCGTGGATGACGACAAGGACGCGCGCGAACTGTTGGCAGAAATTCTTGGCCTGGACGGCATTCGTTGCATGACCGCCGACAGCGGCGAGGCTGCATGGGACTTGTTGAGTTCCAGCAGCTCCATCGGCTTGCTGATCACCGACCTGCGCATGACGCCGAGCAACGGGCTGCAATTGATTCGCCAGGTGCGCGAATCCACCCGGGCGGCGCTGCCGATCATCATCATGTCGGGTGACGCCGAAGCGCCGGATGTGATTGATGCGATGCACTTGAGCGTGGTGGACTTTTTGCTCAAGCCGATTGATAGCGTGAAGCTGGCGAAGATGGTGAAGCGGGAGTTGGGGATGGCGTCCTAGACGGTGCCATTGGTCTGATTTCGCGAAGAACTGTCAATTCTGACAGTAGGAATAGCTTGAGAGCGTCTGTTTACTGGTTTGGGGTGTGCTGATCGTCGATTAGCGCCTCACAAAGCCATGAACAGGAGTTCGCTATGAGCACCAAACTTTTTCGAGTTGAAGATAAGGCCTTGCAGGACGCAAGGGTGAGGGCACAATCCGGGGATGCTTTTGTTCTTGTGCTTGCTCCCGGCAAGTTTCGGTTTTTCAGCACCAAGGAAGTCCTCGGGTTCCTGTCATGGACAGCGGTGCTTGGGGCAGGTCAAGAGCGTATTGACCTGGATTATGGGCACGATGTGCCGAACGGCCTTCATGAATTCGAGGCAAGGGGCAGGCGCGTGACTTACCGTGCGCCAGACGGTAAGGATTATTTCGGACCCACTGAAGGGAAGATCTTTCTTGAAGTTGAACGCTCCCCGACCGGTACCGCTTTCACGCACAAGGGTAACTTTTTGAATGTGCGGTTCGAGTCGGATGGTAATACCGTCGTTCTCAATGGCGGTTATAAACTCAGTTCTTCTTAAACCGCTGCAAAAAAGCCCTGATCTCTCGACCAGGGCTTTTTTATTTACAGGCCGTTTTTAGCCTTGAACTCCCGACGCCGACGGTGCAACACCGGCTCGGTATAGCCGTTCGGCTGCTTCGTCCCCTCAATCACCAACTCCACCGCTGCCTGGAACGCGATGTTGCTGTCGAAATCCGGAGCCAGCGGACGGTACAGCGCATCCCCGGCGTTCTGACGGTCCACCACCGGCGCCATGCGCTTGAGGCTTTCCATCACCAGGGCTTCATTGACGATGCCGTGGCGCAACCAGTTGGCAATGTGCTGGCTGGAGATACGCAGGGTGGCGCGGTCTTCCATCAGGCCGACGTCGTTGATGTCCGGGACTTTCGAGCAACCCACGCCCTGGTCGATCCAGCGCACCACGTAACCGAGGATGCCCTGGGCGTTGTTGTCCAGCTCGTTGCGGATTTCTTCCTCGGACCAATCGGTATTCTGGGCCAGGGGAATGGTCAGGATATCGTCTACCGAAGCACGTTCGCGCTTGGCCAGTTCGGCCTGGCGGGCGAACACGTCAACCTTGTGGTAGTGCAGCGCATGCAGCGCAGCCGCCGTCGGCGAAGGAACCCACGCCGTGTTGGCGCCGGCCAGCGGGTGAGCAATCTTCTGCTCCAGCATGGCGGCCATCAGGTCGGGCATCGCCCACATGCCTTTACCAATTTGTGCGCGGCCTTGCAGGCCGGTGCTCAAGCCGATGTCCACGTTCCAGTTTTCGTAGGCGCCGATCCACTTCTCGGCCTTCATGGCGGCCTTGCGCACCATCGCGCCGGCTTCCATGGAGGTGTGGATCTCGTCGCCGGTACGGTCGAGGAAGCCGGTGTTGATAAACACCACACGCTCGCTGGCCGCCTTGATGCAGGCCTTGAGGTTGACCGTGGTACGACGCTCCTCGTCCATGATCCCGACTTTGAGCGTATTGCGCGGCAGCTTCAGCACGTCTTCGATGCGACCAAACAGCTCGTTGGTGAACGCGGCTTCTTCCGGGCCATGCATTTTCGGTTTAACGATGTACACCGAACCGGTGCGGCTGTTCTTGCGGCTGGTGTTGCCGTTAAGGCTGTGGATCGCCGACAGGCTGGTGAGCAGGCCATCGAGAATGCCTTCCGGCACTTCGTTGCCATCCTTGTCGAGGATCGCGTCGATGGTCATCAAGTGGCCAACGTTACGCACGAACAGCAGCGAACGACCGTGCAGGGTCACTTCCTTGCCGTCGGCACCGGTGTAGACGCGGTCGGCGTTCATGGTGCGGGTAAAGGTCTTGCCACCCTTGGCGACTTCTTCCGACAGGTCGCCCTTCATCAGGCCGAGCCAGTTGCGGTAGATCACCACCTTGTCATCGGCATCGACGGCGGCGACGGAGTCTTCGCAGTCCATGATGGTGGTCAGGGCGGCTTCCATCAGCACGTCTTTCACGCCGGCGGCGTCGGTCTGGCCGACCGGGGTGCTGGCGTCGACCTGGATTTCGAAGTGCAGGCCGTTGTGCTTCAGCAGGATGGCAGTCGGCTTGGCTGCGTCGCCCTGGTAGCCGATCAACTGGGCATCGCTGCGCAGGCCGCTGTTGCTGCCGCCCTTGAGGCTGACCACGAGCTTGCCGTCGACGATCTTGTAGCCAGTGGAGTCCACGTGGCTGCCGGCAGCCAGTGGTGCGGCTTCGTCGAGGAAGGCGCGGGCGAAGGCGATGACCTTGTCGCCACGCACCTTGTTGTAGCCTTTGCCTTTCTCGGCGCCGTCGGCTTCGCTGATGGCATCGGTGCCATAGAGCGCGTCATACAGCGAACCCCAGCGCGCATTCGAGGCGTTGAGGGCGAAACGGGCGTTCATCACCGGCACTACCAGCTGCGGGCCGGCCATGTGGGCAATTTCTTCATCGACGTTTTGGGTCGAGGCCTGGAAATCCGCGGCTTCTGGCAGCAGGTATCCGATATCTTGAAGGAAGGCTTTGTAGGCCACGGCGTCGTGTGCCTGGCCGGCGTGTGCCTGGTGCCAGGTGTCGATCCGCACTTGAAAATCGTCGCGTTTGGCGAGTAGGGCTTTGTTCTTCGGCGCCAGGTCGTGGATGACCTTGTCGGCACCGGCCCAGAACTGGTCGGCGGTAATGCCGGTACCAGGAATGGCTTCGTTGTTCACGAAGTCGAACAGGACTTTGGCGACCTGCAGGCCACCGACTTGAACGTGTTCAGTCATTGCTTGCCTCACTCTGCGGAGCTTATGCGCTTTTCAGCTTTTCAATTTACCAATGAAGCCTCTGGCCATGTAAACCGTGAACACGCTGCACCAGTACATGCCGTAGAAGGCGGCTGGGCGGGCTGCGTCGCGGTGCGTGGTTGCCTTGGCAGACATCGACCTAACGTTATGTAGTGCGCGATTGGGCATACTACATGATGAGTTGCGGTTGTGAAAATTAGACTAAATACGTCGTTTAGCGACCCACTTTGGTCGTACGGTCACAGTGGGGTACGGGATGTTCTCAAAAAACTATTGGATTGTTCCATATAAATATAAAAATGGTACACGATTTGTTTTCGTGGCTACCTGAGTCCACCTTGGTAGGTACGAGGGGAACGCCTGGTTCCTACCTGATTTTCATAAGAAGAGGACGACACCATGGACCATCTCGTACTGACTGTCATCGCCCCGGACAAACCCGGTGTGGTCGAACGCATCGCCCAATGCATCGCCGCCCATGGCGGCAACTGGCTGGAAAGCCGCATGGCGCACATGGCCGGGCAGTTTGCCGGGATTTTGCGGGTGAGCGTGCCGGCGGAAAATCGGCTGGACTTGATTGGCGCGCTGGAAGACTTGTCCACCCACGGCATTCGCGTGCTGCTGGGCGAAAGCAGTTCGCTCGCCCCCAGCGAGTCGCAACCCATCGCGATGGAACTGGTCGGTAACGACCGGCCGGGGATTGTTCGCGACATCACCGCGCTGCTCAGCAAGCAGGGTGTCAACCTGGAGCGCTTGATCACCGACGTGCGCCCGGCGCCCATGAGCAGCGACCTGCTGTTCCACGCCGAAGCCTTGCTGGCGGTGCCGTTGACGCTGCCGCTGGAAACCTTGCAGGCGGCGCTGGAAACCCTGGCCGACGACTTGATGGTGGAACTGGAACTACGCAGCGAGGAATAGTTGCCCACAAGGTTATGCATGGAAATCTTGCATGGGCCTGTGGATAACCTGTAGAGACCCGCGTCCGGCCCAGGCGGGCCGTGGCTCTTCGCCGGCTGGCTAAAAAACGAACAGTTTCAAGGGCTTGTGCACAAACGCCGGGGACCAGGCTGTGGATAACCTTGGGGTGAATGCCTGCAAGCCACACCGGCCGTGGCTTGCAGAGGTTTGTACGTTATTTGATCAGTTTTTCCGCACAGTCATCCAGGCGTCGATGCTGTAAACCACCAGGCCGGCCCAGATAAAGCAGAAGGCGATCAGCGTGGCGGGTGCCAGGTGTTCGTTGAATAACAGCACGGCTTCCAGCAGCACCAGGGTGGGCGCCACGTATTGCAGGAAGCCCAGGGCGGTGTAGGGCAAATGCCGTGCGGCGGCGTTGAAACACACCAGCGGGATCAGCGTCACCGGACCTGCGGCCACCAGCCACCACGCTTCGGAGGTGCTCCAGAATTCCATCTGTGCGCTGTGGGCCGAGGGGTTGAACAGCAACCATGCGATGGCAATCGGCACCAGCATCCAGGTTTCCACCACCAGCCCGGGCAATGCCTTGACCGGCGCCTGCTTGCGGATCAACCCGTAGAAACCAAAGGTCGCCGCCAGGACCAGGGATACCCACGGCAGGCTGCCGACTTGCCATACCTGTTGCGCCACACCTACCGCTGCCAGGCCCACGGCCACCCATTGCAGGCGGCGCAGGCGCTCGCCGAGGATCACCATGCCCAGCAGCACGTTCACCAGCGGGTTGATGTAGTAACCCAGGCTGGCCTCCAGCATGCGGCCACTGTTCACCGACCACACATAGGTCAGCCAGTTGGCCGCGATCAAGGTGCCGCTCAGGGCCAGGATCGCCAGGCGCCTGGGGTTGTCCCGCAGTTCTCGGAGCCAGCCCGGGTGTTTCCAGACTATCAGCAGCAGACTGCCGAACAGCGCCGACCACAGCACGCGGTTGACGATGATTTCTGCGGCGGGAACGCTGGCGATGGCCTTGAAGTAGATCGGGAACAGGCCCCAGATGACGTAGGCGCTCAGGCCCAATATGTACCCGCGACGGGGGTTGGCGGCTTGCATGCAGAATCCTTGCTTAGGCAGCTAACAAAGCCGCGATTGTAAGGATATTTGTCAGTCAGTGGGATGTGCTTTTCTGTAGGCGCTGGCTTGCCGGCGATGGCTTCACCTCGGTTCCACTGATACACCGAGGCGCTTGCATCGCCGGCAAGCCAGCTACTACAGGGGATTGTGGTGTGCGTTAGAACAGTTTCAAGGGTTCTTCATTGAGCGCCGACAACTGCTCGCGCAACGCCAGCACCTGGTCGCCCCAGTAACGTTCGCTGCCAAACCAGGGAAAGCTGTGGGGGAACGCCGGGTCGTCCCAGCGCCGTGCAAGCCAGGCGCTGTAGTGCATCAGGCGCAGGGCACGCAGGGGTTCGATCAGGGCCAGTTCGCGCGGGTCGAAGTCGTGGAATTCCTGGTAGCCGTCCATCAATTCCGACAGTTGCCCCAGGCATTCCTGACGATCACCGGCGAGCATCATCCACAGGTCCTGAACGGCGGGGCCCATGCGGCAGTCGTCGAGGTCGACGATATGGAACATCTCGTCGCGGCACATCATGTTGCCGGGGTGGCAATCGCCGTGCATGCGGATGTTCTTGTGGGGCGTGGCCTTGTAGACCTCCTCCACACGCTTGAGCAGGTCGCGGGCCACGGACTCGTAGGCTGGCAGCAGGCTGCGAGGGATGAAATTGCCCTCCAGCAGGGTGTTCAGGGAGTCGTGACCGAAATTCTTCACGCCCAGGGCTTCGCGGTGTTCGAAGGGGCGGGTGGAACCGACCGCATGCAGGCGGCCGAGCAATTGGCCGAGGCGATACAACTGGTCGAGGTTGCCCGGCTCCGGTGCGCGTCCGCCACGGCGCGGGAACAGGGTGAAGCGAAAACCCGCGTGCTCGAACAGGCTTTCACCGTTGTGAATCATCGGCGCCACCACCGGCACTTCGCACTCGGCCAGTTCGAAGGTGAAGCTGTGTTCTTCGAGGATCGCTTCGTTGGTCCAGCGTTGCGGCCGATAGAACTTGGCGATCAAGGGCTCGGAGTCTTCGATGCCGACCTGGTAGACACGGTTTTCGTAGCTGTTGAGCGCGAGGATGCGGGCGTCGCTGAGGAAACCGATGCTTTCGACTGCGTCGAGCACCAGGTCAGGGGTCAGTGTTTCAAACGGGTGTGCCATGCGAACTCCTGCGCGCAGCAGGGCGCCGCGTCCGGCCGGGTATGGTAACGCACCCAGGGGTGGATAGGTGGTGACTGTTCTGACGCCTTCGCGAGCAAGTCGAATCGTCGCACCGCCGCTCCCACATTAAACCGAGTCCTGGCTTTGGAATGCGGTCAAATGTGGGAGCGGGCTTGCTCGCGAAGAGGCCTTATCAGGCGCCGACGATCCCGCCATCATCCCGACGAATCGCCATCACCGAGGACCGTGGCTTGCCATTTGGCAGATGCTCCGGCCAGGTCGACCCACCGGTTTCCCCCGGATGCTGAATCCCCACAAACAGGGTTTTCTGGTCCGGCGAGAAGCTGATCCCGGTCACTTCACAGGCCACGGGCCCTACCATGAACCGGCGAATTTCACCGGTCGACGGGTCGGCACACAGCATCTGGTTGTTACCCATCCCGGCAAAGTCGCCACCGTTGCTGTAGTCGCCATCGGTCAGGATCCACAACCGCCCGGCCTTGTCGAAGCCCAGGCCGTCCGGGCTGTTGAACATGTTCTGCGGGTTGATGTTGGACGAGCCGCCTTTTGGCGTGCCGGCATGCACGGTCGGGTTGCCGGCCACCACGAACAAATCCCAGCTGAAGTCCGGCGCGCCATGGTCGTTGGCGTTGGCCTTCCAGCGCAGGATCTGCCCGTAGACGTTTTTCTCCCGCGGGTTCGGGCCACCCACCGGCTGGCCGTCTTCGCCGCGCTTGGCGTTGTTGGTCAGGGTGCAATACACCTGGCCGTCGGTGGGGCTGACCACGATCCATTCCGGGCGGTCCATGCGGGTGGCTTTCACCACGCTGGCGGCCAGGCGCGCGTGGATCAGCACTTCGGCCTGGCTGGCAAAACCGCTGTTGGCGTCGATGCCGTTCTTACCGTAGGTCAGCTCGACCCATTGGCCCTGGCCCTTGGGATGGTCGGCATTGCCGTCGCCCGCGTCGAAAATCGCCACATACAAGGTGCCGTGGTCCAGCAGGTCCTTGTTGGCCTTGGGATTCTTGTGATTGATCTTGTCGCGGCTGATGAACTTGTAGATGAACTCGCCGCGCTCGTCGTCGCCCATGTACACCACGGCGCGGCCGTCGCGGGTTTCCGCCAGCGCAGCATTTTCATGCTTGAAGCGGCCGAGGGCGGTGCGCTTGACCGGTGTGGATTGCGGGTCGAACGGGTCGATTTCCACCACCCAGCCATGGCGGTTGAGTTCGTTGGGATTCTTGGCCATGTCGAAGCGCGGGTCGTGGGGGTGCCAGTTGATGTCTTTGCTGGCGGCGACCACGCCATAGCGTTTCTGCCCGGCGTCGAAGGTCTGTTGCGGGTTGCTGCTGCCGAAGCAGTCGGTAAAGTTCTCTTCGCAGGTGAGATACGTGCCCCACGGGGTCTTGCCGTTGGCGCAGTTCTGGAAGGTGCCGAGGACTTTTTTGCCGGTTTTGTCGGCGCTGGTTTTCAGCCAGGCATGGCCCGCCGCAGGGCCGCCGAAGCGGATTGGCGAGTTGCCGTGGATGCGCCGGTTGTAGCGCGAGTCCTGGACGAACTGCCAGGTGTCGCCTTTGCGCCGTACTTCGATCACCGACACGCCTTCGCTGGCCAACGCCTTGCGCACGTCTTCGGCCGACTGCGGCGCGCCGCCGTGGGCGTAGAGGTAGCGGTAGTTGGTGTATTCGTTGTTGATCGCCATCAGCGCGCGGTTGTCGTCACCGGGGAAGGCGAACAGGCTCATGCCGTCGTTGTTGTCGCCGAACTGCTGTTCCTGGGCCTTGGCGGTGCCGTTGCCGCTGGGGTCGAAGGCCGGCGCGTTCTTGTGCAGCGGCTGGCCCCAGCTGATCAGTACCGAAGCGCTGTAGCCGGGCGGCAGGGTGATGGTGTCGCTGGTGGCCGAGGCGATGCTGGCGAACCCCAGCAACGGGCTGTTCGACGCGGCGTTGACCGCCAGGGCACTGCGGGTCAGCAGGTTGCCGCCGAGGAACATCGCGGCACCGCACAGGGCGCCGGCGCCGATAAAACGCCGGCGGGTGAGGCCGACCATCTGTTCCAGGTCGGTGGCTTGGTTTTCTTCTAATAGGCTCATTTCAGGCTCCCTGCGGGTTTTTGCAGCCACCTTAGGGAGCAGTCGTGACGAAATTGTTGCAGTTTGAAGCGCTACACCGGAGTGCCCAGCAGGACGTTGCTGGGGGAGAACTGCACCTTCACTTGCAGGCCTTCGGCGGCATGGATCTGCGCAAGCGCGTCGGGCCGGGCCAGGGCGCAGAGAACCTGGCCGTTGGGCAAGGTGATCCGCACCTCGCTGGGGCCGTCTTCGGCATCGAGAATGGCCTCGATTTTTCCTTCCAGGCAATTGTGTCCAGGTGTTGCTGCCTGCGTGACGGCCAGTACTTCAAGCCAGCCGGCCTTGATCAGGGCGACGACTTCGGTGCCGATCTCCAGCTCCAGGCGCAAGGTACTGTCGTGGGTGATCTGCGCATCCAGGCGCAGCCCAGCGGCCAGCTCCAGGCGAATCAGGTCATTGCGGCCGTGGCTGTCGATGGCGATCACCCGGCCGTGCAACTGGTTACGTGCGCTGGTGCGCAGCATCAGGCGGCCCAGCAGGTTGAAGTCGCTGGCGTCTTCGGCGCAATCCAGCACCTGGGCTTGCAACACCTGCAGGCGTTGGTAAAGGCGTAATACCCGCTCACCCTCGGCCGTCAACCTGGCGCCGCCACCGCCCTTGCCGCCAACGCTGCGTTCCACCAGCGGCTTTTGCGCCAGGTTGTTCAGTTCGTCGATGGCGTCCCAGGCCGCCTTGTAGCTCAGCCCCGCACTCTTTGCGGCGCGGGTGATGGAGCCTTGTTCGGCAATATGTTGCAGCAGTGCAATGCGCTGCGGGCGACGGACGATGTGTTGGCTCAAGAGGGTTGGCAGGGACATGGTTACACGCTTCGATGGAATGGGCTGACGTTGCGGGCAGGACGCCCGCGAGTCAAGTCATGTGCCGGGCTTGGGCGTACGCGCCAGGCAATACACATCCACCTGTCGGGCGCCGGCATCCATCAACAGGCGGGCGAGACTGCTGGCGGTGGCGCCGGTGGTCAGTACGTCGTCGATCAGCGCCAAGTGCCGGCCTTTGACTTGCGCGCCGTCGGCCAGGGCGAAGGCCTGGTGCAGGTTGCGCTTGCGGGTCCTGGCGTCCAGGTCTTGCTGCGCCACGGTTTCACGCGGCCGTGACAGCAGGTGCTCATCCCAGGGAATGTTCAAGTCCTCACTCAGCCAGCGGGCGAGCATCGCCGCCTGGTTGAAGCCCCGTTCCCGCAGGCGTTTGCGGGCCAAGGGCACGGGCAGCAGGCAGTCGGGGCGAGCCAGCGCGGCATCTTCATAGCGGTGTTGCAGGAATTGTCCCAACAGGTGCGCAAGCAGATGCCCCAGCGGCCAGCGGGCCTGATGCTTGAAACGGCTGATCAGGCTGTCGATGGGGAAGCTGTAGGTCCACGGCGCGACGACCTGCTTGAACGCCTGAGGTTGCTTCAAGCACTGGCCGCACACCAGGCCCGTCGCCGGCAACGGCAGTGCGCACACCTCGCAATGTTCCATCAGCCAGGGCAGCTCGGTTTCGCAGGCGCTGCAGACAGGATCGGCCGTTCCGCTGCTTTCATCGCAGATTAAACAGGTTTGGTTGCTTTTTAACCAGATGTAAACCTCGTGTTTGTTCTCAAGTTGACAGTGCATGAATCTTCCTTAAATATGCCGAGCATCCGTGTCGTACCTGTGGGTATTACTCCCACAGGGCTTGCCAAAGCATAATCAAGGAATCGCCCATGAGCGCCAGCATCACTGCCAACCTGCGTCACGATTGGTCTTTAGCCGAAGTCAAAGCGCTGTTCGTGCAGCCCTTCAACGACCTGTTGTTCCAGGCGCAGACCGTGCACCGCGCGCATTTCGACGCTAACCGCGTCCAGGTTTCCACGCTGCTGTCGATCAAGACCGGCGCCTGCCCGGAAGATTGCAAATATTGTCCGCAGTCGGGCCACTACAACACCGGCCTGGAAAAAGAGAAGCTGATGGAAGTGCAGAAGGTCCTCGAAGAGGCCGCTCGCGCTAAGGCCATCGGTTCGACCCGTTTCTGCATGGGCGCCGCCTGGAAGCATCCGTCAGCCAAAGACATGCCCTACGTGCTGGAGATGGTCAAAGGCGTGAAGGCCATGGGCCTGGAAACCTGCATGACCCTCGGCCGTCTCGATCAGGACCAGACCGAAGCCCTGGCCCAGGCCGGCCTCGATTACTACAACCACAACCTCGACACGTCGCCGGAGTTCTACGGTTCGATCATCACCACCCGCACCTACGGTGAGCGCTTGCAAACCCTGGCGTACGTGCGTGATTCGGGGATGAAGATCTGCTCCGGCGGCATCCTCGGCATGGGCGAGTCCCTGGACGACCGCGCCAACCTGCTGATCCAGTTGGCCAACCTGCCGGAGCATCCGGAATCGGTGCCGATCAACATGCTGGTGAAAGTTGCCGGCACGCCGCTGGAAAACGCCGACGACATCGACCCGTTCGACTTCATCCGCATGCTGGCGGTGGCGCGCATCCTGATGCCGCAGTCCCATGTGCGGCTGTCGGCCGGGCGTGAGGCGATGAACGAGCAGATGCAGGCCCTGGCATTCTTTGCTGGCGCCAACTCGATTTTCTACGGCGACAAGCTGCTGACCACTGCCAACCCGCAGGCGGACAAGGACATGCAACTGTTCTCGCGCCTGGGCATCTTGCCGGAAGCTCGTGAAGAGCACGCCGATGAAGTGCACCAGGCGGCGATCGAGCAGGCGCTGGTGGAGCAGAAGAGCAGCGAGCAGTTCTATAACGCGGCTGTTTGATAAGTCCATTTTGGAATGCCATCCAAATGTGGGAGCGGGCTTGCTCGCGAAGGCGGTGTGTCAGCCAATACATAAGCTGACTGATCCACTGCTTTCGCGAGCAAGCCCGCTCCCACATTTTTGACTGCGTTCAACCTGATCTACCGAGGTCTCATGTCTTTCGATCTCGCCGCGCGTCTTGCGGCTCGTCGTGCCGAACACCTGTATCGCCAACGTCCACTGCTGCAGAGCCCGCAAGGCCCTGACGTGGTGGTCGACGGCCAGCCGTTGCTGGCGTTCTGCAACAACGATTACCTGGGCCTGGCCAATCACCCGCAAGTGATTGAAGCCTGGCGCGCGGGCGCGGCTCGCTGGGGCGTGGGTGGCGGCGCTTCGCATCTGGTGATCGGCCACAGCACGCCGCACCATGAACTGGAAGAGGCCCTGGCCGACCTCACTGGTCGCCCGCGGGCGCTGCTGTTCACCACCGGTTACATGGCTAACCTTGGCGCCGTCACCGCGCTGGTGGGGCAGGGCGATACGGTGCTGGAAGACCGCCTTAACCACGCCTCGTTGCTGGATGCTGGTTTGCTCTCGGGTGCGCGCTTCAATCGTTACCTGCACAACGATGCTGAAAGCCTGGCCAAGCGCCTGGAGAAAGCCACCGGCAATACGCTGGTGGTGACCGACGGCGTGTTCAGCATGGACGGTGACCTGGCGGATCTGCCCTCACTGGCCCGTGAAACCCGGGCCAAGGGCGCATGGTTGATGGTGGATGACGCCCATGGCTTCGGGCCTTTGGGCGCCAACGGTGGCGGGATCGTCGAGCATTTTGGCTTGAGCCAGGAAGATGTGCCGGTGCTGGTCGGCACTCTGGGCAAGGCCTTCGGTACCGCCGGCGCCTTTGTGGCGGGCAGCGAAGAGCTGATCGAAAGCCTGATCCAGTTCGCCCGCCCGTATATCTACACCACCAGCCAACCGCCGGCATTGGCCTGCGCCACGCTGAAAAGCCTGGAACTGCTGCGCACCGAGCATTGGCGGCGGGAGCATCTCAATGGGCTGATCCGCCAGTTCCGTCAGGGCGCCGAGCAGATTGGCCTGGAACTGATGGACAGTTTCACGCCGATCCAGCCGATCATGATTGGCGACAGTGCCCGCGCCGTGCGTTTGTCGCAGATGCTGCGCGAGCGCGGGCTGATGGTCACCGCGATCCGCCCACCGACCGTGCCCGCCGGCAGTGCCCGTCTGCGGGTGACTCTCACGGCGGCCCACAGTGAAGCCCAGGTGCAGCTATTGTTAAGCGCATTGGAAGAGTGTTTCCGCTTGTTAGGCCAGGAGCCCGACCATGCGTGATCGACTGATATTGCTGCCTGGCTGGGGCCTCGGCGTTTCGCCGCTGGAACCGCTGGCGGCGGCGTTGCAGGGGCTGGATGAACACTTGCAGGTGCAGATCGAACCGTTGCCGGACGTGGAGTCGGACGACCTTCAAGAGTGGCTCGATGAGCTGGATTCGACCTTGCCCCAAGACGTCTGGCTGGGTGGTTGGTCCCTCGGCGGCATGCTTGCTGCCGAGTTGGCCGCGCGGCGCGGTGATCATTGTTGCGGTTTGCTCACCTTTGCCAGCAACGCAAGCTTCGTGGCCTGGCCCCGCTGGGACCATGGCATGCACGAACAGGATTTTATTGCGTTTCTTAACGGTTGCCGCCTTGATCCGGTTGCGACGTTAAAACGCTTCAGTCTGCTTTGCGCCCGGGGCTCCAGCGATCCCCGATCACTTGCTCGGCTATTGCTGGCGGGTGCCCCTAAAACCTCCGCGCAGACCTTGCTCAGTGGTCTGGAGCTGTTGGGCCGATTGGACACCCGCCAGGCGTTGGTCGACTTTCAAGGGCCGCAGTTGCATCTGTTTGCCGGGCTGGACGGGCTGGTTCCGGCTGAAGTGGCCGGTGAGTTGTTCGCCTTGTTGCCTGACGTTGAAATCGGCCTGATTGAACAGGCCGGTCACGCTTTTCTACTGGAGGACCCCCACGGTGTGGCGGGGGCCATCCAGGCTTTTTTGCATGAGTGCGGTGATGACTGATTTGTCCCATGTGTTGCCCGGCGGCTTGCCAGACAAGCGCCAGGTAGCGGCCTCCTTTTCCCGCGCAGCCGCCAGTTACGACAGCGTTGCCGAGTTGCAGCGTGCGGTGGGCAGCGAGCTGCTGCGGCGTTTGCCCGAAGGTCTTTCTCCACAACGCTGGCTGGACCTGGGCAGTGGCACGGGCTATTTCAGTCGTGTGCTGGGCCAGTCATTTGCGGGTAGCCAGGGTTTGGCCCTGGATATCGCCGAGGGCATGCTCAAACACGCCCGGCCGCTGGGCGGTGCACAACATTTCATCGCTGGCGATGCCGAGCGCTTGCCCTTGCAGGACGCCAGTTGCGGGCTGATCTACTCCAGTTTGGCAGTGCAGTGGTGTTCGGATTTTGCCGCAGTGCTCAGCGAAGCGCGGCGCGTATTGCAGCCCGGTGGCGTGCTGGCGTTTGCCAGCCTCTGCGTGGGTACGCTGGATGAGTTGCGCGAAAGCTGGCGCGCAGCGGATGGCATGGTTCATGTGAACCGCTTCCGGCCGTTCAGTGCTTATGAGCAACTGTGCGCAGCCAGTGGTTTGCGGGTGCGCGGCCTGGAGCAGTGTCCCCACGTGTTGCATTACCCCGACGTGCGCAGCCTGACCCACGAACTGAAAGCGTTGGGTGCGCACAATCTGAACCCGGGGCGCCCAGGAGGGTTGACGGGCCGGGCGCGGATTGTTGCACTGGTGCAAGCCTACGAGCAGTTCCGCCAGGCCCAGGGCCTGCCGGCAACTTATCAAGTGGTGTACGCCGTCCTGGAGAAACCTCTATGAATGCCGCTTACTTCATCACGGGGACCGACACCGACGTCGGCAAGACCACCGTCGCTGCCGGCCTGCTGCATGCCGCGCGGCAAGCCGGCAAAAGTACGGCGGCGGGCAAGCCGGTAGCCTCTGGGTGCCAGCTGACGCCCAAGGGCCTGCGCAATTCGGACGCCCTGGCGTTGCTGGCCGAGTGTTCGTTGCCGTTGAGTTATGCCGAGGTCAACCCGGTGGCCTTCGAGCCGGCCATCGCGCCGCATCTGGCGGCCCGTGAAGCCGGCGTGGCGCTGACGGTGCAGTCGTTGTTGAAACCCATGCAGCACGTTCTCGCCAAGCAGGCGGACTTCACCTTGATCGAAGGTGCGGGCGGCTGGCGTGTGCCATTGGCGGACCAGGACAATTTGTCGGACCTGGCCCAGGCGCTGAAGCTGCCCGTGATCCTGGTGGTGGGTGTACGGCTGGGGTGTATCAGCCACGCGTTGTTGACCGCAGAAGCCATCGCCCGGGACGGGTTGCCGCTGGCGGGCTGGGTGGCCAATATCATCGACCCCAAGACCTCTCGTCTGGAAGAAAACCTCGCGACCCTGGCTGAACGACTCCCCGCGCCATGCCTGGGAAGGGTGCCCAAGCTCAAGCATCCCAGCGCCGAAGCGGTCGCCGCGTACTTGCAACTGGACCTGCTTGACTAGTTTTGCCTATCGCGAAGGCATTATGCCATTAGTGTTTTTGACGGGCGTTTTGCCGGTAGGTCTGCTTCAATAACAGTTCACGATTCTCTTATAGGCAGGTTCACGCCATGGAAATCTCTGGTAGCAGTGCGTTTTACTCGGGACTGAGCGCGATTCAGACCGGGCAGAACCGTGTCGACCAGGCCGCCGGCAAGATTGCCAGCGCCGCCACTTCCCAGCCTTCGGACGCGCAAAATGATCGTTTGCGTTCGGTAGACGCCAATCAGGCCAGCAACTCGGCGAGCAACATGGTCGAGATGGCCCAAGGCAAGTTCCAGGTTGAACTGGGCGCCAAAGTCGCCAAGGCTTCCGACGAAATGCTCGGCACGTTGATCGATACTTACGCATAACCCCCCCTCTTATCGTGCGAGCTGGCTTCTCTGTGGGAGCTGGCTTGCCTGCGATAGCGTCACCTCGATCCTCCTGATACACCGCGGCGCCCGCATCGCAGGCAAGCCAGCTCTCACACTGATCTTCACCGCTCAATAATCTTTTTCCCCCTGAATCGTCATGCGGCATTTCGCTGCAGGCCTTGCCGTGCCTGACGTTGACCTGCGTCATGACAAACGGCGTTTGCGCGACGCTTGACAAGGATTGGTCGTAAACGTATGTTTCAAACAACTGTTTGACCGCCACAACACATCCATGCGGTTGTTCATCCCAGATACATCAGCAGAGGTTTATCGCTATGCCTGACTACAAGGCCCCCTTGCGTGATATTCGCTTCGTTCGTGACGAACTGCTTGGCTATGAAGCGCACTATCAGAGCCTGCCGGCTTGCCAGGACGCTACCCCGGACATGGTTGACGCCATTCTCGAAGAAGGCGCCAAGTTCTGTGAGCAGGTACTGGCACCGCTGAACCGCGTGGGTGATATCGAAGGTTGCACCTGGAGCGAGTCAGGCGTTAAGACCCCTACCGGTTTCAAAGAAGCCTACAAACAGTTCGTTGAAGGCGGCTGGCCAAGCCTGGCCCACGACGTGGCGCACGGTGGCCAGGGCCTGCCGGAATCCCTGGGCCTGGCGGTCAGCGAAATGGTCGGCGAAGCCAACTGGTCGTGGGGCATGTACCCGGGCCTGTCCCATGGCGCGATGAACACCATTTCCGAGCACGGCACCCCCGAGCAGCAAGAGGCTTACCTGACCAAACTGGTGTCGGGCGAGTGGACCGGCACCATGTGCCTGACCGAACCGCACTGCGGCACCGACCTGGGCATGCTGCGCACCAAGGCCGAGCCTCAGGCTGATGGTTCCTACAAGGTTTCCGGTACCAAGATCTTCATCTCGGCCGGCGAACACGACATGGCCGACAACATCGTCCACATCGTGCTGGCTCGCCTGCCGGACGCACCGGCTGGCACCAAAGGCATTTCGCTGTTCATCGTTCCCAAGTTCGTACCGAACGCCGACGGTTCGATTGGCGAACGCAACGCGGTGTCCTGTGGTTCCCTGGAACACAAGATGGGTATCCACGGCAACGCCACCTGCGTGATGAACTTCGACGCGGCCACCGGTTTCCTGATCGGCCCGGCGAACAAAGGCCTGAACTGCATGTTCACCTTTATGAACACCGCTCGCCTGGGCACCGCGCTGCAAGGCCTGTCCCACGCTGAAATCGGCTTCCAGGGCGGCCTCAAATACGCTCGCGACCGCCTGCAAATGCGCTCCCTGACTGGCCCGAAAGCGCCAGATAAGGCAGCCGACCCGATCATCGTGCACCCTGACGTGCGCCGCATGCTGCTGACCATGAAAGCCTTCGCCGAAGGCAACCGCGCGATGGTGTACTTCACCGCCAAGCAGGTTGACGTGGTCAAGTACGGCACTGACGACGAAGCCAAGAAACAGGCTGACGCACTGCTGGCCTTCATGACCCCGATCGCCAAGGCGTTCATGACCGAAGTCGGTTTTGAAGCCGCCAACCACGGCGTGCAAATCTACGGCGGCCACGGCTTCATCGCCGAGTGGGGCATGGAGCAGAACGTTCGCGACAGCCGCATTTCGATGCTGTACGAAGGCACCACCGGCATTCAGGCCCTCGACCTGCTGGGCCGTAAAGTGCTGATGACCCAGGGCGAAGCGCTGAAGGGCTTCACCAAGATCGTCCACAAGTTCTGCCAGGCCAACGAAGGCAACGAAGCCGTACAGGAATTCGTTGCACCGCTGGCGGCACTGAACAAAGAGTGGGGCGAGTTGACCATGAAGGTCGGCATGGCAGCCATGAAGGACCGTGAAGAAGTCGGCGCCGCTTCGGTGGATTACCTGATGTACTCCGGCTACGCCTGCCTGGCCTACTTCTGGGCCGACATGGCCCGCCTGGCCGCCGAGAAACTGGCTGCCGGCACCACCGAAGAAGGTTTCTACACCGCCAAGCTGCAGACTGCGCGCTTCTACTTCCAGCGCATCCTGCCGCGTACCCGCACCCACGTTGCAACCATGTTGTCGGGCGCCAACAACCTGATGGACATGAAAGAAGAGAACTTCGACCTGGGCTACTAAGCCTCGGCCAGTTCGCTTCAAAAGCCGCCGCTCCTTCGGGAGCGGCGGTTTTTTTTGCGCGATAAAAAACCACAGTACCGCACTCAGGGATTGCTCCGAGCGGCCGTTACAGTGATGGCAATGTGATACGCATCACATTGAATGTGCTTAACTGTGATCAGTGAAGGCACTATGCCATCTTTTTTGTGGGTCGGAGCTTTACCCTTGTCGCGCGCGTCTGCTGTACGTTTCAGTCATTTTTTACCTTCACTGCTTTTACTGCTGGCGGGGCTCTCGGCTGCGTATGTGAAGGATCTCAATGTGTTCTTCACTTCACTGTTCAATGTGCTGCCGACCCTCGTGCTGCTGCTGGGCGGTTCGTACTGCGCGGTCTACCGGCGCCAACGAGAGCTGTTCCTGATGATCACGGTGTACGTGGTCTATTTCCTGCTGGATACCCAGACCGATTACTACCGCGATAACGGTCGCGTGCGGGACGACGCGGCCGTGGTCTTCCATCTGTGTTGCCTGTTGTTACCGTTGCTGTTCGGCATCTACGCCGTCTGGCAAGAAAAAACCCACCTGTTTCGCGACTTCGTCGCACGCTGCGCGGTGCTGTTTGCGGTAGGCAGCGTGGCGCTTGCCCTTGAACAAAGTTTCCCCCATGCCTTGTTAAGCTGGTTGGCCGAAATTCGCTGGCCCGCCTTGCATGGACGCTGGATGAGCCTGATCCAGCTGTCGTACCCGATGTTCCTGATTGGTTTTGTGACCCTGGCCGCGCAGTACTGGTATCAACCAAGACCGCTGCACGCCGCGCAGCTGGTAGGGTTGCTGGGGTTGTTCTGGATGTTGCCGCAGACGTTCATCCTGCCGTTCACCCTGAACATCATGTGCAGCCAGGTGATGCTGATGATCGCTGCCGGGGTGGCCCACGAGGCTTATCAAATGGCCTTCCGTGACGAGCTGACCGGGTTGCCGGGCCGCCGCGCGCTCAATGAGCGCATGCAGCGCCTGGGGCGCAATTATGTGCTGGCCATGGGCGACGTCGATCACTTCAAGCGTTTCAACGATACCCATGGCCACGACGTGGGCGACCAGGTACTGCGCCTGGTGGCCAGCAAGTTGTCCAAGGTCAACGGCGGCGGCCGGGCCTACCGCTATGGCGGTGAGGAATTTGCCGTGGTATTCGCCGGCAAGACCCTGGATGAATGCCTGCCGCACCTGGAAGAGATCCGCGAAATCATCGCCAACTACGACATCAAACTGCGTAACCCGGACCGTCCCCACGACGACCAGCAGGGGCGCCAGCGTCGTGTGGGCAATGGCGCTTCCAGCGTGTCGGTGACCGTCAGCATCGGTGTGGCCGAACGCCAGGCCGAGCAGCGCAGCCCTGAAGAAGTGCTCAAATCCGCCGACCAGGCGCTGTACAACGCCAAGGGTGCGGGGCGTAACTGCGTGGTCGCTGCGGGGCAGACCCGCCGCGGCGCGGTCCGCATGGACAGCGCTGCCGGTTGAGTGATGGTGGTGTATTCAGCGGCCCTACAGTGATTGTCCGGTGGGCCGTGGGGCAGTAGGTTGAAGGCATCTGCTGCCGGAGACATTGCCATGCCTGACTATAAAGCTCCCCTGCGCGACATGCGCTTTCTGATCGATCACGTCTTTGACTTCCACGGCCACTACGCCGCGCTGGGTGCAAGCGATGCCAGCCCGGACATGGTCGGCGCGATCCTCGAGGAAGGTGCGAAGTTCTGCGAAAACGTCCTGGCGCCGTTGAACCGCTCCGGCGATGAAGAAGGCTGCCATTTCGACAACGGTGTGGTGACCACGCCCAAGGGCTTCAAGGAAGCCTTCGCGCAGTACGTGGAAGGCGGCTGGCACGGTTTGGCGGCTGACCCGGCCTACGGCGGGCAGGGCTTGCCAATGTCCCTGGGCCTGGTGCTCGCGGAGATGATCTCCTCCAGCAATACGTCCTGGGGCATGTACCCTGGCCTGACCCACGGTGCGATGTCGGCGATCCGTGCCCACGGCACTGAAGAGCAGAAAAACACCTACCTGAGCAAACTCACCGCGGGCCAGTGGACCGGCACCATGTGCCTGACTGAAGCCCATTGCGGCACCGACCTTGGCCTGATCAAGACCCGCGCCGTACCGCAGGCCGACGGCAGTTATGCAGTCACCGGCAGCAAGATTTTCATCTCGGCCGGCGAGCATGACATGAGTGACAACATCATCCACCTGGTGCTGGCCAAGCTGCCGGATGCGCCGGCCGGCACCAAGGGAATCTCGCTGTTTATCGTGCCCAAGTTCCATGCCGACTCGGGCGAGCGCAACACGATGAGTTGCGGCTCCATCGAGCACAAGATGGGCATCAAGGCGTCGGCCACCTGTGTGCTGAACTTCGATGGCGCCCGGGGTTTCCTGATCGGTGAGGCGAACAAGGGCCTCAACTGCATGTTCACCATGATGAACCATGCGCGCCTGGGCACCGGCATGCAGGGCCTTTGCCTGGGGGAAGCGAGCTTCCAGGGTGCGATCAAGTACGCCAACGACCGCTTGCAGATGCGCTCGCTGACCGGCGCCAAGGCACCCGAAAAAGCCGCTGATCCGATCATCGTCCACCCGGATGTGCGGCGCATATTGCTGACCATGAAAGCCTTCAATGAAGGCAACCGCGCATTGACCTACTTCTCGGCACAGTTGCTCGATACCGCACACCTGAGTGGCGACGAGGGGCAACGCCAGGAAGCCGAAGACCTGTTGGCCTTCCTTACGCCGATCTGCAAGGCGTTCATGACCGAAACCGGGCTGGAGGTGACCAACCACGGCATGCAGGTGTTCGGTGGCCATGGCTTCATTCGTGAATGGGGCATGGAGCAACTGGTTCGCGATTGCCGGATTGCGCCGATCTATGAAGGGACCAACGGCATCCAGGCCCTGGATTTGCTCGGGCGCAAGGTGCTCGGCAGCCAAGGCAAGCTGCTGCGCGGCTTTACCAAAATCGTCCACAAGTTTTGCGCGGCCAACGCCGAACATCCGCAACTCAAGGCCCATGTGGCTCAGCTCAACCAGTTGAATCAGCAGTGGGGTGAGCTGACGGTCAAGGTAGGCATGGCAGCCATGAAAAACCCGGATGAAGTCGGCGCTGCAGCCCTGGATTACCTGATGTACAGCGGCTACATCATCCTTGCCTACTTGTGGCTGCGCATGGCGCTGGTGGCACAAGAGCAGTTGGACAGCGGTAGCGGTGATGCCGATTACGCCCGAGGCAAGCTGGCGACCTGCGAGTTCTACTTCAAGCGCCTGCTACCGCGCACGGCCGCGCACCGGGCGGCGGTGGAGGCAGGCAGTGAGTGCCTGATGAGTCTGCCGGCGGAGCTGTTTGCGCTTTAGTGACCGTAAAATACTTGTTGGTCACAAGCAGACCCTATGTGTCACAAAAGTTGTTCGGTTACACTCGGGGTCTGTAAAACCGACCCCACCCGAATAACGTTAAAGTTCTCACGAGGTTTGCCATGGCTGACTACAAAGCGCCGCTGCGCGATATGCGCTTCGTCCTCAACGAAGTTTTCGAGGTCGCCAAACTCTGGGCCCAACTGCCCGCGCTGGCGGAAACCGTCGACGCCGAGACCGTTGAGGCAATCCTCGAAGAAGCCGGCAAAGTCACCTCCAAGACCGTCGCCCCGCTCAGCCGCGGCGGCGACGAAGAAGGCTGCCGCTGGGAGAATGGCGCGGTCTTCACCCCGGCTGGCTTCAAGGACGCCTACAAAACCTACGCTGAAGGCGGTTGGGTAGGTGTTGGCGGCGACCCGGCGTACGGCGGCATGGGCATGCCCAAGGCGGTGTCGGCCCAGGTAGAAGAGATGATCAACTCCTCGGGCCTGGCCTTCGGCCTGTACCCGATGCTGACCTCCGGCGCCTGCGTGTCGATCAACACCCACGCCAGTGAAGAGCTCAAGGCCACTTACCTGCCGAATATGTACTCCGGCGTGTGGGCCGGTTCCATGTGCCTGACCGAACCTCATGCCGGCACTGACCTGGGGATAATTCGGACCAAGGCCGAGCCTCAGGCAGACGGTTCCTACAAGGTCAGCGGCACCAAGATCTTCATCACCGGTGGCGAGCACGACCTCACCGAGAACATCATCCACCTGGTGCTGGCCAAGCTGCCGGACGCACCGGCGGGTCCCAAGGGTATTTCGCTGTTCCTGGTGCCCAAGTTCATGGTCAATGCCGACGGCAGCCTGGGGGCGCGCAATCCGGTGACCTGCGGCTCCATCGAACACAAGATGGGCATCCAGGCGTCTGCGACCTGCGTGATGAACTTCGACGAAGCCGTGGGCTACCTCGTGGGCGAGCCTAACCGTGGCCTGGCCGCGATGTTCACCATGATGAACTACGAGCGCCTGGGTGTGGGCATCCAGGGCCTGGCCTCCGGTGAGCGCTCTTATCAGAACGCTATCGAATATGCGCGCGACCGCCTGCAAAGCCGTTCGCCAACCGGTCCGAAAGCCAAGGACAAGGTCGCTGACCCAATCATCGTCCACCCGGACGTGCGGCGCATGCTGCTGACCATGAAAGCCTCGAACGAAGGTGGCCGTGCGTTCTCCACCTATGTGGCGATGCAGCTCGACACCGCCAAGTTCAGCGAAGACGCCACCGTCCGCAAACGCGCGGACGATCTGGTTGCTCTGCTGACCCCGGTTGCCAAGGCGTTCCTGACCGACCTGGGCCTGGAAACCACCGTGCACGGCCAGCAGATTTTCGGCGGCCACGGCTACATTCGCGAATGGGGCCAGGAGCAACTGGTGCGTGATGTGCGCATCACCCAGATCTACGAAGGCACCAACGGCATTCAGGCCCTGGACCTGGTGGGACGCAAGATCGTCGGCAGCGGTGGGGCGTTCTACAAGCTGTTCGCTGATGAGATCCGCCATTTCACCGCCACTGCCGGCGCCGAACTGGCCGAATTCACCAAGCCGCTGAACGCGGCCGTGGATGACCTGGACGAACTGACCGCCTGGCTGCTGGACCGCGCCAAATCCAACCCGAATGAAATCGGCGCGGCATCCGTGGAATACCTGCACGCGTTCGGCTATATGGCTTATGCCTACATGTGGACCCTGATGGCCAAGGCGGCTCTGGGTAAAGAGGCTCAGGAAGACTTCTACGCGAGCAAGCTGGGCACCGCGCGTTTCTACTTTGCGCGCTTGCTGCCGCGGATCGCGTCCCTCAGCGCCTCGGTAAAAGCCGGTAGCGAATCGCTGTTCTTGCTGGATGAAGCACTGTTCTAAGGACTTGGAGGGCGTGTAAGCATTCTCTTACATGACGTGCTGCTATTCGTCCTCTATCGCCAAATTGGATCCACGGATAATCTACTTCACATGGACGTCGCGCAGGAAGCGCAAAGCAACAACACGGACACGTAGGATTCTGCCAGGAAGGCGGAGTGAAATGGATGTCAGGGAAACAGTCTGCAAAGCCCCGCTTCGGCGGGGTTTTCTTTTGCCTGCGAAAAAGTCAGGCGGGCGCGTTCATCACGTCTTCCAGCAGCGTGCGCAACAATTCCAGCGTCGCCTGCTGGCGCTGCACATCCCGGCACACCAACCCCACTTTCAACGGCACCCGTGGTTCGCTCAAGGGTTTCCACAGCAACGCCTTGCTGTTGTGTTCATCCTGGGAGCGTCCGGGAAGCACCGTCGCCAGCTTGGTGTGGGGCAGGCTGTCGAGAATCCCCGCCATCGTATTCAACTCGGCCTGCACTTGCGGGCGTCGGCCCAGGTTGGCCAATTGACCTTGCCATATCTGGCGCACCTGAAACTCTTCCCCCAGCAGCAACATGGGTAACTCGGCGGCTTGCTTCAGGGAGACTTTCTTAAATTCCCGCAGCGGGTGATCAGCCGGGATGACCACCTTCAGTTCATCTTCATACAGCAGCACGCCGTGCAGCCCCGGCTGGCGTGGCGGCAGGTAGCTGATGCCGATATCCAGCGAGCCGTTGAGCAGCCGGCGTTCGATTTCCATCCCGGTCAGCTCGTAGATCTGTACGACCAGGTGCGGCTGGGCCTTGCGCACTCGTTCGAGCATCTGCGGCACCAGGCTGGTGTGCACGGTTTGCAGCACGCCGATCGCCAAGGTGCGCAGTGCCTGGCCCTTGAAGTTGCGCAGTGCTTCCACCGCGTGCTGCATACCGTCGAGCAAGGGCAGGGCGTGGTTATACAAAGTGTGGGCGGCGAGGGTCGGCAGCAGGCGCTTGCTGCTGCGTTCGAACAGGCTCACATCAAGGTTTTGCTCGAGCTGGCGAATCTGCTGCGACAAAGCTGGCTGGGAGATCGACAGGCGCTCCGCTGCCCGCCCCACATGGCCTTCTTCGTACACCGCGACGAAATAACGCAGTTGCTTGAAATCCATAAGTAATGCTTATCGAAAATGCTGGAAAATCGAAATGGCCGAGTGCCCCCAAGGCGCCTAGTCTAGCGCCTATTCACAGGGCTTACAGGGCCGGAAAGCAAGATGAGTAGTGTTTATGTTGACGGTGTTTGCATAGGCAAGGCAAAAAACCTCCGCCATGGGTTTATCGGTAATACCGACCAAGGTGCGATTGCCAAAGAGGTTCATCCATGAACCTGTTCAACCTGCGTCGCCCCGCCCCCAGCCTGGATGATCTGATCCTCGAGGCGAAGACCCCGGCTCTGCGAGACGATCTTTCCAGCGATTGCCTGATGCCCAGCGTGGCCCGCCCGCCCCAGGTGTTTGTACGCGGCCAGGGCTCCTGGCTGTGGGACAGCGAAGACCGCGCCTATCTCGACTTCAGCCAGGGTGGCGGCGCCAACAGCCTGGGCCATAGCCCACAGGCAGTGACCAAGGCGCTGGCCGATCAGGCCCAATCGCTGATCAATCCCGGTAACAGCCTGCACAACCGCGTTCAACTGAACCTCGCCGACCGCCTGTGCCATCGCACCGGCAGCGACCAGGCCTACCTGCTCAACAGCGGCGCGGAAGCCTGCGAAGCGGCCATCAAGCTGGCGCGCAAATGGGGCCAACTGCACCGTGGTGGCGCCTATCGCATCATCACCGCGAGCAACGGTTGCCATGGCCGCAGCTTTGCCGCGATGTCGGCCTCGGCAGCCGCCAGTGAAAACCGTTTTGAGCCCCAGTTGCCAGGCTTCAGCCACGTGCCGTTCAACGACCTGCCGGCGCTGCACGCGGCGGTGGATGCGCAAACCGTAGCAATCATGCTGGAACCGATCCAGAACGATGCCGGCGTCATTCCCGCGACCGAGCATTACCTCAAGGGTGTCGAACGTCTGTGCCGTGAGCTGGGAATTCTGTTGATCCTCGATGAAGTGCAAACCGGCACCGGCCGTTGTGGCACGTTGCTCGCCGAACAGTACTACGGCGTACGTGCCGACATCATCTGCCTGGGCAAGGGCTTGGGTGGTGGTGTGCCACTGGCGGCGTTGCTCGCGCGGGGCAAGGCGTGTTGTTTTGAAATCGGTGAGCTGGAAGGCACCCACCATGGCAACGCGCTGATGGCTTCCGCTGGTATAGCGGTGCTCGATACCGTACTGAGTCACGAATTTCTGGAGCACGTTTGCGAGGTTGGCGCTTATCTGGGTGAAGGGCTTGCCCGCCTGGCGCATCGCTATGACCAGGGTGAACTGCGCGGCCAGGGCCTGATGTGGGGACTGACTCTGTCGGAGGATTCGGCAGATGCGGTGGTAAACGCCGCGCTCAGTGAAGGCCTGATCCTGAGCGCGCCGCAACCCGATTGCCTGCGCTTCACCCCGGCGCTCACATTGAGCAAAAGCAACGTCGACGAAATGCTCCTGCGTCTGGCCCGTGCCTTCTCCCGGGTGCGCACTGCACAGCTGCAATGCCGCAAGGGCATTGCCGTTTAACCCCCATATTTCCTGAACCGTCTCGCGGTATACGCGGCGCCTCCAGCCTGATTTTTTTGGCTGGGGGCGTTTTTTTGTCCGCGAATTGGACGATGGCTGAGTGCCAGATCCCACTGAACCCTTACCAACGGCCAAGGTCGATTAGCTTGTACGGCTCACACGAGCCGATTTTCTGGAGCTGAACCCATGGATATCATTCGCATCATCATCGCCATTCTGCTGCCGCCACTGGGTGTGTTCCTGCAAGTGGGTTTCGCCGGCGCGTTCTGGCTGAACATCCTGCTGACCTTGTGCGGTTATATCCCGGGTATCGTGCACGCGGTGTACATCATCGCCAAACGCTAAAAGACCTCAGCCTTTCGCGATCAGCCGTGAGTTGCGCTCATTGCGAAAGGCCAGTTGCTCGATGGTCTGGGTGGCGTGCTCCGCTTCTTCGCGGGCCTGGAGGATCATGCCGTGGTGCTCCGATTTGCTGCACACCGGGTCGGCGTTGCTGGCATCTCCGGTCAGCATGAACGCCTGGCAGCGGCACCCACCGAAGTCCTTTTCCTTCTCGTCACATGAACGGCACGGCTCGGGCATCCAGTCGTAGCCGCGAAAGCGGTTGAAGCCAAACGAGTCGTACCAGATGTGTTGCATGCTGTGGTCGCGCACATTGGGAAATTGCACCGGCATCTGTCGGGCGCCGTGGCACGGCAGGGCAGTACCGTCCGGCGTTACTGTCAGAAAGATGCTGCCCCAGCCATTCATGCAGGCTTTCGGGCGTTCCTCGTAGTAAT
Source organism: Pseudomonas sp. Ag1 (assembly GCF_000278565.1). Lineage (NCBI taxonomy): Bacteria > Pseudomonadati > Pseudomonadota > Gammaproteobacteria > Pseudomonadales > Pseudomonadaceae > Pseudomonas > Pseudomonas sp. Ag1. The sequence goes on from NZ_AKVH01000094.1 coordinate 55,530, forward strand.
CCGGCGTGACGAATATCAGCTTGCACGGGTGGCCTTCGGCTTCGAGCTTGGCGCGGTATTCGTTGGTGATGCGTTCGGCGCGCACCAGCTGTTCCTGGGTCGGCAACAGGCCGACACGATTGAGCTGGGCCCAGCCGTAGAACTGGCAGGTGGCAAGCTCGACAAAGTCCGCTTCCAGGGCAATGCACAGCTCAATGATGCGGTCGATCTTGTCGATATTGTGCCGATGGGTGACGAAGTTCAGCACCATCGGGTAGCCATGGGCTTTCACTGCCCGGGCCATTTCGAGTTTTTGCGCGAAGGCTTTTTTCGAGCCGGCCAGCAAGTTGTTCACTTGCTCGTCACTGGCCTGGAAACTGATCTGGATATGGTCCAGGCCGGCCTTCTTGAAGTCGCTGATCTTCTGCTCGGTGAGGCCGATGCCGGAGGTGATCAGGTTGGTATAGAAACCCAGCTTGCGCGCCTCGGCGATCAGTTCGGCGAGGTCCTGGCGCACCAGCGGCTCACCGCCGGAAAACCCCAGTTGCGCAGCGCCCATTTCCCGGGCTTCACGAAATACCTTGATCCACTGTTCCGTGCTCAGTTCCTTGCCCTGCTCGGCGAAATCCAGCGGATTGGAGCAATACGGGCATTGCAGCGGGCAGCGGTAGGTCAACTCGGCCAGCAACCAGAGCGGCAGGCCGATTTCCGGCTTGGGTGGCAGGTCAGGCAAGTTCGATCCAGTGCTGAGCACGGGCAACCTCCATGAATTGCTCGATGTCTTCACCGAGCTCGGGCACGCCAGGGAACTGCTTGTCCAACTCGGCGATGATTGCGCTGACATCGCGCTCGCCGTCGATCAAGCCACCGATCAACGCGGCGCTGTCGTTGAGCTTGATCATGCCTTCCGGGTACAGCAGCACATGGCCTTTTTGCGCCGGTTCGTACTGGAAACGATAGCCCTGGCGCCAGGTCGGTTTTTTGCTGCGATCGAAGCTCATAGGGTGATCCCCTTATGCCATACACGCTGGTCGGTCACGCTGTGATACGGCGGGCGTTTCAGTTCATAAGCCATGCTCATTGCATCGAGCATGCTCCAAAGAATGTCCAGTTTGAACTGGAGAATTTCCAGCATGCGCTCCTGGCCTTCGCGGGTGGTGTAGTGCTGCAGGGTGATGGCCAGACCGTGCTCCACATCCCGGCGAGCCTGGCCCAGGCGGGTGCGGAAATACTCGTAGCCGGCGGGGTCGATCCATGGGTAATGCTGGGGCCAGCTGTCGAGGCGCGACTGGTGGATCTGCGGGGCGAACAACTCGGTCAGGGAACTGCTGGCGGCTTCCTGCCAGCTGGCCCGGCGGGCGAAGTTGACGTAGGCGTCTACCGCAAATCGTACGCCCGGCAGTACCAACTCCTGGGAGCGCAGTTGATCCGGGTCGAGGCCGACGGCCTGTCCCAGGCGCAACCAGGCTTCAATGCCGCCGTCTTCGCCGGGAGCGCCGTCGTGATCCAGCAGGCGCTGGATCCACTCACGACGAATCTCCCGGTCCGGGCAGTTGGCCAGGATCGCGGCGTCCTTGAGGGGAATGTTCACCTGGTAATAAAAACGGTTGGCGACCCAGCCCTGGATCTGCTCGCGGGTGGCGCGGCCTTCGTACATCGCCACGTGATACGGGTGATGGATATGGTAGAAGGCGCCCTTGGCGCGCAGGGCCTGTTCGAACTCGGCGGTGGTCAGCGGTGTGTCAGTCATTTGGCTCGCTCCTACAATTCAATGCTCATGCCGTCGTACGCCACTTCTACATTGCGTCGCAGCAGCTCGGCTCGCTCGGGCGAGTCTTCATCCAGGATCGGGTTGGTGTTGTTGATGTGGATAAGCACCTTGCGCTGCTTGGGCAACTGCTCCAGCACTTCCAGCATGCCGCCGGGGCCGTTTTGTGCCAGGTGGCCCATCTCGCGACCGGTGCGGGTGCCGACGCCACGGCGCTGCATTTCGTCGTCGTCCCACATCGTGCCGTCCACCAGCAGGCAATCGCTGCCGGCCATGATTTCCAGCAACGGTGCGTCAACCTTGCCCAGGCCCGGCGCATAGAACAGCTTGCCGCCGGTGCGCAGGTCTTCGACGATCAGGCCGATGTTGTCGCCCGGGTGTGGGTCGAATCGGTGAGGCGAGTAGGGCGGTGCCGCGCTGCGCAGCGGCAATGGCGTAAAGCGCAGGTTGGGGCAGGCGGGGATCGTGAAGCTGGCGTCCAGCTCGATGCGGTTCCAGGCCAGGCCGCCGTTCCAGTGGGTCAGCATGGTGAACAGCGGGAAGCCGGTGCTCAGGTCTTCATGGACCATGTCGGTGCACCACACCTGGTGCGGGCAGCCTTCGCGCAGGCTGAGCAGACCGGTGGTGTGGTCGATCTGGCTGTCCATCAGGATGATCGCGCTGATGCCGGTATCCCGCAGCGCGCGGCCCGGTTGCATCGGGGCGAAGCCTTGAAGCTGGGCGCGGATATCTGGCGAGGCGTTGCACAGCACCCAGTTCACGCCGTCATCGGAAATCGCGATGGACGACTGGGTACGCGCCTCGGCCCGCAGGCTGCCGTCGCGAAAACCTGCACAGTTCACGCAGTTGCAGTTCCATTGCGGGAAACCACCGCCGGCGGCGGAACCTAGAATCTGGACAAACATGGCCGCTCCATTACACACAACTCAAAAATAAAAACGCCCCGGGCGAGCCGAGGCGTTGCATTGCGATACAAAGCCAATCAGCGGCTGGCAAAGTACATGGTGACTTCAAAGCCGATACGCAGATCAGTGTAAGCAGGTTTGGACCAGGTCATGTTCTTACTCCTACGAAGGGAAGGGACGTTTACTACCAAGTAATACATATAGTCCACCTCCAAGCGGAGATGTTCAGATGTGTGCATGTGAATGTTACGTACTTCTTTTGAAGATAGCGCTGTCCTGCGGGAAAAAGCCTTTTACCGAAGCGGCAATGATCAGCCAGATCGTTGCCAGGAGCCGGCGGCACAAGCGCCATTGGCCACACAGCACCATCCGCCTGCAGCAGCATCGAGTTGCTGTGCAGCTACCATTAAATCCTCGCGGGTGCGGGTCTGGATGAAATCTTGCAGCTGCTGGATGTAATCCGACGGGTGGCCTGCCAAGTGCGCGTGCCAGAGCAGTTCAGCGGCTTGGGAAGTGGGTAGGGCGTCGAGGGAAAATTGCCGGGCCAGATCGTTCGGCAGTTCGCTGGCGTTGATCAGCGCGGGCAGTTGCTTCAGGAACGCCTGCAGGTGATCAAGTATTTGCGCAAGAGACGCGCTTGGGGATTGCACCCCAAACAGCAGGCCGGTTTGCCCGTTGTACTGTCGGATGCCGCTGAACACCGCGTAGCCCAATTGAAGCTCAACACGCAGTTGCTGGTAGAACGGCGCTTGCACCAGATGTGCGAGGAGGCGCCAGCAAGCCTCGTTCGCCAGGGAACGTGTGGGTGTCGGGCAGAACAGCAGCAACGCGGCGTCGCTGGAATCGGTCCTGACTTCGTGCCAACGATGCTGGCTGCTGATTGACGGCAGTTTGCTGATAGCCGCTTGGGGTTGGCCGGGCAGTTTCCCGGCTGCACTTTTTATCCCCGTCTCGCAGGCGGCGGGCAGCCCCACGGCGAGCCCTTGCCAGCGAGCGGTTGACCATCGGTCTCGCCCAGCAACCTGTTGTGCAGCTGGGGTGTCGGCGCAATACCCGGGCAATGCCTTGAGTAACTGCCGGATCGCCATTGCCGGCGCCGGGGAGGATGACGCTCCGGCATTTTCGCCGAGCCGGGTCAGCTCGCGTGCCACTTCCTCCAATATCGCGGGCATGGGTTCGTGCAGCCCTACCATCTTCAGCTGCCAGTGACCGCCGATTGTCTCGAAAGACAACTGAACGCCAGCCTGGCTGGCGTTCTCACGCAGCCGTGGGAAAAGCTCCGCATCCAGCGGCGAATCCAGATGCCAGCGCAGGTACAGCGCACCTTCATCTGTGTCGCCTGGCAAGGCCTGGCTGAAGGTCAGCGCCGAAAGGTCCTTCCGCCCACGGGAGCGATCCTGGGCGAACGTGCGCAGGCCGCGATGGGCGCTGGTTTGCCCGCGAATCAGCCCCGGGCGCTCTTCCCTGGCTGCCGGCTGCAGGAACGGATTGGTGGGCGGCAGTTGCCAGGCGTGCCGGGACGGCGGCAATTGCAGCGAGTCCAGCAGGGTCTTGAGGGAGCTGGCGCTTTGCTCGGACATGACCAGTTCGTTGGCCTGCCGGGCCAATGCCAGGGCACCACTGACCTGTTGTTTGCGAGTAAGCAGCAAGGCGTACTCTTCCCGCAGGGGCGCCCAGTCACTGTGTGCGAAAAAGCTCAGCCAGTCGTGCAGCAGTTCTTCGATCAGTGTCGTCTGCTGCGCACCCTGAGTGTCCAGGGTGAACTTGATATCCAACAACGCCTGTCCGGCAAATTGATACAGCGCCGTTGCGTTAATGGCACTGACTAACTGCCGCGACTGCAACTCGGCGAGCAACCCGCCGGGCGCCGAAGTGTTCAGCCACAGGCAGAGGAAATCCAGCGCCTCAGGGGAAGCCTCGCTTGCCACCACCTGATGCCAGTGGTGTTCATCGGTGTGTTGATAGGTACGTTGATTGCCGGCCAGCAACGCTGGCGCCGGCGTCTGTCGCCGCAGAGGTGCAGTCTTCAGCGCAGCGCCAAACTGATGCGCCAATGCCTCCAGCTCCACCAGCGACTGAGGGCCCGCAAGGCTCAAGGTCATCTGCCCGGAATGATAGAAACCTTCATAAAAATCCCGCAACGCCTGCTGAAAATCCTCACGCTCTACCGCCAAGCTATCCCGGTTGCCCGCATGAAACGCGCGCAACGGATGATCCGCCGCAACACCTCCCAGCAACGCTTGTTGCTGTTGCGCCGTGGCATCTTGCGACCAGGCAATAAACTCCGCCTGCAATACTTCGCGCTCACGCAACTGGTCTTCCAGGGCCAGGCGCGGATGGGCGAGCATGTCCCCCAGGCGCTCCAGTGCGGCTTCAAATGCCGTAACAGGCACCTCAAAGAAAAAGTCGGTAGTGCGCTCGCGGGTGCTGGCATTCACCTGCCCACCCTGGCGCTGGACGTAGGCCATCAGCCCTTCGCTTGCAGGAAAACGCTCGGTGCCCAGGAACAATAAATGCTCAAGAAAATGCGCCAGTCCCGGCCACGCCAAGGGTACATCGTGGCTGCCCGCTGCAACGCGCAAGGCAGCCGCGGCGCGCTTCAAGCGCGGCGCATGATGCAAGGAAACCCGCAGGCCGCTGGCCAGGGTCAATTGAAGGTGATGAGGGTGGGCCGGCGCAGGCATGAGCACTTCCGAAACGTAGGAAGTGCCTATGCTAGCGCAAAGCAGCCGGGATCAGTGCTTGTGCAACGCCCCATAAAGCTCGGGACGACGGTCCAGCAGGTAGCGATTGGCCGCGCGTGAGTCGACCATCAACTGCCGATCGAGTGTGCCCACGATCAGCGCTTCATCCAGACCGGCCTGGGCAATCCGCTGGCCATCCGGCGCGGCGATGCTGCTTTGCCCGCAATACTGGATCTCGCCTTCCTGCCCGCAGTAATTGGCGTAGGCCACATAACACTGGTTTTCAAAAGCCCGCGCCCGCACGGTCACATCGGCGACGAAATCGAAGGGCACCATATTGGCCGTCGGCACCAGGATCAACTCCGCCCCGGCCAGCGCCAGGCGCCGGGTGTTCTCCGGGAATTCCAGGTCATAGCAAATCAGGAAACCCAGCTTCCAGCCGTTCAATTCCACCAGCGGAAAATCATCGTCCCCGGCGCTGAACATCGAGTTGTCGAGGTCGCCAAACAGGTGGGTCTTGCGGTAGTTGCACAGGCGTTGGCCGTTGGCGTCTATCAACTGCACGGCGTTGTAGATCTGCCCGTCTGCACCGCGCTCCGGATAGCCATACAGAATCGCCACGCCCGAGTTTTTCGCCAGCGCGGCGATGGACTGGGCAGCGGGACCGTCCTGGGTTTCAGCCAGGGCGCCGACCGCTTCCACGCCGATGTTATAGCCGGTGAGAAACATCTCCGGCAGCACCAGCAGGTCGGCGTCATTGGCCTCTTGCGCCAGCTGATGCAGCCGCTTGAGATTACCGGCCACATCCAGCGGCAAAGGTGGGCATTGATACAGGGCAACACGCATGGGCAACTCCTTACTCGGGCAGTGCGATCGGCCCGATCTCGTCGAACACATCCCCCGGCCCCGGGTTCTGCGGGTGAGTGCTGCCACCGAAGTGAGTCATGATGCCCCACACCGCGTTCAGCGAGGTTTGCACGGCGCCTTCAACCCACGCCGGGGTCCAGGACACGTCGTCACCGGCAATGAAAATACCGCGTTGCTCCGCCGGCATGTCCTTCTGCATGAAGTGCGCATACATCCGTTGGTTGTAGCGATAGTGGCCGGGAAGTGCGCCTTTGAAAGCACCGAGGAAATGCGGGTCTGCTTCCCATGACACGGTGATCGGATCGCCGATGATCCGCGCGGCGATGTCGACTTTCGGGTAGATCTTCTTCAGTGCATCCAGAGCCAGTTTCACGCGTTTCTCGATGGGTTGCGGAAGCATTTTCAGCGCATCGCTCATCCAGGAGTAGGACAGGCAGATCACCCCCGGCTTGTCGTCACCGTTGTCGAACAGATAGGTGCCGCGGGTCAGGCGATCCGTCAGCGTCATGCTCATCAGGTCGCGGCCGGTTTCCGGATCCTTGTCCTTCCAGAATGGCCGGTCGACCATCACGAAGGTCTTCGACGACTGCATGTAGCGGGTGCGGTCCAGGGCCATCCACATCTTTTGCGAGAACAGGGTTTCGTCGCACTCGATCTGGGTGGTCAGCAGCCAGCTCTGGCAGGTGGTCAGCACGGCGGCGTATTCGCGGGTGTCACCGTAGTTGTCGGTGACGGCGAAACGGCCGTCCGGGGCGTGGGCAATGCGCTTGACCCCGGCCCGTGGCGCACCGTTGTGCAGGGAACTGAGGCTGGTGCCTTCGGGCCAGTGGGCGCAACGCTCCGGCACATGGCGCCAGATGCCCATGGGCACTTGGGCGACGCCGCCGACCACCAGATGCTGGTGATCGTCGCAGTTGGTCATCACCACGCGGAAGATTTCCAGCATCGAGTTGGGGAAGTCCGAGTCCCAGCCGCCGGTGCCAAAGCCGACCTGGCCGAACACTTCGCGGTGATGAAAGGACAACTTGGCGAACGCTTTGGAGGTCGCCACGAAGTCGTAGAAGGTGCGGTCGTCCCACAACGGAACCAGCGTATTCCACAGCTCTTTCAGGCGCGGTACGTCACGGTCGCGGATGGCTTGCTGGATATCGGCGAACTGCGAGCCGGCTTCCAGGGCGTCGGCCCAGGCGTCAGCCACTTCCTGGAACAGTGCAGGAAGGTCAGCGAGTTTCTGTGCGTAGTGCGTCTGGCCTTCGAGGTCGATGACCGTGCTGCCGGAAGCCGGCGTCAGCGGGTTGGGGAAGGGTTTGGTCTCCAGCCCGAGCTTGTCTACATAGTGGTAGAACGCGGTAGAGGACACCGGGAAACGCATGCCACCCAGTTCCGCAATGATGCCTTCGGCGCCTTCAAACGCCTGGGAGCGCAGGCGGCCACCCATTTTCGAGGCTTCATACACCACGGGTTTAAGGCCCAGCTTCATCAACTCATAGGCGGCTACCAGCCCGGCAATCCCGGCGCCGACGATCGCCACTTCGGCGCCGTGGTTGGCCGCCGGAATGCTACCCAGGCCCGCCGGATGCTCGATCCAGTCATCAAAGGCAAACGGGAAGTCCGGGCCAAAGATGGTGATCGGCTTTTTACCGGTGGCGGGGTGGCGATTGGTCTTGCTGATGGTGCTGGAAGGAATGCTCATGGCTGACCTTGCTGGCGGCTCGGCGGGGCGCGACCCGCTGAGTATAGGAAAAGATGGCAGCCATTCTAGGGAGCGTAGCGTTCGTTAATAAGACGCAATGTGTCGTCGGATTGAATTGTTTTTAGTCAGAGTGACGAGCTTGCTGGTCAGATTGGTTGGCCGCGATCCAGTTTGTTACTGAGGATGATCGAGGTGGTGGTCTTCTCCACGCCGTCGACGCTGCCGATCTGGTCCAGCAGTTGATCCAGCTGTTCCGGCGAATCGGTGCGCAGCCAGGCCACGTAATCGAACTCGCCGCTTACCGCACATAACTGCTGAACCTGCGCCATGGCACTGATCCGGCGCAGCACTTCCTTGCCGGAGCGCGGTTGCACGGTGATCCCCACGTAGGCCTGCAAACCACCGTCCACCACCCGCTGGCTGAGGCGCACGCCATAGCCGGTAATCACCTGGGTTTTTTCCAGGCGCGCCAGGCGTGAGGTGACGGTGGTGCGCGCGATGCCCAGTTGCCGGGCAAGCATGGCCACGCTTTCACGCGCGTTGATCTGCAAGGCGGCGATCAACTGGCGATCGATTTCATCGAGGACGGGAGGGTGAGAGGCGGGCAAGGTGTTCTCCGGCGCGGGCATCAATGGGCGAGCATGTTACAGGCTCGGTCCTGGCGATACTGCCCGCCCCGCCGGGAATTTATTTTCGCCGCTGATCGAACACATTATTTTGTGCCAGATTGTGAAAAGTAACTGTTTGGTACATTATTTTGCGTTAGGTATACAGGAAGGACGTTTGCGCGATGAATAACTTTGGGGCTGCCACCGGCAGCAGATGGTTGCTGGTTGGGCTGGGCCTGCTGATCGCCTTGATCGGCCTGGGTTTGGCAGGCGGTGGCGGTTACCTCGTAGTGCTGGGCGGCAGTTGGTATTTCCTGCTGATGGGCCTGGCGATGCTGGTCTCTGGTGTGCTGATCGCCAAGCGCCGGCCTCAGGGAGCATGGCTGTACGCCGTGGCATTGGTGCTGACTGCGATCTGGGCGGTGTGGGATACCGGTCTGGAATACTGGCCGTTGGTTTCGCGAGTCCTGACCTTCGCCGTCATCGGCCTGGTAGTCGCGCTGATTTATCCCCAGCTCGCCCGCGCTTCCGGATCGACACCCGGGCGCGGCGCCTATGGCGTTGCCGGGCTGCTGGGCCTGGGCGTGGTCGCCACCCTGGCGTACATGTTTGTACCGACCCACGTGGTCAAGGCCAGCAGTGAGCCTGCGGTGACTGCGGTAACGCCGGGCACCGAGCAAAAAGACTGGGCCCACTGGGGCAACACCACCGCCGGCAATCGGTTTGCCGCGCTGGACCAGATCAACAAAGGCAACATCGACAAGTTGCAGGTGGCCTGGACCTTCCACACCGGCGACATCCCCGAGAGCAATGGCGCCGGTGCCGAAGACCAGAACACCCCGCTGCAGATCGGTGACAGCGTTTACGTGTGCACCGCCTACGGCAAAGTGTTTTCCCTGGATGCCGATACCGGTGCCCAACGCTGGAAATTCGATCCCCAGGGCAGCGGCCCCAACTGGCAGCGTTGCCGTGGCCTGGGGTATTTCGACAGCAGTGCCAGCGAGCAACCCGCCGGCGCCAAAGCCTGTGTGAAACGTCTGTTTCTGCCGACCGGCGATGCCCGGTTGATTGCGATCAATGCTGAAACCGGCGCGCCTTGCGAAGACTTCGGCGACCACGGCACCGTCGACCTGAAGACCGACATGGGCGAAGTGAAGCCCGGTTATTACCAGCAAACCTCGACGCCACTGGTGGCGGGCGATGTGGTGATCGTGGGCGGGCGTGTGGCGGACAACTTCTCCACCGGTGAACCGCCAGGCGTGGTGCGCGCCTTTGACGTGCACAGCGGCGAACTGGTGTGGGCCTGGGATCCGGGCAACCCGAACACCACCAAACGCCCACCTGCAGGAGAGACCTACACCCGTGGCACGCCGAACGTATGGTCGGCCATGTCCTACGACGCCAAGCTCGGCCTGGTCTACCTGCCTACCGGTAACGCCACCCCGGATTTCTTCGCCGGTGAACGTACCGCCTATGACGACAAGTGGAGCTCCTCCATCGTCGCCATCGACGTGAAGACCGGCCAGGTGCGCTGGCACTTCCAGACCACTCACCACGACCTGTGGGACTTTGACCTGCCGGCACAGCCGCTGCTCTACGACATTCCGGATGGCAACGGCGGCGTGCAACCGGCACTGGCCCAAGTCACCAAGCAAGGTGAAATCTTCCTGCTCAACCGCGCAACCGGCGTGCCCATCGCCCGGGTAGAAGAGCGCCCGGTGCCCCAGGGCAATGTGCCCGGCGAACGTTATTCGCCGACCCAGCCGTTCTCGGTGGACATGCCTTCGATCGGCAATCAGCAACTGACCGAATCCGACATGTGGGGCGCCACGCCGTTTGACCAGTTGATGTGCCGCATCCAGTTCAAGGGTATGCGCCACCAGGGCGTCTATACGCCGCCAGGCCTGGACCGCGCGCTGCAATTCCCGGGCTCCCTGGGCGGAATGAACTGGGGCAGCGTGTCAGTGGACCCGAACACCCACTACATGTTCGTCAACGACATGCGCCTGGGTTTGGCCAACTACATGATCCCGCGCGACAAGATTGCCGCCGGTGCCAGTGGCATCGAAATGGGCGTGGTGCCGCAAGAAGGTACGCCGTTCGGTGCGATGCGCGAGCGCTTCCTCTCGGCGGCGGGCATTCCGTGTCAGAAGCCGCCGTTCGGCACCCTGTCGGCCATCGACCTGAAAACCCACAAGCTGATGTGGCAAGTGCCGGTGGGTACGGTTGAAGACACCGGGCCGCTGGGCATCCGCATGCACATGCCGATTCCGATCGGCATGCCGACCCTTGGCGCGTCCCTGGCCACCCAGTCCGGCTTGCTGTTTTTCGCCGGCACCCAGGACTTCTACCTGCGCGCTTTCGACACCGGCAACGGCAACGAGATCTGGAAATCACGGCTGCCGGTGGGTAGCCAGTCGGGGCCGATGACCTACGTGTCGCCCAAGACCGGCACGCAGTACATTGTGCTCACCGCTGGCGGCGCGCGACAGTCGCCGGACCGTGGGGATTATGTGATTGCCTACGCGTTGCCCAAGAAATAGGGCGTGAAAAAGCCGCACGGATGTGCGGCTTTTTTTTGCGTCTTAGATTGTGTCTGCCAGCAGGCATCGGGCAAAGAGTTGTGGCACCGGAAGGTTGCGCTGGCTGTAGCGGCTCAGCAAGATGATTTCCCGGTTAAAGGTCAGCTCGCCCAGCGGGATGACACGCACCTGCGGGGATCGGTCCAGCCATAGTCCGGCGTGGGGAACCAGTGAAACGCCCAGGCCGCATTCGACCATTTTGACCAGCGCCTCAATCTCGTCCAGTTCCAGCGCCACTTGCACGTCCAGCCGCTGATCCCGCAGAAAGCGACTGACCAGCCGCCCGCCAAACGAAGCCCGGTCGTAGCGCACGTGAGGATGAGCGGCGAGCAGTTGCAGCGGGTCATCCCCCTCGACCGTCAGCGGCGCGATCAACACAAACGGCTCCCTGCGCAGCAGTTGCACGTGCAGTTCCTTGGGCAAGTCAAAGGGTGGGCGAATGATGATCGCCGAGTCGAGTTCGCCTGCATCCACCTGGCTGAGCAGCTCCAGGGAAACTCCCGGCACCAACTTGCACTCCACCGTCGGCGCCGCCTGGCGCAAACGCACCAGGGCCTGGGGCAGCAGGCCGGTCTGGGCGGTGGTGATGGCGCCGACCTTCAACTCGCCCCTGTACTCATTGGCATCCACCGGCACAGCCATGCGGTTGAACGTCTCGAGAATTTCCCTGGCCAGCGGCAGCGCGCGGATCCCCGCCGCGTTCAGCGTGGCCTGGCGCCCGGTTCGGTCGAACAACTGCACGCCGAGCACCTGCTCCAACTGACGGATCTGCGCACTCACCGCCGATTGCGTCAGCCCGATATGCATGCCCGCTGCGGCGAACGTGCCATGGCGGGTAACGGCGATAAAGGTTTTCAGTTCCCGCAGCATGGGCGTCTCGATTGATCAAAATAATTTGAGCTCGCTGCGAAAATTATCGTCTTTCCATCGGTTACGGCAAGGCTAGACTCGCAAGGACTTAATACCCATAGAGGTTAAACCTGATGGCACTGGCTCCTTTTCACCTGGCAATTCCGGTATTCGACCTGGCGGCAGCGCGGCAGTTTTATGGCGAGGTGTTTGGGTTGGAGGAGGGACGAGCCAGTGATCACTGGGTCGACTTCGACTTCTTCGGGCATCAATTGGTGATTCATGAGCATCCGAAAACCGCTTCTCAAGAGGCGGCGCACACCAATGCGGTAGACGGTCACGACGTGCCGGTGCCGCATTTTGGCGTGGTGTTGAGTTGGGATGATTGGCATGCGTTGGCGGAGCGTTTGCAGGCGCGCAATACCCAGTTTGTGTTGGAACCGCATATTCGTTTCAAAGGCCAGGTGGGCGAGCAGGCGACGTTGTTTCTGTTTGACCCGTGCGGCAACGCGCTGGAGTTCAAGGCGTTCAAGGACATTGGGCAGTTGTTTGCCAAATGAGGGCGCCTTGATGAATGGCCTGGATGCAACGGGCATCGCCGTGGCGGTGGGTTCGGGGGCGATTACGCCGGCTTTGGTTGCTGAACACTTTCTTGCGCGCATAGGTGTCGACGAACCAGATATCCAGGCGTTTGTATCCTTCGACGCTGAGGCGGTGCGCGAGCAGGCGTTGCAGCTTGAAGGCTGTTCCGGTCCGCTGGCGGGCTTGCCCGTGGGGGTCAAGGACATCTTTGATACCGCCGACCACCCAACGGAATTCTATTCGCCGATTTACCTGGGTAATCGTCCATCGCGGGATGCCCATGTGGTGACGCTGCTACGACAGGCGGGCGCGATCATCATGGGCAAGACCCACACCACCGAATTTGCCTACATGCACACAGGGCCGACGCGTAATCCGCTCGATCTGTCCCGCACGCCGGGTAGCTCCAGCGCGGGTTCCGCGGCGGGGATGGCGGCCGGGTTTTTCCCGTTGGCGTTGGGTACCCAGACGGCTGGGTCGCTGCTCAAGCCAGCCGCTTATTGCGGGTTGTATGCCTTCAAACCGTCGTTTGGACTGGTCTCGCTAGAAGGCGTGAAACCCCTGGCGCCGAGCTTCGATACCGTGGGTTGGTATGGCCGTTCGGTGCGTGATCTTGAGCGGGTGGCGCGGGTGTTGATCCCTGGGTTTCCGGCTGTTGAGGCGGGGCGTCGGCCCTTGCGGCTTGGTTTCTGCCGTACCTCTCGCTGGTCGGATGTGCAGCCGTTGGTGGCCGAGGCTATTGAACGAGCGGTTGCACGGTTGGGGCCTCTTGTCAGTGAGGTCGTGTTGCCTGAAGCGTTCGACGGAGTATTCGACGATCACCAGTTGATCAACGATTGCGAAGGTGCCCGTTCATTGGCCAAGGAGTTTCAGTCTCATCCCGAACTACTCAGCGACTCGACGTTGGCCATGATCGAGCGCGCCCAGACGACGAGTTGGGAGCAGGAGTCGGCAGCCAAGGCCCGCTTGGTACAACTGGCCCCGCAGCTTGCGCAAATCTGCCAGCCGTTTGATGCGATGTTGAGTGTTCCCTGCGGGATGCTGGCGCCGGTGGGGTTGGCGACCACGGGCCCGTCGGACTTCATCAAGTTCTGGGGCGCGTTTGGCTTGCCGCAGGTGAATGTACCGGTGATGCGTGGGGAAGGGGAGTTGCCGGTGGGGTTGCAGGTAATTGGGGCGTTTAGAGGGGATGCGCCGTTGCTAGGTACGGCGCAAGTCATTGTTAATGCGTTGGTAAGCTGAGAGTCAGTCAAGGCACAAAAACTGACATTAGTTCGCTGGCGAAGCGGCGATAGGCGTCGTCATCATATTCTTCGCATGAGCCCGTTCAGAAATGAGCGGGCTTTTTTCATTGGTGTGTCCTGTGTGTATAAAAGATGCTGCAGGATACCTTCGGTGTGTAAGATACACACTGTGGAGCGGGCGCGATGAGAAGCAGAGAGGTAATTGACTTGCTGATGGCGGATGGATGGTTTGAGGTGGCGGCGAAAGGCAGTCACCATCAATTCAAGCACTCAACCAAGCCCGGCCGGGTGACGGTTCCTCATCCTAAATCAGAGATAGCCAAGGGGACCTTGCACAGCATTTTGAAATCAGCAGGCCTGAAGTGATGACCGTAGGTTATGTGGTGAATGATCCCGCTGCGGCTCATTCAAAGGAGGAAAAATGAAATTTCCAGTGGTGATACACAAAGACGCTGATTCAGATTACAGCGTGACCGTCCCGGACGTGCCAGGTTGCTTTTCTGCGGGCACAACCTTTTCCGAAGCTCTGGATAATGTCCGCGAAGCTTTAGCGCTGCACCTCGAGGGATTGGTTGCTGATGAGGAGCGGCTTCCTCAGGCTAGAGAGGTCGACGTCCATTTGGAGAATCCGGACTTTGCGGGTGGCGTGTGGGCGGTGATCGACTTTGATCTCACTCCTTACCTGGGCAAGTCAGTCAGGTTCAACGCCTCACTGCCTGAGCAACTTTTGAATCGTATCGATGAGCGAGTGCAAAAAGACCATCGCTATGCCTCGCGCTCTGGGTTCCTGGCGACGGCGGCTTTGCGCGAACTTTCCGTTTGATAACGGGCCGGTAGAGCACGCAGTACAAAAAAGGCTTACACCGCAAAGCGTAAGTCTTTCTTTTATTCGAGGAGGTGTGATCAGCGAGACTACGACCCCTTGCACACCTTCGCAGCGGCAGCATCGTTCGGGATAAATGAATCCGGCGCGCCCGGCTTCAGCACCACGTACCCTCGCCGCCACGGTTGATCGTCCACCAGATTCCAGCGATGCCCTGTGCCGGTGTTGTCTTCGGCGATCAGTACTTCACCCGGATGCAACGTGAACTTCTCACCGCCGCGTGTCACGAACGCCAGGGTGCCGGACAGCGTCATGACGTACTGTGGCTCCGGGTCGTTATGCCAGCTATACGAGGAATGCGCCGCCGTTTGCTTGAAGTGAACGGCGGTCACGTCATTGCGCATGCTCTGGTCGATGGTGCCTTCCAGTACGTGCGAATTGTTGTCGGCGCCGGTGCAGAGCTTGAATGCCTTGATGGAGTCAGTGGCGGCGGGGGCGGCTTGTGCGCCGCTCAAGGTTGCGAGGGTGATTGCGACGGCGGCTGTGGCACGTATGCCCAGGCCGTGGATTGCGTTGCGCGGCGAGCGTTTTTGCTGATGCATGGAACAAGTTTCCCTCGTGCTGAATTGGCGTTGACTGGGAATCATGGTCAGTGCCGTAGCCGTTCGGGACAACTAACTAATGTTTCATTGCTGCACGACTCACGCGCGCCAGAAACGACAAAGCCGCGCAATGCGCGGCTTTCAAGATGGTGGGCCCAGTAGGACTCGAACCTACGACCAAGGGATTATGAGTCCCCTGCTCTAACCAACTGAGCTATAGGCCCTCAGTAGGCCGCGGATTATAGCGATGGTTTCTTCGCTGTGCCATCCGAAAAGTCCGAAACGCTCATACGAAGGAACGTAGCGGCGAAAAGGTCCGGCGGCAGCGGCAGGCTGACGATGTAGCCCTGCATCTGCTCACAACCTTCAGCCGCCAGAAACGCTTGCTGGGCCGGCGTTTCTACGCCCTCGGCAATGATGGTGAATTGCATGCTGTGCCCAAGGGCGATGATGGCGCGCACGATCGCCGCATCGTGTGGGTCGTCGGGCAGGCCACGGACGAAGGATTGGTCGATCTTCAGGAAGTCCAGCGGCAGGCGTTTCAGGTAGCTGAGGGACGAATAGCCGGTGCCGAAGTCATCAATGGCCAGTTGCACGCCCAGATGCTTGAGCTGGTGCAGCACCTCCAGCGCCTCTTCGGCCTGGCTCATGATGAAGTTTTCGGTGATCTCCAGTTGCAGGCAGCCAGGCTCCAGGCGGTTGTCCCGCAGCAGTTGCTCGATGCGCGCCAGCAGGTTGGGGTGGCGCAGTTGCGCGCCGGCGAGGTTGACGGACAGCGGGCCGAAGTCATCAAAAATTTCTCGCCAGTCGTGCATCTGTCGGCAGGCCTGCTCCAGTACCCAGTCGCCAATCTGCAGGATCATGCCGTTCTCTTCGGCCAGGGCAATGAAGTGCTCGGGCGGCACTTCGCCGAAGGTGGGGTGGCGCCAGCGAATCAGGGCTTCGGCGCCGATCAGTTGTTGGGTGTCGAGGCTGAGTTTCGGCTGGTAATAGAGAGACAATTCGTCGCGCTCGATCGCTCGGCGCAGTTCGTGTTCCAGGGCCACGCGCTCGTTGGCTTGCGCGGTGAGGTCCTGGGTGTAGCTTTCGACGCGGTTGCGGCCTTTGGCCTTGGAGCGGTACATGGCGGCGTCGGCGTTTTTGACCAGGGTGGCGACGTCGTTGCCGTCCCGTGGGTACAGGCTGGTGCCGATGCTGGCGCTGATGAAGAACTCATGCTCGCCCGCCTGGAATGGTGGGGTGAAGCAGGCCAGCAGCTTATTGGCCAGGTGTTCGGCGTCGCTGGCTTGTTGCAGGCCGGGCAGCAGGATGATGAATTCGTCACCGCCCAGGCGCGCGACGGTGTCGACGTCTCGCAGTTGGTCCTTGAGGCGAACGGCGATGTCCTTGAGCAGCAGGTCGCCAATCGGGTGGCCGAGGCTGTCGTTGATGTGTTTGAAACGGTCGAGGTCTAGGAACAGCACGGCGCCCTGGCTGCCGGTTTCCTGTTGGTTGTTGAGGGCGGCTTGCAGGCGGCTTTCAAACAGGGTGCGGTTGGGCAGGCCGGTCAGCGGGTCGTGGTGGGCCTGGTAATCGAGGCGCGCCTGGGCGTGCTTGAGGCTGGAGATGTCGGCAAACACGGCGACGAAGTGGGTGATCGACTCCTCGCGGTTGCGCACGGCGCTGATGGTCAGCCAGCTGGGGTACAGCTCGCCGTTCTTGCGCCGGTTGGAGATCTCGCCTTGCCAGTGGCCGTTGGCCGTCAGTTGGTGCCACATGGCGGCGTAGAAGGCGCTGTCGTGCAGGCCCGAGGCAAGCAGGCGCGGGGTTTGGCCGAGGGCCTCGGCTTCGCTGTAGCCGGTGATCTCGCTGAAGGCGCGGTTCACGGCGCTGATATTTTGCCGGGTGTCGGTGATCAGTACGCCTTCGGCCGTGCTCTCGAACACGGTGGCGGCCTGTTGCAGTTTTTCCTGCATCAGTTGGCGTTCGGTGATGTCCCGGGCGATGGTCAGCATGCAGTCGTCGTCGCCGATGGGCAGCGGGCCGCTGGAGACTTCACACAGGCGAATTTCGCCGTCGCTGCGGCGGATGTGGCAGACAAAGTCGCGGACAAATCCATCCCGTTGCAGCCGCTCCAACATATCTTTGCGTTCGTTCAGGTCGACCCAGATCCCGAGGTCCAGGGTTGACTGGTCCAGTGACATCACGCTGTTAAAGCCGGTAATTCGACTGAATCCTTCGTTGACCTCAATCAGCAAACCGTCGCTTTGGCGGGACAACAGCAGGCCGTCGGGAGAGGCATGAAAGGCCTTGGCGAATTTCTCTTCGGAGGTCTGCAGTCGCTGCTGGGTTTCTTTCAGCTGGGTGATGTCACGCACCACCACGACCAGGGCTTCGGTGGTATCCAGTTGAAAGGGTTCGGCGGAGATCAGTCCGGTGAAGGCCTGGCCGTTGCTGCGCAGGAAGGGCATTTCCAGGTTGCGGATGCTGGTGGTCTGTACCCGTTGCAGCAGGCCGGGGCCTACGCCCTGGATGCCCCAGATATTCAGTTCAGTGGCGGTTTTTCCTACGACTGCTTCGGCGCTCAGGCCGATCTGGTCTTCGAATGCCTTATTGACCTCCATCAGGCAGCCGTCCGACAGCCGGGCGATGACCAGGATGTCCGGGCATTGCTGGAACACAGAGGCGAATTTCTGTTCCGAAAGCTGCAACGCTTCCTCGGTGCGCTTGGCCTCGCTGATGTCGATCATCAGGCCGCGCAGCACGGGCTCGTGGCCGTGTTCGATCAGGCTGACGATGTCCCGCACCCACAGGCAGCGTCCATCGGCGGTGATCACCCGGTAGTCGACACTGTGGTCGCGGTTGGCCCGGGTTTCGGCGTAGCAATAGGATTCGGTGCGGGTCAGGTCCGCGGGGTGGATGATGTTGCGCCAGAAGCCCGGGATCAGCCAGTGGGCACGGGGGTAACCCAGCAGTTCCTCGGCGTGGGGCGACACGTAGCTGTAGGTGAAATCGCTGATGCTGGCTTCCCAGGCGATCGCGGAAAGGCTCTCCACCAGGCCGCGATAGTGGTATTCGCTGCTGCGCAGTTCCTGTTCGAGGGCGACCCGGCGGGAAATTTCCGAGCTGAGCCGACGATTGATCCGAATAACCACGGCCAGCACGATGCTCAGCAACAGCACGGCAGGCAACCCGTAGAGCAGCACATCCGTCCAGAGCGTCCGGTGGTCGATGACGTTGCCGACCCAGCGCTGCTGGATGGCCTCGGTCTCAGACGGGCTGATGTCGGCCAGGACTTTATCGAGGATGCCCACCAGCATCTTGTCGTCCTTGGGTACGCCCATGGCCAACTGATAGCGGTAAGGCGTTTCGCCGCTGATGTACAGGCCTTCCAGCTTGAGTTGGCGCAGGCTCCACACGCTGGACGCCAGATCGCCCACTACGGCGTCGACCTTGTCGGTGGCCAGGGCCTGCAGCGTAGCGCTGACATTGGGCATGGCCACCAGGTTGAGGTCCGGGTGGTGAGTGCGCAGCAGTTCATGGGGCGCGTAGTTTTCCACCACGGCCACCTTCAACCCGTACAGGTCTTTGAGGCTGCGTGGTTGCGGGCCGCCTTCGTGGGCGAGGATGACGATGGGGAAGTCGAGATAAGGCCGGGTAAACGACAGGAAACCCTGGCGTTCCGGTGTGGACATGATGCCCGGCAGCAGGTCGAGCTGGTTGTTGCGGGCCTGTTCCAGCACGGCGCTCCAGTTCACCGGCTCGATCAGTTTGATCCTGACGCCAAGGCGATCCTGCATCAGCCGCACATAATCAGCGGCCAGGCCCTGGTAGCGACCATCTTCATCGCGGTATTCAAAGGGTGGCCAAGAGGCGTCGACGCCCAGGCGCAACTCTTGGTGGTCCGCCAGCCAGCCACGCTCTTCATCGGTGAGAGTCAACGCGCCAGCCGTTGCGGTCCAGGTCAGCAGCGACAGCAGTAACACGGTCGGCAATCTGGGCATAACGGTCTCGTTATGGCACGGGGAATGTTTCGAGTGTAGACGGGCATTGCGGGGGAGGGGAGTCAGCGAGGATTTAATCTGTAGAAGCAAAAACCCCGGCCTGGGCCGGGGTTTTTGTGATCACTCGTCGAGGAAGGAGCGCAAATGCTCGCTTCTCGTCGGGTGGCGCAGCTTGCGCAGCGCCTTGGCTTCGATCTGACGAATCCGCTCACGGGTAACGTCGAACTGCTTACCAACCTCCTCAAGGGTGTGGTCGGTATTCATGTCGATGCCGAAGCGCATGCGCAGTACCTTGGCTTCACGGGCAGTGAGGCCGGACAGTACGTCGCGAGTCGCTTCTTTCAGGCTCTCAACGGTAGCAACATCGATTGGCGACTGCATGGTCGAGTCTTCGATGAAGTCACCCAGATGGGAGTCTTCGTCATCACCGATCGGGGTTTCCATGGAGATCGGCTCTTTAGCGATCTTCAATACCTTGCGGATTTTATCCTCAGGCATTTCCATGCGTTCGCCCAACTCTTCCGGGGTCGGTTCGCGACCCATTTCCTGCAGCATCTGCCGGGAAATACGGTTGAGCTTGTTGATCGTCTCGATCATGTGCACCGGAATACGGATGGTGCGGGCCTGGTCGGCGATCGAGCGAGTGATCGCCTGACGGATCCACCAAGTGGCATAAGTCGAGAACTTGTAGCCGCGACGGTATTCGAACTTGTCCACCGCTTTCATCAAGCCGATGTTGCCTTCCTGGATCAGATCGAGGAATTGCAGGCCACGGTTGGTGTACTTCTTGGCGATGGAGATCACCAGACGCAAGTTCGCTTCAACCATCTCTTTCTTCGCGCGGCGGGCCTTGGCCTCACCGATCGACATGCGACGGTTGATGTCCTTGATCTCGGCAATCGTCAGACCGGTTTCGGTCTGCAATGCAGTCAGCTTCTGCTGGCAACGAACGATGTCGGCCTGGAAGCGACCAATGGCTTCAGCGTATTTGCTTTTGCCTTTGGCCAGTGCGTCGGTCCAGCTTTCGTCGACTTCGTTGCCCGGGAACTGGCGCAGGAAGTCGGCACGCGGCATGCGCGCATCACGGACACAGAGCTGCATGATCGCACGCTCTTGTGCACGCAGACGCTCAAGGGCGCTACGAACCCGCTCAACCAGGCCTTCGAATTGCTTCGGTACCAGTTTGATCGGCATGAAGAGTTCAGCCAGGGCCAGCAATTCAGCAGTTGCCTGCTTGCTGCCGCGACCGTGCTTCTTCAGGGCCTTGCGAGCCAGTTCCATCTGATCGGAGACCGCGCCAAAGCGCTGCGCTGCGATGATCGGATCCGGACCGCTTTCGACTTCTTCTTCGTCATCAGTGCTGGCTTCAGCTTCGTCGTCGTCGGTGTCGTCGTCTGCTTTCGCAGCCTTGGCATCGATCGGTGGCGGAATTTCAGCCGCAGGTGGCGCAATGCCGTCGTCCGGGTCGATATAACCGCTCAGGACGTCGGACAGGCGGCCACCTTCGGTGGTGACGCGAGTGTACTCGGAGAGAATGTGGTCAACCGTGCCAGGGAAGTGCGCGATTGCGCCCATCACTTCACGGATGCCCTCTTCGATACGCTTGGCGATTTCGATTTCGCCTTCACGTGTCAGCAGCTCTACCGTACCCATTTCGCGCATATACATGCGCACAGGGTCAGTCGTGCGACCGATGTCGGTCTCGACCGCTGCCAACGCGGCGGCTGCTTCTTCAGCGGCTGCCTCGTCGGTATCGGCGTCGGCCAACATAAGGGCGTCCGCATCCGGAGCACTCTCGTGTACGGGGATCCCCATGTCATTAATCATGCGGATGATGTCTTCCACCTGCTCTGGATCTGAAATATCCTCAGGCAGGTGGTCGTTGACCTCTGCGTAAGTCAGATACTTCTGCTCACGACCAAGGGTGATCAACTCTTTGATACGAGACTGCTGTTGCGCTTTTCCGGACATAACACCCTATCCACTGAAGGTCTTGGCGGGCAAAAAACAAGCCGAGGATTATACCCGAGCTATGACCTCACACGCCAGCTGAGGTCGGGTTTGATGCGGAAACATTGCGACTTAAAAGGTCGCGCAGTTGATTTTTCTCTTCGGCGGTCAATTCACTCTGACGCGCTTTTCGAAGAAGTTGTTCCAGGTTTCGCTCGCGTTGACGAGCTACCAAGCTAGTAATGGTGTCGAAAAACTGTTGTTCAAGGTTATCGCCATCAATCAGCCATTCCTTTTCTGCCAATGCCTTCAGCAAACGGCCCTGTTCGGTGCCGTGCCAGCGTGCAATCAGCTGGAATGAGTTTAGCTTAGGATTCTTCTGTACGGCTTCGAGCAGGGCCACCAACAGTTGCGTATTGGTGTGGTCTTCGGCCGCAAAGTGCCCCGCATCCTCGACTTTTTGTGCCAGTTGCGGGTGGTGCAAAAGTGTACGCAGGGCTGCCATGGTGGGCGGCTCTACTGCTGCTGGGACGCGTGGGCCGCGCGGTTCGTCACGGTCACCGCCACGTTTGCCGTTTTTGTCCCAGGGTTTCTTGTCCCATTTCTTGCCGCCGGCGCCGGGTTTCTTCGGTGTCCACTCCTGCTGGGGCGTGTAGGCCTCCTGCGGTTGGTGGAAGTCGGAATAGTCCGGCATGGCGTCGTAATCCATGCCCGGGTCGTAGGCCGGCGGCGCCTCTTGCGGCGCGCTGCGGGCCAGCTGGCTGACGGCCTCGCCACTCAAGCCGGTGATTTCCAGCAGGCGCTGGCGCATCAGGGTGCGCAGGTTGGCGCCCGGAACCTTGTCGATCAGCGGGGCCGCGAGGGTGACCATGTGGGCCTTGCCTTCGAGGGAGCGCGGGTCGGACTCTTCGGTCAGTTGCTGGAAAAAGTAATCGGCCAGCGGTTGTGCGTGTTGGTTGATGCGCGCGCGGAACGCGTCGGTGCCTTCGGAGCGGACCAGGGTGTCCGGGTCTTCACCTTCGGGCAGGAACAGGAAGCGTGCGCGCCGCCCGTCCTGCAGGCTCGACAGGGTCGACTCAAGGGCACGCCACGCTGCGTTGCGGCCGGCCTGGTCGCCGTCGAAGCAGAACAGTACGTTGGGCACCACGCGAAACAGGCGCTTCAAGTGCTCTTCGCTGGTCGCGGTGCCCAGGGTCGCCACGGCGTTGCGCAAACCTTGCTGGGCCAGGGCAATCACGTCCATATAGCCTTCAACCACGATGATTTCGTCGAGGTTGCGGTTGTTCTTGCGCGCCTCAAACAGGCCGTAGAGTTCCTGGCCTTTATGAAACACCGGGGTTTCCGGTGAGTTCAGGTATTTGGGCTTGTCGTCCCCCAGCACCCGGCCGCCGAACGCGATGATGCGGCCGCGGCTGTCGCGGATCGGGAACATCACGCGGTCGCGGAAACGGTCATAACGCTTGCCGGTCTCGGCGTTTTCCACCAACAGGCCGGCGTCGATCATGGCTTTTTGCTGCAGGGTGTCGCTGCTCAGGTGCTTGTACAGGTTGTCCCAGCCCGGCGGGGCGAAGCCGAGGCCGAAGTCGCGGGCGATTTCACCGGTCAGGCCGCGGCCCTTGAGGTAATCGACGGCGGCTTTGCGCTGCGGGTGGCTTTTCAGTGCCTGGCGGTAAAAGTCGGCAGCAGCGGTAAGCAGCGGGTACAGCGGCGAATCGGTGGGTTGCCGCGGTTTGTGCGGGCGGCCACTTTCTTCGCGGGGGATTTCCATGCCGGCGGCTTTCGCCAGTTCCTCGACGGCCTGGGGGAAGTCCAGGTTGTCGTGGTCCATGATGAAGCCGAGGGCGTTGCCGCCAGCGCCGCAGCCGAAGCAGTAGTAGAACTGCTTGTCGGGGCTGACGCTGAACGACGGCGTCTTTTCCTTGTGGAACGGGCAGCAGGCGGTGTAGTTCTTGCCGGCCTTTTTCATCTGCAGGCGCGAGCTGACAACATCGACGATGTCGGTGCGGTTCAGAAGGTCGTCAATAAAGCTCTGGGGAATTAGCCCGGCCATGGCGTTCTCGTCATCACTGCGTGTAAAAGAGGGCCCGCAAAGTGCTCAAGGCGCGCGTGTTGTGCGGCTCGATCTACTGTCGTCTGCTTGGTCTGTCAGGAAGTGTATCTGCCGAACATTCACTGACGTTAGTTCCGATCAGTGCCCGGCGTAGAAATGTTGCCCGGGAGTCCGGTCTTGGCCATGTGGGGGCCTCGGAAGCTCATCGGTGGGCGCAGCCGACCTGTTGATCGCCTGTTAAAAAATAAGTGTGCTCGTCAGTAGCCTTGTTAGGCTCGTCAGAAGAGACGTGCACCGCTGGCAAAAGAGCCAGTCCTGACGTGTGAAGCAGTTCGTTTCAGTCGCGTGTGCGGCGTCAACGGTGAAGCATCAAGCGATATCCGCAAATGCCAACAGCCCGGCTGAGGGCCGGGCTTGGCAGAAGCTTGCTACGAACGTCTGTGTATTAGTACAGACGAACGGCGCGGCGCTGCTCGCGCTGAACTTTCTTGGCGTGACGCTTAACAGCGGCTGCTGCTTTACGCTTACGCTCAGAAGTTGGCTTCTCGTAAAATTCGCGGCTACGAACTTCAGCCAGAACACCGGCTTTTTCGCAGGAGCGCTTGAAACGACGCAGAGCTACGTCGAAGGGTTCGTTCTCTTTTACTTTGACGGCTGGCATCCAGAGCTACCTTCTTTCATTACCGGGAATCAACGTTCTCGTCGCAAAAAATTCGCGGCTGAGGTCGTCGGTTTTTAAGGGTTGCGGATGTTAACCCCTCATTGCCCGGAATGCAAAGCCTCTGATCGAAAACCGCTAGTCGGGAGGGGGAGTGGCGACTATTATGCGCGCCTTCGAATTCAGCCTCTACAAGGCGCAAACCCATGCTAGTTCTGGGATTAGAAACCTCGTGCGACGAAACCGGTGTCGCACTTTACGACAGTGAACGCGGGCTTTTGGCCGACGCACTGTTCAGTCAGATCGACCTGCATCGCGCCTATGGCGGCGTGGTGCCGGAGCTGGCCAGCCGTGATCATGTGAAACGCATGCTGCCATTGATTCGCCAGGTGCTGGACGAGGTCGGCTGCGTGCCGACCGAGATCGACGCCATTGCCTATACCGCCGGCCCCGGATTGGTCGGAGCCCTGCTGGTTGGGGCCTCTTGCGCCCAGGCGCTGGCATTTGCCTGGGGCATTCCGGCCCTTGGTGTGCACCACATGGAAGGCCATTTACTGGCACCGATGCTGGAAGAAAACCCGCCAGCGTTCCCGTTCGTCGCTTTGTTGGTTTCAGGCGGCCATACGCAGCTGGTTCAGGTCGACGGAATCGGTCAATACACGCTGCTGGGCGAAAGCCTGGACGACGCTGCCGGTGAAGCTTTCGACAAGACTGCGAAGATGATGGGCCTCAATTATCCGGGCGGCCCGGAAATCGCCCGCTTGGCAGAAAAAGGCGTTCCGGGGCGCTATACCTTCCCGCGCCCGATGTGCGATCGCCCTGGCCTGATGTTCAGTTTCAGCGGCCTGAAAACCTCTGCCCTGAACACCTGGCAGCAGAGCGTCAGCGCCGGAGACGACAGTGAGCAAGCCCGTTGCGACATCTCGCTGGCGTTCCAGCAGGCCGTGGTGGAGACTTTGACCATCAAGTGCAAGCGGGCCCTGAAGCAGGCGGGCATGAAGCGCCTGGTGATCGCGGGCGGCGTCAGCGCGAACAAGGCGCTGCGCAGCTCCCTGGAGAAAATGCTCGGCGACATGAAGGGCGACGTGTTTTATGCGCGTCCCGAATTCTGCACCGACAACGGTGCGATGATCGCCTATGCCGGTTGCCAGCGTTTGCAGGCCGGGCAGCATGAAAGCCTGGCAATCAGCGTGCAGGCGCGCTGGCCGATGGAGCAGTTGCCGCCGCTGTAACGGGCGAACGTGAGCCGGGTTCACCGGGCGTATTTAAAAATGCCGTTCGCGCCCGGCAAACAGGTCGCGTAAATTGCCCCGGTGGCGCCAGACGATCAGCAGCGTGAGCACGCTCATCGGCACCAGCGCCTCCGGTTCCTGCCACGCCAGCAACGGCAGGGTCAGGGGCGTGGCGATGAGGGCGGCCAGCGAGCTGGTGCGTGTCAGGTAGAACGTCAGCAGCCAGGCCAGGATGGCCAGCAGCGCCGCCGGTGGGTAGATCCCCAGCAGCATGCCGGCCGCCGTCGCAACGCCTTTGCCGCCGCGAAAGCGAAAGTACAGCGGGAACAGGTGGCCGAGCACCGCGCAGACGCCGATCCAGGCTTGCTGTTGCAGCGAGAGCCCGGCGAGATCGGCGATCAGCACCGGCAGCAGGCCCTTGCAGACGTCGCCGAACAGCGTGAGTACGGCGAGTTTCTTGCCGGCCAGGCGCAACATATTGGTGGCGCCGGCATTGCCTGAGCCACTCATTCGCGGGTCGGGATTTCCCGTCAGGCGGCTGAGCAAAATGGCGAAGGACAGCGAGCCGAGCAGGTAGGCGAGAGTCGCCAGTAACCAAAACATGCTAACTATTCCGGGCGAGGACGCCCTGATTCTAACGGGGCATCGCGCCCTTGTCGTGCAGCGGAGAAGAGTGCTTGGACAGAGTGTTTATCGAAGGCCTGGAAGTCGACACCGTGATCGGGGCCTACGACTGGGAGCGCGGTATCCGGCAATGCCTGCGTCTGGACCTGAGCTTCGCCTGGGATAACCGCCCGGCCGCTGCCGGTGATGACCTGACCCTGGCGCTGGATTACGCGAGCGTGTCCGCGCGGATCCAGGCCTTTGCCGAGCAGGCGCAATTCCAGCTGGTGGAAACCTTCGCCGAGCGCCTGGCTGAAGTGTTGATGAGTGAGTTCCAGATTCCCTGGCTGCACCTCAAACTGACCAAGCCCGGCGCCGTACCGGCCGCCAAGGGTGTGGGCGTGGAGATCGAGCGCGGATGTCGCTAACTCAGGTTTACCTTGGTCTTGGCAGTAACATCGAGCGTGAGGCCCATTTGCACGCTGGCCTTGATGCGCTGGCGGGTTTCCTGACGCAGATGCGCTGTTCGCCGGTGTTTGAAAGCCAGCCTGTGGGCATCAAGAGCGGGCCATTCTTCAATCTGGTGGTGTCGGCGTATACCGACCTGCCGTTGATGGAGCTGGACCGCCGGCTGAAATTCATCGAGGCCGACAATGGCCGCTACGCCCCGGATCGCAAAGGCTTGCCGCTGGACATCGACGTGCTGCTGTATGGCGAGCTGGTGGGTAACTTCGATGGCCTGATCCTGCCCCGGGCCGAAATCCTGAAGAACGCGTTTGTGCTGTGGCCGCTGTCGTTGATGGCGCCGCAGCGTGTGCATCCTGAGGTGGGCAAGTCATTTGCCGCGCTGTGGCAGGATGCACACATTGACCAGGTACTGGCGCCGGTCGCGTTCGAATGGCGGGATCAGCCGTTGACGCCGGACTCGCTCTTGTAGGCTTTTAGCGCCTTGAGCCGTTCGCGTTTCAGCGCTTCGCCCAGTTCGGGACCTTTGTAGCCTTGTTCCAGTAGCGGTGCGACGGCCACACCTCTGGCCGCCAGCGCCGCACCGCGCAAATAATCGGCTTGTGGATAACTTCTCTGCTCAAGGCCCTTGCGCCCGCGGGCGTCCATCTCGCATGCCACCACAAACTCTTCAAAGCGTTGCGGGCGACGGTAAACGTCGAAGCTTTGCAGCAACTCCAGCAATGTCGAGGGCCTCAGCTCCAGTGCGCGGTGGCCGTGGGTGTGATATTCGCCCACCAGCAACGCCAACTCCTGGCAATCCCTTGGCACCTTGAAGCGTTCGTTCATCGCCTTGATCAGCTTCACGCCGCGTTGCTCATGAGCGATGTGCTGCGGCAACTTATCCACAGGCGTGAGCCCCTTGCCCAGATCGTGCAGCAGGCAGGCCCAGCGGACGGTCAACGGTTGGGCATGGATGGCTGCCTGTTCCAGCACGCTCAATGTGTGCACGCCGGTATCGATTTCGGGGTGATGGGCCTCGGGTTGCGGCACGCCAAACAGTGCGTCGATTTCCGGCATCAGGGTTTTCAGGGCGCCGCAATCGCGCAGCACCTGGATAAACACCTGTGGCTGGTTTTCCATCAATGCGCGGGAAATCTCCTTCCAGCTGCGTTCGGGCGTCAAGGCTTCCAGTTCGCCCGACGCGCTGAGTTCGCGCATCAGTTCCAGGGTTTCGGGCGCTACCGTAAAGCCGAGGCCGGCATAGCGCGCGGCAAAGCGGGCAACGCGCAGGACACGCAGTGGATCTTCGGCAAACGCCGGGGAAACGTGACGCAGAATGCGTGCGTCCAGATCCTGCTGGCCGTGATAAGGGTCGGTCAGGTTGCCCGCGTCATCCTCGGCCATGGCGTTGATGGTCAGGTCGCGGCGGATCAGGTCTTCTTCCAGGGTAACTTCGGGGCTGGCGTGAAACACAAAGCCGCCATAACCCCGGCCGCTCTTGCGCTCCGTGCGGGCGAGGGCGTACTCGTCACCATTTTTCGGGTCAAGAAATACCGGGAAGTCCGAACCCACAGGCTTGTAGCCCAGGGCGAGCATTTCTTCAGTGGTAGCGCCGACTACGACACGGTCGATATCGGTAACGGGGATGCCCAGCAGGCGATCACGTACCGCACCACCGACTTTGTAGATTTGCATGAAAAAGCCTCCATTAGCGGCACAGGATAACGCCTGCGGCCCGCCAATGGAGGCTTTGCCGTTTCACAGATGTACGACTGCCAGGTCCAGGCGGCCGTAATCGTTATCGCCGTGTTCGTTGCGGGGCGGAACATGGTGGGTTTTCATCACCTGGTCGCCTTGCAGCGTTTCCAGGTGGATATCGAACCCCCACAGCCGGTGCAGGTGCTTGAGAACCTCCTCAGTGGACTCTCCCAGCGGTTTGCGGTCGTGCTGCTGGTGGCGCAGGGTCAGCGAGCGGTCGCCGCGTACGTCGATGCTGTAGATCTGCACATTGGGTTCGCGGTTGCCCAGGTTGTACTGCGCCGCGAGGGTTTCGCGGATGGTGCGGTAACCCGGCTCATCGTGGATCGCCGGCACCAGCAGGTCGTCCTTTAGGTCGTCGTCCATGATGCTGAACAGCTTGAGGTCTCGAATCACCTGGGGGGACAGGTACTGCAGGATGAAGCTCTCATCCTTGAAGCTGCTCATGGCGAACTTGATGGTCGACAGCCAATCGCTGCCGGCAATCTCCGGGAACCAGCGGCGGTCTTCTTCGGTGGGGTGCTCGCACATGCGCCGGATATCGCGGTACATCGCAAAGCCCAATGCATACGGGTTGATACCGCTGTAGTAGGGGCTGTCGAAGCCCGGCTGGAAGACCACGCTGGTGTGGGACGTCAGAAACTCCATCATGAAACCGTCGGTGACCAGGCCTTCGTCATACAGGTCGTTCATCAGGGTGTAGTGCCAGAACGTGGCCCAGCCTTCGTTCATCACCTGGGTCTGGCGTTGTGGGTAGAAATACTGGGCGATCTTGCGCACGATCCGCACGATTTCCCGCTGCCAGGGCTCCAGCAATGGTGCGTGCTTTTCGATGAAATACAGGATGTTTTCCTGAGGTTCGGCGGGGAAGCGCGCATTGTCCTTGTCGTTATTCTTGCCGGCGCGTTTGGGAATGGTGCGCCACAGGTCGTTGATCTGTTTTTGCAGATGCTCTTCACGGTCCTTCTGGCGCAGCCGTTCTTCTTCGGCGGAAATCGGATACGGGCGTTTGTAGCGGTCGACGCCGTAGTTCATCAGGGCATGGCAGGAGTCCAGCAGGTCTTCCACTGCGTCGATGCCGTGGCGCTCCTCGCACTGCATGATGTACTGCTTGGCGAATACCAGGTAATCGATGATCGAGCTGGCATCGGTCCAGGTGCGGAACAGGTAGTTACCCTTGAAGAAGCTGTTATGCCCGTAGCACGCGTGGGCCACCACCAGCGCCTGCATGCAGATGGTGTTTTCTTCCATCAGGTAGGCGATGCACGGGTCGGAGTTGATGACGATTTCGTAGGCCAGGCCCATCTGGCCGCGGGTGTAGGACTTTTCAGTGCTGAGGAAGTGTTTGCCGTAGGACCAGTGGTGATAGCCCAGGGGCATGCCCACGGACGCATAGGCATCCATCATCTGTTCGGCGGTGATCACTTCGATCTGGTTGGGGTAGGTATCCAGGGCATAACCCGCCGCGATGCGGCTGATTTCCCGGTCATAGGCCTGGATGAGTTCGAAGGTCCATTCGGACCCCGTGGATATGGGTTGGCGCTTATGCTCTTTGGCGGTCATGTCACTAACCTGCGCTGGAAGAGTTCACGGAAGACCGGATAGATATCGCCGGCCGAGACCAATTGTTGCTGGGCGAAGGTGTCAGCGAAGGCTTCGCTGATGCGCTCGTATTCGAACCACAGGGCCTGATGCTCGCGCGGGGTGATTTCGACGTAGGTGTAGTACTGCACGAACGGCATGATCTGGTTGATCAGGATGTCGCGGCAGATCGGCGAGTCGTCGTTCCAGTTGTCGCCGTCGGAAGCCTGGGCGGCGTAGATGTTCCACTCGTTGGCCGGATAGCGTTCGGCCATGATTTCCTGCATCAGCTTCAAGGCGCTGGAGACGATGGTGCCGCCGGTTTCCCGCGAGTAGAAGAATTCCTCCTCGTCGACTTCCCTGGCGCTGGTGTGATGGCGGATGAACACCACATCGATCTTGTCGTAGTTACGCTTGAGAAACAGGTACAGCAGGATGAAGAAGCGCTTGGCGATGTCCTTGGTCGCCTGGGTCATGGAGCCGGACACGTCCATCAGGCAGAACATCACCGCCTTGGAACTGGGGTTGGGTTGCTTGACCAGCAGGTTGTACTTCAGGTCGAAGGTGTCGAGAAACGGCACGCGATGGATTCGCGCGCTGAGTTTGGCGATTTCGGCTTCAATTTCCTGGATATCGCCGAAGTTGTCCGGCTCTTCGCGTTTCAGGCGTTCCAGTTCCGCCTTGGCATCCCGCAGTTTTGCCCGGCTGCTGCCAGACAAGGCGATACGTCGCGCATGGGCCGAGCGCAGGGTGCGGATGATGTTGATCCGTGACGGGTTGCCTTCGTTGCTGATCCCGGCACGCACGGTCTTGAAGGTGTCGGTACCGGTCAGGTTGCGTTTGACCAGGTTGGGCAGTTCCAGGTCTTCGAACATGAACTCCAGGAACTCTTCCTGGGTGATCTGGAACACGAACTCATCCATGCCTTCGCCGGAGTTACCGGCCTTGCCCGGGCCTTTGCCGCCCGCGCCGCCCTGGGGCCGCTGGATATGTTCGCCGCTGGTGAATTCCTTGTTGCCGGGATGCACGACGGTCTGTTTGCCGCCCCGGCCGTGGTGCAGCACCGGTTCATCGATGTCGCGTCCGGGGATGCTGATCTGTTCGCCATGCTCCATGTCGGTGATGGAACGGCGGCTGACGGCCTCTTCGACGGCCTTTTTGATGTGGTCACGGTAACGCCGCAGGAACCGCTGGCGGTTTACCGTGCTCTTGTTCTTGCCATTGAGACGTCGGTCGATCACATAGCTCATGCAGGAGCCCTCCGGGCAGCTTCAAGTTACAAGCTTCAAGCGGCAAGCTGGAAGCTTAAAGACAAGCGGTCGATTGCCAGGCTGTCCGGCGTACCGGGAGCCTGGCATTACACGCTTGTCGCTGCCTTACTGCGATTTGCGGACCCGCAGGTACCACTCGGAGAGCAGTCGTACCTGTTTGTCGGTGTAGCCACGCTCGACCATGCGAGTGACGAAGTCGTTGTGTTTTTGCTGATCCTCCTTGCTGGCCTTGGCGTTGAAGCTGATGACCGGCAGCAGATCCTCGGTGTTGGAGAACATTTTCTTCTCGATGACCACCCGCAGCTTCTCGTAG
The DNA here is from genome assembly GCF_000278565.1 of Pseudomonas sp. Ag1. Taxonomy (NCBI): domain Bacteria; kingdom Pseudomonadati; phylum Pseudomonadota; class Gammaproteobacteria; order Pseudomonadales; family Pseudomonadaceae; genus Pseudomonas; species Pseudomonas sp. Ag1. Next base: position 86,562 of record NZ_AKVH01000094.1, read on the forward strand.
CTGAGCCAGGTAGGGTTCTTGCCATTGTTGTTGGCCCGGGCGCGCAGCACGAAGTTGACGATTTCGTTGCGGAAATCCTTCGGATTGCTGATGCCGGCGGGTTTTTCGATCTTTTCCAGTTCCTCGTTGAGGGCTACGCGGTTGAGGATCTCGCCGGTTTCCGGGTCGCGGTATTCCTGGTCCTGGATCCAGAAGTCTGCGTACAGCACGTAGCGGTCGAAGATGTTCTGGCCGTATTCGCTGTAGGACTCCAGGTACGCGGTCTGGATTTCCTTGCCGATGAACTCGATGTAGCGCGGTGCCAGGTATTCCTTGAGGAAGCGCAGATAGCGCTCGCGGGTTTCAGCCTGGAACTGTTCCTGTTCGATCTGCTGTTCCAGCACGTAGAGCAGGTGCACCGGGTTGGCGGCGATTTCGTGCGGGTCGAAGTTGAAGACCTTGGACAGGATCTTGAACGCAAAACGTGTCGACAGGCCGTTCATGCCCTCATCCACGCCGGCGGTGTCGCGGTATTCCTGGATCGACTTGGCCTTCGGATCGGTGTCCTTGAGGTTTTCGCCGTCATACACGCGCATCTTCGAGTAGATGTTGGAGTTTTCCGGCTCCTTGAGGCGCGACAACACGGTGAACTGGGCCAGCATCTTCAGGGTGTCAGGCGCGCAATGGGCCTTGGCCAGGGAGCTGTTGAACAGCAGCTTGTCGTAAATCTTGATTTCATCGCTGACCCGCAGGCAGTACGGCACCTTGACGATGTAGATCCGGTCGATGAAGGCTTCGTTGTTCTTGTTGTTGCGGAAGGTGTGCCATTCCGATTCGTTGGAGTGGGCCAGCAGGATCCCGGTGAATGGAATCGCCCCCAGGCCTTCGGTGCTGTTGTAGTTACCTTCCTGGGTGGCGGTAAGCAGTGGGTGCAGCACCTTGATCGGTGCCTTGAACATCTCCACGAACTCCATCAGGCCCTGGTTGGCCCGGCACAGTGCGCCCGAGTAGCTGTAGGCATCGGCGTCGTTCTGCGGGAATTCTTCGAGTTTGCGGATATCGACCTTGCCCACCAGTGCCGAGATGTCCTGGTTGTTCTCGTCACCCGGTTCGGTCTTGGCCACGGCAATCTGGTTGAGGATCGAGGGATAGAGCTTCACCACCCGGAACTGGCTGATGTCGCCGCCGAACTCGGCCAGGCGCTTGGTCGCCCAGGGCGACATGATGGTATTGAGATAGCGCCGTGGAATGCCGAAGTCTTCTTCGAGGATCGCGCCATCTTCCGTGGCATTGAACAGCCCCAGGGGCGACTCGAACACCGGTGAGCCTTTGATGGCGTAGAACGGCACCTTCTCGATCAGTTGTTTGAGCTTCTCGGCCAGGGACGACTTACCGCCGCCGACGGGGCCGAGCAGGTAGAGGATCTGTTTCTTCTCTTCCAGGCCTTGGGCGGCATGGCGGAAATACGAGACGATCTGGTCAATGCATTCTTCCATACCGTGGAAGTCTTCAAAGGCCGGGTAGCGACGGATCACCTTGTTCGAGAAAATCCGCGACAAGCGCGAATTGGCTGCGGTGTCCACCAGCTCCGGCTCGCCGATCGCCAACAGCAGGCGTTCAGCGGCAGACGCGTAGGCGCTGCGGTCCTTTTTGCACAGTTCGAGATACTCCTGAAGCGAGAGCTCTTCCTGGCGGGTGGACTCGAAGCGTTGTTGGAAGTGGCTAAAAATACTCATGACGTCGTCACCTCGCTCGATACGTGGAGCCGACGCCGGATCAATCAGTCGATGCTGGCAGCCATTGGTGGACACCAATGGCCGTTTTCCCCCCAGAACACCCTGAAACGCTACCGATGACCCGCACGCCGGTGTACCGGCTCTCCCCTGTTTTGGATGGCCTGCGCTTAAGGATAGTTCGGAATCGGGGAGGTCAAGGCGCGATACGAAATTAGTTTGGCCGCGCCGTTCGTCAGAAACGGCGCGAGGCCAAGCGTCACGCGGGATAGCGGGGTTTGAAAAAAATTATTGCGCGTCGCCTGCGGCAATTTCTGCAGGATAGGTCGCACGCCATAGCTCAAAGCCACCGTCGAGGCTATAGACGTCGGAGAAGCCCTGGCTCACCAGGTAGGCGGCGGCGCTTTGGCTGGAGTTGCCGTGGTAGCACGCGACGATGACCGGCGCGTCGAGGTCGGCGGCGCGGATGAAGTCGGCGATGTTGTGGTTGTCCAGGTGCTGGGCACCACTGATGTGGGCAGCGTTGTAGGTTGGCTGGTCGCGGATGTCTACAACCACCGCGCCTTGCTCGCGCAGGGCCTGGGCTTGCTCGGGAGGGATACGTTTGAATTCAGTCATGGCGGGCTCCTTTGGCCTGTATGAAAGCGCGGCTCAGCGCTTTGCCGTGGCCTGCAGTTGTTCGGGAATGGGCGAGTCGCACTGGCAGCTCGAGCGCTCGCCGGTGTCGACATTCATCAGGGTCATCGCGCCGCCCCACACGCAGCCGGTGTCGAGGGCGAATACACCGGGTTCATCGCATTTGCCTTCCAGGGCTGCCCAGTGGCCGAAGATGATCTTCGTTTCACGGGTCTTGCGCTCCTTGTGGGCGAACCAGGGCTTGTAGCCGGGCAGCGCAGTGTCGGCGCCTTCCTTGCTCTTGAGGTCCAGCTTGCCTTCGGCGGTGCAGAAACGCATGCGGGTGAAGTAATTGGTGATCACCCGCAGGCGCGCGACGCCGGTCAGTTCGTTGTCCCACTTAACGGGTTCGTTGCCGTACATGCCATCCAGGTAAGCGGTGTACAGGTTGTCATCGGCCAGGGCTGCTTCGACTTCACTCGCGCACTTGAGGGCTTTCTTCAGCGTCCACTGGGGTGGAATGCCGGCATGCACCAAGGCGGTGTCGCGGCTCTCGTCGTAGTGCATGAGTTTTTGCCGGCGCAGCCAGTCAAGCAGCTCGGTGCGATCCGGCGCTTCGAGGATTTCCCGCAGGGTATCGCCCTTTTTCAGACGCTCGATGTTATTGCCGGCGGCCAGCAAGTGCAGGTCATGGTTGCCCAGTACGCACACCAGGGAGTCGCGCATGCCATAAAGGAAGCGCAGGGTTTCCAGGGATTGCGGGCCACGGTTGACCAGGTCGCCCACCAGCCACAGGCGATCCTTGGCCGGGTCAAAGGCCACACGCTCGAGCAGGCACTTGAGCGGTTCCAGGCAGCCTTGCAGGTCGCCGACGGCATACGTCGCCATCAGTGCAGGGCTCCAGGCACCGCGAGGCGGAACGGGGCGATGATGGCGTCGAAGTGTTTGCCGTCGTCGGCGAGCATCTGGTAGCTGCCTTGCATGTTGCCGACACGGGAGGTCATGACAGTGCCGCTGCTGTAGGTGTGGCTCTTGCCTGGGGCGATCAGCGGTTGTTGGCCGACCACGCCGGCGCCGCGTACTTCCTCGACCTGGCCGTCACCGTCGGTGATGACCCAGTGGCGCGACAGCAGCTTGGCAGGCAGCTCGCCGTTGTTTTGCACGGTAATGGTGTAGGCGAACGCAAAGCGGTTCTGCTCGGGTTGCGATTGTTCCGCCAGAAAGCGGGTGACGACGCTGACGTCGATCTGATAACGAGGATCGGACATGCAAGAGGCCTTAAAAGCAAAAGCGGGGGAACAGCGGATGCCGGTCAGTCTAGGCCCGTAGGCGCTGGCTTGCCAGCGATGGCGATCGTGAGTGCGCCATCGCCGGCAAGCCGGCTCCTACTATTTATTCAGCCACTGGCGCAGGCTGAATGGCGAGCTGGTCAGCCAGGCGCACGAAGGCGGCCAGGTCCAACTGCTCGGGGCGCAGGCTGCCGTCGACGCCGGCGGCCTCGATTTCAGCGTTGCTGAGCAAAGCCTTCAGCGTATTGCGCAAGGTCTTGCGGCGCTGGTTGAAGGCTTCGCGCACCACGCGCTCCAGCAACTTGTGATCTTTGGCCGGGTGTGGCAACACCGCGTGAGGCACCAGGCGCACGATGGCGGAGTCGACTTTCGGCGGGGGGTTGAACGCGCCAGGTCCGACGTTGAACAGGTGCTCTACGCGGCAATGGTACTGAACCATGATCGACAGGCGACCCCAGTCACCGCCTCCAGGACCCGCTGCCAGGCGCTCGACCACTTCCTTTTGCAGCATGAAGTGCATGTCGCGGATGATGCCGGCGTTGTTCAGCAGGTGAAAAATCAGCGGGGTGGAGATGTTGTACGGCAGGTTGCCGACCACTCGCAGGCTGTTGGGCGCTGCATTGAGGCTGGTGAAGTCGAACTTCAGCGCATCACCCTGGTGCAGGTTGAAATTGGGCATGCCGGCGAACTGCTGGTTGAGGATCGGGATCAGGTCCTTGTCCAACTCAACCACGTCCAGCTGGCCGCCGCTTTTCAGCAGGCCTTGGGTCAGGGCGCCCTGGCCCGGGCCGATTTCCAGCAGGCGGTCTTCGGGCTTGGCATGGATGGAACGCAGGATGCGATCGATCACGCCAGCGTCGTGCAGGAAGTTTTGCCCGAAACGCTTGCGCGCCCGGTGTTGGTAATGCTCGGTCATATACGGGTCTCGGCCATCTGATAGGCGGTTTCCAGGGCCACGTGCAGGCTGCCGGTATCGATCTTGCCGCTGCCTGCGAGGTCCAGGGCGGTGCCATGGTCGACGGAGGTGCGGATGATCGGCAGGCCCAGTGTCACGTTGACCGCGGCGCCGAAGCCTTTGTACTTCAGCACGGGCAGGCCCTGGTCATGGTACATCGCCAGCACTGCGTCGCAGTGCTCCAGATATTTGGGGGTAAACAGAGTGTCGGCAGGCAATGGGCCGCGCAGGTCCATGCCTTCAAGGCGCAGACGCTCCAGGGTTGGTTCGATAATGTCGATTTCTTCATGGCCCAGGTGGCCGCCTTCACCGGCGTGGGGGTTGAGCCCACAGACCAGGATGCGTGGTTGGGCGATGCCGAACTTCTGTTGCAGGTCGGCGTGCAGGATGCGTGTCACACGCTCCAGTCGCTCGGGGGTAATGGCGTCGGCAATCTCGCGCAGGGGCAGGTGAGTGGTCACCAGCGCCACCCGCAGGTCGCCCGTTGCCAGCATCATCACCACTTGTTCGGTATGGGTCAGCTCAGCGAGGAATTCGGTATGACCGGAAAAGGCGATGCCTGATTCGTTGATCACACCCTTGTGTACCGGGGCGGTGATCATCCCGGCAAAATCCCCGTCGATGCAGCCCTGGCCGGCACGGGTCAGGGTTTCCAGGACGAAGGCAGCGTTGGCCTTGTCCAGTTGCCCGGCCACGACCTTGGTCGCCAGCGGGGTATCCCATACGTACAGGCTGTTGGCCGGTGCCGGCAGATCAGGCCAGTTGCCCGGGCCCACCGGCAGCAGATCGACAACCACACCCAGCTGCGCGGCCCGCTCAATGAGCAGGTCGCGGCTGGTAATGGCAATCAGGGGGTGTGGCTGGGGGTGCGAGGCGAGCAGCAGGCACAGGTCAGGACCAATGCCGGCCGGCTCGCCGGGTGTCAGTGCGAAACGCTTGGGTGTCACTGGGCTGCCTGGTCGGTGCCTGTTTGGTCGGCACCAGGAAGCTTGTTCTCTACGTAGGCTTCGTCACGGATCTGACGCAACCAGGTTTGCAGCTCTTCGTCGTATTTGCGGTTACGCAGTACGGTCAGGGCTTGCTGCTCGCGGGCCTGGGTGGTGTTGTCAGTGGCGCGACGGCCAAGGACTTCCAGCACATGCCAGCCGTATTGGGTCTTGAACGGCTTGGACAGAACGCCTTGCGGGGTCTTGGCCATGACGTCCTGGAACTCTGGAACCAGTGCCTTCGGATCGATCCAGTTCAGATCGCCGCCGTTAAGCGCCGAACCCGGGTCTTCGGAATAGCTCTTCGCCAATTCGCCGAAGTCTTCGCCCGCTTCGATGCGGTCATAGAGCTTCTGGGCCAGTTCCTTGGTTTGGGCTTCGGTACGGATCTCGCTTGGCTTGACCAGGATGTGACGAACGTGAACTTCGTCCTTCATCTGGGCTTCTTCGCCACCGCGCTTGCCGAGCAACTTGAGGATGATGAAACCGCCTGGCGTACGGGCAGGCTGGGTGATGCCACCGACTTCCATGGCACTCAGCTCGCGGTCGAACGGTGGTGGCAGTTGCGCGGCTTTACGCCAGCCCATGTCACCGCCTTCGAGGGCGTTGTCGCTGCCGGACTGGGCAATGGCCATCTGGGCAAAGTCGGCACCTTGCTTGAGACGGTCATAGATAGCCTGGGTTTTCGCTGCAGCAGCATTGAGCTGTTCAGCGTTGGCGCTGTCGGGCGTAGGCACCAGGATGTTGGCCAGGTGCAGTTCTTCGGAAAGCTGCATCTTGCCAAGGTCGGAGGCGAGGAAGTTCTTCACTTCCTGCTCGGACACCTGAATCCGTTCGGCCACGCGACGCTGACGTACACGGCTGATGATCATTTCCCGGCGAATCTGGTCACGGGCGTCCTCATAGGACAGGCCGTCGTGAGCCAGGGCTGCGCGGAACTGATCAACACTCATGTTGTTGCGCTGGGCGATGGTGCCGACAGCCTGGTTCAATTCTTCGTCGCTGATACGGATACCGGAGCGATCGCCGATCTGCAGTTGCAGGTTTTCAACGATCAGGCGTTCAAGCACCTGCTGGTCCAGCACGCTGGTCGGCGGTACGCCGCCGCCACGCTTGGCGATGGTTTGCTGAACTTCCTTGACCCGTTGGTCCAGTTGGCTCTGCATGATCACGTCGTTATCGACGATGGCCACTACCTTGTCCAGCGGTTGAACCGCAGCGTGAGCTGCGGCGGTACCCAGGAACAGCGCGCCCAGCATCAGCGGGCGCAGACAATCAGAAAGCTTGGTCTTCACGTTCACGATAACCTTCAATGCCTTTGTCGAGGAAGCTCTCTACCTTGGCGCCGGTCAGGCCGCCGAGTCCTTTAAGGACGATCTGGAAGAAGAGCCCGTGGTCACCCTTTTCGTTCAGCGGGGCGATCTGGCTGTATTCGTCGTTGGAAACCCAGTAACGGTTGATGACGCGCAGTTTCCAGCAGCAGTTGTCGTACTCGAAACCACCGAAGGCTTCCAGGGTACGGTTGCGGGCATAGTCATACTGCCAGCGGGTGATCAGGTTCCACTGCGGAACGATCGGCCACATCATCGAGAAGTCGTGTTGCTGGATTTTGTAGTAATCCTTCACGAAGTTGTCGGTGCCCGGAGTGCCGTAGTCACCACCAAACTGCCATTTGCCGGTCAGCTGGTTGTACACCACCTGGTCGTTGCGATAGCGGTAGCCGACGTTGATAACCTTGTTCGGGTTGTCTTCCGGCTGATAGTGGAACATCGCGCTGCCGGAGCGTGGGCTGTGGCTTTCCGGGTCCCAGTTGTAATCGGCAGTGGCGCGCCAGTCACGGTTGAAGCGGAACTCGTAGTCCAGGGCGATTGGCGAAACATCAGACTGTGCGTCCGCACGGTCCGAGGCCAGGATGCCCGGCAGTTGAACTTCGCGGTTCTTGAAGTACACGGCCTCGCCGATGCTGACGCGTTGGCGTTCGAAGCCGTTTTCTTCGATCCAGCGGCTGGTCACGCCCAGGGACAGTTTGTTCTCGTCGCCGATGCGGTCAGTACCGCTGAAGCGGTTGTCACGGAACAGCGACGCGTAGCTGAACGAGTACTCACCGCTGTCGAATACCGGGATATCGCCCTGGTCCTTGTTCGGTACATACAGGTAGTACGCACGAGGCTCCAGAGTTTGACGGTAGTCTTTGCCGAACAAGTTGGTGTTGCGGTCGAAGTACAGGCCGCTGTCGATGCTGGCAATCGGAATTGCACGGTCTTGCGAGCTTTTGAAGGTGCCGCCAGCATAAGGGTTGGCTGCAGTTGACTCGGCTTGCGCTGCGATAATCTGGTTTTTGCCGATGCTGTCCAAATCAAGATCGTACTTGGTATAGACGTACTTCAACTTTGGCGTAATAAAACCGTAGGTCCAGTTCATCGGGTAGTCGACTGCCGGCGCAACGTTCAGGCGAGTACCGTTTGCACGGGTCAGGCCGGTTACGTAGGTGTCGAGCCGCGGCGATACGAGCCCGTTTTCATCCGTGAAGCTTCCGTTCTCCAAGTCCCGATCAAAGCGTACGGCTTCGGTCTCGTAGGTGAAGTTCACCCCGCCTGGATGGTACGGCAGCGTGCCGTTGAAGGTGATCTGTGGCAAGCGGTCATACGGCGTGATCTGGGAGATCGTTGCCAGCTGGTACGCCTGCAGGTTCAGCTTCGCCTGGAAGGTATCACCGCGATAGGTCACCGAACCTTGCTGGTTCACGTAGTCCTGGCTCTTGATCCCTTCCTGATAGGACTTCAGATCCTGGAAGTAATAAGGGTCGCTGATGTTGGTGTAGTCGACCTGGGTCAGTACACGCGAGTCCAGCCCGCCCTTGTGCTGCCAGTTGATCATGTAGCGATCTTTTTCGTAGTCGGTCTGGCCTTTACGCTCGCTGCTGTCGTCGTTCAGGTACGCGCCGCCGAACTGGCCTTCGCTGGACTTGGTGAGGTAGCGGAATTCGCCTTCCATCAACAGGCCGCGCTTGGTCATGTATTGCGGGTACAGCGTGGCGTCGTAGTTTGGCGCCAGGTTGAAGTAGTACGGCGTAACCAGCGTGAAGCCAGTCTCGCCACCGGTGCTGAAGCTCGGCGGCAGGAAGCCGGATTGACGACGGTTGTCGATCGGGAAATAGATATACGGGGTGTAAAGGATCGGAATGTCCTTGACCCGCAACGTCACGTTGGTCGCGGTACCGAAACCGGTGGCCGGGTTGAGCGTGATGTTGTTGCCCTTGAGCTGCCAGGCGTTGCTGTTCGGCTCGCAGGTGGTGTACGTACCGTCCTTGAGACGGATGATCGCGTTCTCGGCACGCTTGGCGTACAGGGCGTTACCGCGGATGCGCGATTTGTGCATCACGTATTCGGCGTTGTCGACCTTGGCGGCGCCGGTGTCCAGTTGGACTTCAGCGTGGTCGCCCACCAGCAGGGCACCGTTGTCGCGCAGACGGACGTTGCCGTTCAGCTCGCCACGGTTCTCGGCCTGGTACAGGTTGGCCTCGTCGGCCTCGACCTGCATGCTGCCCTGGCGCATGACGACGTCACCGGCCAGGGAAGCAACTTGTTGTTCCTGCTCGTAACGAGAGACCTTGGCGCCGATGAAGGTCGGCGCGTCGCTCTTGTTCGTCTTGTCGTTCATGCCAGGACGGATCGGCTCGATGTACGCGCCGGAGCAGTACGGGCCGGTTTCGGCCAGTTGTGCGGCGGTGAGCTTCTCGCGAGGGACCCAGTCCAGGTGGCTGTAGTCGGCGCTGCGCGAACGCAGGCCGCGGCCCTTGGCTTCGGTGACCAGAGCGGTCTGCGGCACGGCCTCGGCGGTGCCGCCGGACTCGCCTTGCGGCGTGCCACTGGCAGAGCTGACGGCACTGCCGTCATGCACCGGGCGCGGTGGCAGCGGGGCTGCGGCCGTTTTCGGCGCGCAATCCCAGGCACCCGAAGCAGAGACTGAGCAGTCATACTGTTCCGCGGCGACCACGAATGAGGTGGCGAAAGGTTGCATGGCCAGCAGACTGCCGGTTACCAGCAACGGAAATTTTCTACGAAACGCGGGGGATTTCAATGCCATCTTATTAGTCCGGGCTTCCTGCGTGCCATCTGCCCGCGGTGTGGGCCGCACGCCTCTCGATGGTCTGAAAAAGATGCGTGATAATAAAGCATGACCCGCTTGACGGCTAGCGCCGTCGGAGACCCTTGTAATGCCCGACCAAGATCTACGTTTGCAACAGCTGAAAGTCTGGCTTGATGAGCAATTGCCAGGCCTCTTTACCACCCAGGGCTGGGGTGTCGTACCCCCGGCCACGTTGACTGCGGCCAGCAGTGACGCGAGTTTCAGGCGTTACTTCCGGTGGGAGGGAGGAGGTCGCAGTTTTGTCGTGATGGACGCTCCACCCCCCCAGGAAAACTGCAAACCTTTCGTCGATATCGCTCATTTACTCGGTCAATCGGGAATAAATGTTCCGAAAATTTATGCGCAAGATCTGCTTCGCGGCTTTCTTTTGCTTAACGACCTGGGGAAAAAAACCTATCTGGACGTGATTACGGCTGAAAATGCCGATCAATTGTTCGCCGATGCCATAGACGCATTGCTGGCTTTCCAGCAATTGCCGATGGAAGCCCCGTTGCCCAGTTATGACGTCGCGCTGTTGCGTCGGGAGCTGGAATTGTTTCCTGAATGGTACGTTCGCCGGGAGCTGGGCATCGAGTTCGACGCCCGGCAGCTTGGCCTGTGGCAACGCGTCAGCGAACACCTGATTGACAGCGCCCTGGCCCAGCCCAAGGTCCTGGTGCATCGTGACTATATGCCGCGCAACCTGATGATCAGCGAGCCGAATCCCGGCGTGCTGGACTTCCAGGACGCAGTCTACGGCCCGGTGACCTACGACATCACGTGCCTGTTCAAGGACGCCTTTCTCAGTTGGCCGCAGGCCCGCGTGCGGGAATGGCAGCGCGGTTACTGGCAGCGCGCCGGCGCGCTGGGTATCCCGGTGCAGGCGGACTTCGAGGAGTTCCTGCGGGCCAGCGACCTGATGGGCGTGCAGCGTCACCTCAAGGTGATCGGCATCTTTGCGCGCATCTGCCACCGCGATGGCAAGCCGCGCTACCTGGCGGACGTGCCGCGCTTCTTCGCTTATATAGAGGCGGTGCTCGCGGACCGGCCAGAGTTGAGCGAACTGGGTGAATTGCTGGCGAGCCTGCGCGTCGAGGCGGTGGTATGAAGGCCATGATCCTGGCCGCCGGCAAAGGTGAGCGGATGCGCCCGCTGACCTTGCACACGCCCAAGCCGCTGATCCAGGCCGGCGGCAAGCGCCTGATCGAGTACCACCTCGAGGCGCTGGCGAAAGCAGGCTTTACCGAGATCGTCATCAATCATGCGTGGCTCGGCCAGCAGATCGAAGGCTATCTGGGCGATGGCTCGCAGTACGGCGTACGCATCCAGTATTCGGCCGAAGGCGAACCGCTGGAAACCGGTGGCGGGATCTTCAAGGCCTTGCCGCTGTTGGGGAACGAACCGTTCCTGGTGGTCAATGGCGACATCTGGACCGACTACGACTTCGCCAGCCTCCACCAGCCACTGGATGGGCTGGCCCACCTGGTGATGGTCGACAACCCGCCGCACCATCCGTCCGGTGGTGATTTCTACCTGAAGGACGGCGCGCTTCATGATGCCGCCGCCGGTGCCGATAACCTGACCTTCAGTGGCATTTCCGTACTCCACCCCCAGCTGTTCGCGGGTTGCAGTGCGGGTGCCTTCAAGCTGGCGCCGCTGTTGCGTGACGCCATGGCGAAAGGGTTGGTGACGGGGGAACACATGAACGGACGCTGGATCGATGTCGGGACGCTGGAGCGTCTGGCGCAAGTCGAAACCCTGCTGACAGCGGGGCACTAGGATGTTGTGGCCAGGGACTCTGATCGGAGCCGGGGCGGGCTTTGCCATTGCCAGCATTCCGGGGGCCATGTTGGGCGCACTGCTGGGCCAGGCGCTGGACCGGCGCCTGGAACTGCAAAGCTGGGCCCAGTTACGCGAGCGCCTTGGCGGGCGGCCGGCGCTGCGCAATGACGAGTTGCTGTTCGTGTTGCTCGGCCGCCTGGCCAAGAGCAACGGCCGGGTGGTGGACGGGCATATCCAGCAGGCCCGCCAGGAAATGCGCTCGCTGGACATGGCCGAGCCGGCCCAGCGCCGTGCGATTGCCGCGTTCAATCGCGGCAAGTCCGGCTCGGACCGGGTACGCAGTTACCTGGGCGTGCTCAAGGCCCAGCCCCATGCGGCGGAAGGTGTGCTGCGTGCCTGTTGGCGCATGGCCTGGGCGGACGGCAAGGCCAGTACGGCCGAGCGCGAGTTGATTGAACAATGGGGCAAATGGCTCGGCTGGACGGTCCAGCAGATCCAGGCGCTGGCGGCTGACTATGAGCCGGAGCGCAAGCCGTTGGCCAATCGTGGCGGGGCTTATCAGGAGGCGTTGCGGATTCTGGGGGTGACGTCGACGACGGAGCCCGCGGTGATCAAGCGCGCTTACCGGCGCCTGCTCAGCCGGCACCACCCGGACAAGATTGCCGGCAGTGGCGCCAGCCCCGCACAAGTGCGCGAGGCGACCGAGCGCACCCGCGAGCTGCACAACGCCTATGCGCTGATTCGCGAAAGGCGAGACTTTCGCTAACGGAATTATCAGGCGCTGCTTTTTTATGGCGTAAACCGGATCAACTGTGGGAGTGGCGGTGCGACGATTCGACTTGCTCGCGAATGCGGTGGATCAGTAACAGATGCAGTGACTGACTCACCGCATTCGCGAGCAAGCCCGCTCCCACATTTTGTTCTCCAGTGTTTTTGAGATTTACGCTCAGTCTCCGGGATTTTGCGGGCTCAGCCACCCGCGAATCCGCCGGTACAGCTGCTCTTGTCCGGCCTGGCTGTTATCGGGGAGGGCCTTCAACGACACCTGCTTGTAGCTGTCATTCTTCAAACGCTTGCTGGCCTGGGAACGTTCCTGGGCCGCTTTGCGTGCCTGGGCGTTGTCCTGGTAGAAAAAGTCTGCCGTGGCCAGCTTCAGTTTCGGTGCCAGTTGTTGCAGGTCCGGGGCACGGCCCGCCGGGGTCTGCGCGGCCACCATGACAAATTTCTGCACCTGCGCCGGTTGTTTTTCACTCAGGTAACGCGCGGCCCACCAGGCGCCGGTGCCGTGGCCGAGCAATACGACGCTGCGGGCATTCTGGGTCTGGGCGAAGGCGAGGGCGGCGTCAATGCGCGCGAAGATTCGCGTGGTGTCGGTCTTGTCTTGTTCATCGGTGCCGGGAACCACGGCCGGGTCAGTGCCTTCCGCTTCGGCGCTGGCGGCTTGCTCCACGGGTTTGGCGACGGTGCTGGCGTCTTTGCTGCTGGTCTCCACGGTCGCCTTGGGCGATTCGATGACGCGGGGTGGCAAAGTGTCCAGGGTCAGGTCCGGCAGCGACAAGCTCAGGGTGCCCCAGGAGGCGTCCGGCAATTTCTTGCGCAACGGCGCGATTGCTTGAGGCCAGTCAGCACTTTCGCCGTTGCCCGGGACGATAATCACCACGCCTTCAGGCTCACCGCTGTTGGCCGGCTTCCACAAAGCCAGGAAAGAATCGCTGCCCGCCTGCAACTGTTGTTGTTCCTGCTGCGGGATTTGTCGTTCCAGGGCGTTGGCTTCTTCCTGGCTGCGCTCCGGCAAGGGCTGGCGCACCACCGGTTTTTCCGGGGCGGGAGCGGGAGTGTCGGCGGCCTCGACACAAAAGGCGCTGGTAAACAGCAGCGACAGGCACAATGCTGGCAGTGCCGAGCGGTGGGAAAGTGGCATCGTTGATTTCCGGCCAGAAGTGATTCCGGCAGCCTAATGGGTTGGTCAGTATTTGTCAGTGATATGAGACGTGGATCATGGGTTTTCGCTACCTGCTGGTTATCGGCTGTATATGCTTTCCCTTGATCGCGGGCGCCGTGCCTGCGCCTGCCACTCATCAGGCGCAGCTCGATGCCGGCCAGCGCGAATGGCTCGAACAGCATCCCGACCTGCGGGTCGGGCTGGTGTTACAGGCGCCTTATGCCCAATACGATCGGCGCTTGCAGCGGCTGTCCGGGGCCAATGTCGAATTGATGCAGTGGTTGGCCAAGGCGCTGAATATCGAACTGACCTGGCGCAACTTTCCCAATCAGGAGCAACTGGAGGCGGCGGTGCGTGACGGCGAGGTCGACCTCGCCCCCGGCCTGCTGCAAACCCCGGCCGGCCTGCGCCTGTGGTTGTTCTCCGATCCGTATATGCGGGTGCCCCAGCACATTGTCGGGGTTCGTGATGGCAGCACCGCAGTCGACCTGGAGAAACTCGACGACCAATCCCGCGTCGCCGTGCGCATGCCCAGCGCAGTGGCGGATTACCTGCGCAGCACCTACCCGAGCCTCAACCTGCAAGGCGTGCCCATGGAGCGCCAGGCCCTGCAATTGCTGGTGAGCCAGCAGGCGCGGTATGCGGTGGTGGATGAGGCGCAATTGAGCCGGTTGTCGGGCGAAACCGAGTTCGCCGGCCTTGCCGTGGTCGGCGATATCGGCCTGCCGCAATTGCTGCGGGTGGCCACGCGGCGCGACTGGCCCGAGCTGGCCGATATCATGCAAAGCGGCTTGCGCGCGATTCCCGCTCGTGATCTGGACCAGTTGCACAGCCGCTGGCTGCAGCCCAAATACCCACGGGTGACCGAGTCCCCCGGCTTCTGGCAAAACCTCACGTTGCTGCTGGGCCTGCTATTGCTCGCCAGCCTGGCCGTGGTGTTCTGGCAGCGCCGCCAGCAACGCGGCCTGGAGCATAATCTGCTGGCCGCCCGCGAAGAAAGCGCCGCCCGCGCCGCCGGTGCCGAAGCCTTGCGCCTGACCCAGTTCTCCATCGACCAAAGCACCGTCGGTATCCTCTGGGTCAATTGGGACAGCCATGTGCGCTACGCCAATCAGGCGGCGGAAACCATGCTCGGCTACGCCCCCGGCGCCCTGATCGAACGCCCGCTGATCGAATTCGACCCGACGCTGACCATGGACCGCTGGCTCAACCTGTGGAAGCGTGCCCGGGCCAGCGAAGACGGGCCACAGAGCTTTGCCACCAATTGCCTGCGCGCCGATGGCAGCGTATTGCCAGCCGATGTGTCCCTGAGTTTCCTGCGCTTTGCCGACGGCGAATACCTGGTGGTCTACCTCAACGATGTCACCGAGCGTCGCCGGGCCCTCGCGGCGTTGCAGGAAAGTGAGGCGCGGCTGCAAGGGATCGCCGCCAATGTGCCGGGGCTGGTGTTTCGCCTGGAGCGCTTGCCGCGCAGCGAGGCGATCGAGTTCGCCTACATCAGCCAGGGCAGCGAGGGCCTGGTGGGGTACGCGCCGGAAGTGCTCAGCCATCCGGCCATGGGCATTCGCAGCCTGGTGCATCCCGACGACCGCGCCAGTTATCACCGCACCCAGGACCAGGCCATCGAGACCGAGAGCAACTGGGCCTGGCAGGGCCGCATCCTGACTCGCCTGGGCGAGCAGCGCTGGGCCGATATCAAGGCCGTGACCCGGCGCCTGGAAGACGGCGCCGTGGTCTGGGACGGAATTGTCTGGGACATCAGCGAGAGCAAGCGCATCGAGCTGGAGCTGGACGCCTCCCGCGCGCAATTGCGGGAATTGTCGGCCCACCTGGAAACCGTGCGCGAGGAAGAGAAGGCCCGCATCGCCCGGGAAGTGCACGACGAGTTGGGGCAGATGCTCACCGTGCTCAAGCTGGAAACCTCGATGTGCGAGCTGACCTACGCGCAACTGGATCCTGGCCTGCACGAGCGGCTGAACAGCATGAAGCGCCTGATCGCCCAACTGTTCCAACTGGTACGCGATGTGGCCACCGCCTTGCGTCCGCCGATTCTCGATGCCGGGATTGCCTCGGCGATCGAATGGCAGGCCCGGCGTTTCGAGGCCCGGACGCAGATTCCGTGCCTGGTGCAGGTGCCGGATAATCTGCCGGCGCTGAGCGACGCCAAGGCCATCGGCCTGTTCCGTATCCTGCAGGAGGCACTGACCAATGTGATGCGCCATGCCCAGG
Source organism: Pseudomonas sp. Ag1 (assembly GCF_000278565.1). Lineage (NCBI taxonomy): Bacteria > Pseudomonadati > Pseudomonadota > Gammaproteobacteria > Pseudomonadales > Pseudomonadaceae > Pseudomonas > Pseudomonas sp. Ag1. Next base: position 102,200 of record NZ_AKVH01000094.1, read on the forward strand.
CGCATACTGTCGAGCTGACGCTGGTGGTGGAGGGCGCGCACCTGCGCCTGACCATCAGCGACGACGGCGCAGGTTTCGTCCAGGCTCCCGGGCGCCCCGTATCGTTTGGCCTGGTGGGCATGCGCGAGCGGGTGCTGATCATGGGCGGGCAGTTGAGCCTGGACAGCGCATTGGGCGAAGGCACCACCCTGAGTGTGACGGTGCCGCTGGATTGATAACCAAAAGAAGAGGACATCCACAGTGATCCGTGTACTGGTAGCTGAAGACCACACCATCGTTCGCGAAGGCATCAAGCAACTGATCGGCCTGGCCAAGGACCTGCTGGTGGTGGGCGAGGCGAGCAATGGCGAGCAGTTGCTGGAAACCCTGCGCCACGTGCCTTGCGAGGTGGTGTTGCTGGACATCTCGATGCCTGGCGTCAACGGCCTGGAAGCCATCCCGCGGATCCGTGCGCTGAACAATCCCCCGGCGATCCTGGTGCTGTCGATGCACGACGAAGCGCAAATGGCCGCCCGTGCGCTGAAGGTCGGTGCCGCCGGCTATGCCACCAAGGACAGCGACCCGGCGCTGCTGCTGACCGCGATCCGCAAGGTCGCGGCGGGCGGACGGTACATCGACCCGGACCTGGCCGACCGCATGGTCTTCGAAGTCGGCCTCACCGATTCCCGCCCATTGCACTCGTTGTTGTCGGAGCGCGAGTTCTCGGTATTCGAGCGCCTGGCCCAGGGCGCCAACGTCAACGACATCGCCCAGCAGTTGGCGTTGAGCAGCAAAACCATCAGTACCCACAAGGCGCGCCTGATGCAAAAGCTCAATATCACCTCCCTGGCGGAACTGGTGAAGTACGCCATGGAGCACAAACTCCTATAGCGGCATACCTGTTTGCGACTGCCTGCCGAGCGCCGCGCTGCCCGGTCTTGCTGCTTGTAGCGTGGGGTTTGTAACTGCTCTGTTCTATCCCCGCCATCCGTGTAGGGCAATCCCTACCCCAAACCTTCCATCCTGCTGATGCCAATCTCTCCGGGCCCCCGATTTGCGCGGCCTTGCCCTGGGACTACGCTTGTTCCACGGCAGTCCAAAACAAAAAGGTGCGGGTATGAGCGAGGTGGATTCAAATGATGTGCTGGTCAGCTTTCGTGGCGTGCAGAAGAGCTACGACGGCGAGAACCTGATCGTCAAAGACCTCAACCTGGAGATTCGCAAGGGCGAGTTCCTGACCCTGCTCGGGCCGTCCGGGTCGGGCAAGACCACCAGCCTGATGATGCTCGCCGGTTTTGAAACCCCCACCGCCGGCGAGATCCAGCTGGCCGGCCGCTCCATCAACAACGTGCCGCCCCACAAGCGCGACATCGGCATGGTGTTCCAGAACTACGCGCTGTTCCCGCACATGACCGTCTCCGAGAACCTGGCGTTTCCGCTCTCTGTACGCGGCCTGAGCAAGACCGACATCAGCGAGCGGGTCAAGCGTGTACTGAGCATGGTCCAGCTCGATGCCTTCGCCCAGCGCTACCCGGCGCAACTCTCCGGTGGCCAGCAGCAGCGGGTGGCCCTGGCCCGGGCGCTGGTGTTCGAGCCACAGCTGGTGCTGATGGACGAACCCCTCGGCGCCCTCGACAAGCAACTGCGCGAACACATGCAGATGGAGATCAAGCACCTGCACCAGCGCCTCGGCGTGACGGTGGTGTACGTGACCCACGACCAGGGCGAAGCACTGACCATGTCCGACCGGGTGGCGGTGTTCCACCAGGGCGAGATCCAGCAGATCGCTGCCCCGCGCACCTTGTACGAAGAACCGAAAAACACCTTCGTCGCCAACTTCATCGGCGAGAACAACCGCCTCAATGGCCGCCTGCACAGCCACACCGGCGACCGCTGCGTGGTCGAACTTGCGCGCGGCGAAAAGGTCGAGGCGCTGGCGGTGAACGTCGGCCAGGTCGGCGGCCCGGTGACCCTGTCGGTGCGCCCCGAGCGCGTCAGCCTGAATGGCTCCAGTGAAAGCTGCGTCAACCGATTCTCCGGGCGCGTGGCCGAGTTCATCTACCTGGGCGACCACGTGCGGGTGCGCCTGGAAGTCTGCGGCAAGACCGATTTTTTTGTGAAACAACCGATCGCCGAGCTGGACACAGCCCTGGCGGTCGGCGACGTGGTACCGATTGGCTGGCAAGTCGAGCACGTTCGCGCACTCGACCCACTTCTAGAGGCGAATTGATCGCCCCCTTGCTTCACCAACCTCGCACGTGGAGAGAACAACAATGTTGAGATCCCTGAAATATTCCGCCCTGGCTCTGAGCTTGATGGGCGCGACACAGGCCATGGCAGGCCCTGATTTGACGGTGGTGTCCTTTGGTGGCGCGAACAAGGCGGCGCAGGTCAAGGCCTTCTATGCACCGTGGGAAAGCGCGGGCAACGGCAAGATCGTCGCCGGTGAATACAACGGTGAAATGGCCAAGGTCAAGGCCATGGTCGACACCAAGAGCGTGTCCTGGGACCTGGTGGAAGTGGAGTCGCCGGAACTGTCCCGTGGCTGTGACGAAGACATGTTCGAGCCCCTGGACCCGAAACTGTTCGGCAACCCGGGCGACTACGTGAAGGGCGCGATCCAGCCGTGCGGCGTGGGTTTCTTCGTGTGGTCCACGGTGCTGGCCTACAACGCCGACAAACTGAAAGCACCGCCAGGCGGCTGGGCCGATTTCTGGGACACCAAGAAATTCCCGGGCAAACGCGGCCTGCGCAAGGGCGCCAAGTACACCCTGGAATTCGCCTTGATGGCTGACGGTGTGGCGCCGAAGGATGTGTACAAGGTGCTGGCCGGCAAAGATGGCCAGGACCGTGCGTTCAAGAAGCTCGATGAGCTCAAGCCGTATATCCAGTGGTGGGAAGCGGGCGCCCAACCGCCGCAGTACCTCGCTTCTGGCGATGTGGTGATGAGTTCTGCCTACAACGGCCGGATCGCTGCCGTGCAGAAAGAAAGCAATTTGAAAGTGGTGTGGAACGGCGGGATCTACGATTTCGACGCCTGGGCCATTCCAAAAGGCCTGGCGAAAGACCGTGCTGACGCGGCGAAGAAGTTCATCGCCTTCTCGGTGCAGCCGCAGCAGCAGAAGACCTATTCGGAAAACATCGCCTACGGCCCGGCCAATACCCAGGCGGTACCGTTGCTGGCGAAGGACATCCTGAAGGATATGCCGACTACCCCGGAAAACATCGCCAACCAGGTGCAGATCGACGTGAGCTTCTGGGCGGATAACGGTGAGCAACTGGAGCAGCGCTTCAATTCCTGGGCTGCCAAGTAACCACCGCACCCAGGGTGGATGGGCTTTTTGTGGCGAGGGGGCTTGTCCCCCGTTGGGCTGCGAAGCGGCCCCAAAACCAGCCACCGCGGTCAGTCTAATAAACCACAGTGGCTTTACTGGGGCTGCTGCGCAGCCCAACGGGGGACAAGCCCCCTCGCCACAGGTGTGGGCCTTCACAGGTCTGCATTCTTTTTTACGATCCGGAGTTCGCCATGGCCCTCGCCATTCCCAGCCCCACCCTGAAACAGCGCCTGGCGCGTGCCGAGCGGCTCAACCGCTGGAAGGCCCAGGCCCTGATCGCGCCATTGGTGGTGTTTTTGCTGCTGGTGTTCCTGGTACCGATTGTGGCGCTGCTCTACAAAAGCGTCGGCAACCCGGAAGTGGTGGGCGGCCTGCCGCGCACGGTGGTGGCGGTGACGGCCTGGGACGGTCGTGGCTTGCCGGGCGAGCCGGTGTACCAGGCCATCAGCGAGGACCTGGGCGAAGCCCGGAAAAACTCGACCCTGGGCGACCTCTCCAAACGCTTGAACATGGAGCTGGCGGGCTATCGCAGCCTGCTGACAAAAACCGCGCGGGCGCTGCCGTTCACCGAAGCGCCTGCCTCCTATAAAGAAGCGCTGGAAAACCTCGACGAACGCTGGGGCGACCCGGCGTACTGGCAGGCGATCCGGCGCAACACCAGCAGCCTCACGCCATACTACTTGCTGGCCGCCGTCGATCACCGCATCGACGACCTCGGCGAAATCGCCCCGGCCACCCCGGACCAGGCGATCTACCTCGATATCTTCGCCCGTACGTTCTGGATGGGTCTGGTCATTACCGTGTGCTGCCTGCTATTGGCCTATCCGTTGGCTTACCTGCTGGCCAACTTGCCGGCGCGGCAAAGCAACCTGCTGATGATCCTGGTGCTGCTGCCGTTCTGGACCTCGGTGCTGGTGCGCGTGGCGGCCTGGATCGTGTTGCTGCAGTCCGGCGGCTTGATCAACAGCGCGCTGATGGGCATGGGGCTGATCGATAAACCCGTCGAGTTGGTGTTCAACCGGCTGGGGGTCTACATCTCCATGGTGCACATTCTGTTGCCGTTCATGATTTTGCCGATCTACAGCGTGATGAAAGGCATCTCGCCCACCTACATGCGGGCGGCAATCTCCCTGGGCTGCCATCCATTCGCCAGCTTCTGGCGCGTGTACTTCCCGCAGACCTACGCAGGCGTTGGTGCCGGCTGCCTGTTGGTGTTCATTTTGGCGATTGGCTACTACATCACCCCGGCCTTGCTGGGCAGCCCGAACGACCAGATGGTCAGCTACTTCGTGGCCTTCTACACCAACACCAGCATCAACTGGGGCATGGCCACGGCCTTGGGCGGCTTGTTGCTGCTGGCCACCGTGGTGCTGTACCTGATCTACAACTGGCTGGTGGGCGCCAGCCGCCTGCGCCTGAGCTAAGGAGACCGTTGCGATGCTGAGCCCTTATATGTCGCCCGTGGAACGGGTCTGGTTCTACAGCTTGCGGATCCTCTGCGGCCTGATCCTGTTGTTCCTGATCTTGCCGGTGCTGGTGATCATCCCGCTGTCGTTCAACAGTGGAAGTTTCCTGGTCTACCCGCTGCAAGGTTTCTCGCTGCACTGGTACCAGGATTTCTTCGGTTCGGCGGAATGGATGCGCGCCCTGAAGAACAGCATCATCGTGGCTCCGGCGGCTACAGTGCTGGCGATGGTGTTCGGCACGCTGGCGGCGATTGGCCTGACCCGGGGGCACTTTCCCGGCAAGGCGCTGGTGATGGCCCTGGTGATTTCGCCGATGGTAGTGCCCGTGGTGATTATCGGTGTGGCCAGTTACCTGTTCTTCGCGCCGCTGGGCCTGGGCAACAGCTTCTTCTCGCTGATCGTGGTGCACGCGGTGCTGGGCGTGCCGTTTGTGATCATCACCGTGTCGGCGACCTTGCAGGGGTTCAACCATAACCTGGTGCGGGCGGCGGCCAGCCTGGGCGCGTCACCGCTGACGGCGTTTCGTCGGGTGACCTTGCCATTGATTGCCCCGGGGGTGATTTCCGGTGCGCTGTTCGCCTTTGCCACCTCGTTCGATGAAGTGGTGGTGACGCTGTTCCTCGCCGGGCCCGAGCAGGCAACCTTGCCCCGGCAGATGTTCAGCGGCATCCGTGAAAACCTCAGCCCTACCATTGCCGCCGCAGCGACCTTGTTGATCGCGTTCTCGGTGGTGCTGTTGCTGACCCTGGAATGGCTGCGCGGGCGTAGCGAGAAACTGCGTACGGCCCAGGTCTAAAGCCAAACAGAGATCAAAATGTGGGAGCGGGCTTGCTCGCGAAGGCGGTGTGTCAGTCAACGGAGATATCGACTGGCCTACCGCCTTCGCGAGCAAGCCCGCTCCCACATTGGGTTTGTGTCTATTCAGTAGCTGAATGCAAGACAACCAGCCCAAGTCAGCTAATCTTGTGCCAGCCCATAACTGATAAGAGGCCGCGCACATGAGTACTTCCTCATTCAAGATCGCCCACAAACTGCTCACCGGCCCAGGCGCCATCGAGCAACTGGCCGCCGAGCTGACGCGGCTGGATGTCGACAACCCGCTGATTGTCACCGATGCGGCACTGGTCAAGTCCGGCACCGTGGCGCTGGCGCTGGAACACCTGGGCGAACGGACCTACGAGATTTTCGACCGCGTGCTGCCCGACCCGGAAATCGCCATCGTCGAGGACTGCATGCGCGTCTACCGCGAAGGCGGGCATGACGGCCTGATCGGCGTCGGCGGCGGCAGTGCCATCGACATCGCCAAGAGCGTGGCGGCCTACGCCGGTTACCATGGCGCCCTGGCCGACCTGTTCGGCGTGGACCAGGTGCCGCGCAAAGGCCCGCCGCTGATCGCGATTCCCACCACCGCCGGCACCGGTTCGGAGGTGACCAACGTGGCGATTCTGTCGGACAAGGTCGCGCAACTGAAAAAAGGCATCGTCAGTGATTACCTGCTGCCGGACGTGGCCCTGATCAGCCCGCAGATGACCCTGACTTGCCCCCGCAGCGTCACCGCCGCCAGTGGGGTGGACGCATTGGTGCACGCCATCGAATCCTACCTGTCGCTGAATGCCTCGCCGATCACCGATGCGCTGGCCATCGGGGCGATCAAACTGATCGCCAAGGCGTTGCCCAAGGCCTACGCCAACCCCGCCAACCTTGAGGCCCGGGACGACATGGCCACCGCCAGCCTGATGGCCGGGATGGCGTTCGGGAATGCCGGCGTGGGCGCGGTGCATGCGTTGGCCTACCCGTTGGGCGGGCGTTTCAACATCGCCCACGGCGTAAGCAATGCCTTGCTGCTGCCCTACGTGATGCACTGGAACAAGCTGGCGTGTGTGGAGCGCATGCAGGAGATTGCCGAGGCCATGGGCGTGAATATCACGGGGTTGAGTGCGGTGGATGCCGCCGACCAGGCCGTCGATGCAATGACGCGACTGTGTGCCGCAGTCGAGGTTCCGTCCGGCCTGCGCAGCTTCGGTGTGCCTGAAGACGCGATCCCGGCCATGGCGGTAGAAGCGGCGGGGATCGAGCGGCTGATGCGCAACAATCCGCGCAAGCTCAGCGCCGCTGATATCGAGAAAATCTACCGGGCAGCTTATTAACCATTGAGCGAGGTCACGGTGCGCGCGGCAAAGCATGAGGTATACAATGCGCGCCATCGTGATTTAGCTCAAAAAGGTGCGTCATGCAGCCCTTCGTCATTGCTCCATCGATTCTCTCCGCCGACTTCGCCCGCCTGGGCGAGGAAGTCGACAACGTGTTGGCCGCCGGTGCCGACTTCGTTCACTTCGATGTCATGGACAACCACTATGTGCCGAACCTGACCATTGGTCCGATGGTCTGCGCCGCCCTGCGTAAATACGGCGTGACCGCGCCTATCGATGCGCACTTGATGGTCAGCCCGGTGGACCGCATCGTCGGTGACTTCATCGAAGCCGGCGCGACCTACATCACCTTCCACCCGGAAGCCACGTTGCACGTGGACCGCACCCTGCAACTGATCCGCGAGGGCGGTTGCAAGGCGGGCCTGGTGTTCAACCCGGCCACTCCGCTGAGCGTGCTTGAGTACGTGATGGACAAAGTCGACATGGTGTTGCTGATGAGCGTCAACCCGGGCTTCGGCGGGCAGAAGTTCATCCCCGGCACCCTCAACAAACTGCGTGAAGCGCGGGCGCTGATCGATGCGTCGGGCCGTGATATCCGCCTGGAGATCGACGGTGGCGTCAACGTCAACAACATCCGCGAAATCGCCGCGGCCGGTGCCGACACCTTTGTGGCCGGTTCGGCAATCTTCAATGCCCCGGACTATCAGGAAGTGATCGCCAAGATGCGTGCAGAACTGGCGCTGGCGCGTCCATGAGTGGCTTTGAGCAACTGTTCCCCGGCAAACTGCCACGGCTGGTGATGTTCGATCTGGACGGTACGTTGATCGATTCAGTGCCGGACCTGGCCGCGGCGGTGGACCAGATGCTGCTCAAGCTGGGGCGCAAGCCGGCGGGTATCGAGTCGGTGCGCGAGTGGGTCGGCAATGGCGCGCAGATGCTGGTGCGTCGGGCCTTGGCCAACAACATCGAGGCCGAGGGTGTCGATGATGTGGAAGCCGAGCATGCGCTTGAGCTGTTCAACGTGGCCTACGAAAACGGCCACGAACTGACCGTGGTTTATCCCGGCGTGCGCGACACCCTGAAATGGCTGCACAAGCAGGGCGTGGAAATGGCCCTGATCACCAACAAGCCGGAGCGTTTCGTCGCACCGCTGTTGGACCAGATGAAGATCGGCCGGTATTTCCGCTGGATCATCGGCGGCGATACCTTGCCGCAGAAGAAGCCCGACCCGGCCGCGCTGTTCTTCGTGATGAAAATGGCCAATATCCCGGCGTCCCAATCGCTGTTTGTCGGCGATTCGCGCAGTGATGTGCTGGCGGCGAAAGCGGCGGGGGTCAAGTGTGTGGCCTTGAGTTACGGCTACAACCATGGCCGGCCGATTGCCGAAGAATCCCCGGCGCTGGTGATTGATGACCTGCGCCTGTTAATCCCCGGTTGCTTGGGAACGGGCGCTGAGATAACGTTGCCCGACGCTGTTCCATCCCCCTCTGGAAATCCCATCGTGGTGGTCACTCGCAAACTCTGGATGAAAGTCATCAAGGCCCTGGCCCGCTGGCGTTGGCGCGCCTGACTGATCCTCGCCGCGCTGCGGCACGTTTGCACACCTGACCGTTAGACCCTCAAGCCACGAGGCACCTCATGATCCGCGAAGAATTCCTGCGTTTGGCCGCTGCCGGCTACAACCGTATCCCCATGGCCTGCGAAACCCTGGCCGACTTCGACACCCCGCTGTCGATCTACCTGAAACTGGCCGACGAGCCCAACTCCTATCTGCTGGAGTCGGTGCAGGGCGGTGAGAAATGGGGCCGTTATTCGATCATCGGCCTGCCGTGCCGCACGGTGCTGCGGGTACATGATCACCATGTGAGCATCACCCTGGACGGCGTCGAGATCGAAAGCCACGACGTGGAAGACCCGCTGGCCTTCGTCGAGGAATTCAAGGCGCGCTACAACGTGCCGACCATCGCCGGCCTGCCGCGCTTCAACGGCGGCCTGGTGGGTTACTTCGGCTACGACTGCGTGCGCTACGTGGAAAAACGCCTGGGCAAATCCCCGAACCCCGATCCGTTGGGCGTGCCGGACATTCTGCTGATGGTTTCCGACGCGGTGGTGGTGTTCGACAACCTCGCGGGCAAGATGCACGCTATCGTGTTGGCGGATCCTTCCCAGGCCGATGCGTTCGAGCAAGGCCAGGCGAGCCTGGAAGCGCTGCTGGAAAAACTGCGCCAGCCGATCACCCCGCGTCGCGGCCTGGACCTCAGCCGTCCACCGGCGGCTGACCCGGTATTCCGCTCCAGCTTTACCCAGGATGACTACGAGCGTGCGGTCGATACCATCAAGGAATATATCCTTGCCGGTGACTGCATGCAGGTGGTGCCGTCGCAACGCATGTCCATCGACTTCAAGGCCGCGCCGATTGATTTGTACCGGGCGCTGCGCTGCTTCAACCCGACGCCGTACATGTACTTCTTCAACTTTGGCGACTTCCACGTCGTGGGCAGTTCGCCGGAAGTGCTGGTGCGTGTGGAAGACAACCTGATCACCGTGCGCCCGATTGCCGGCACCCGCCCTCGCGGTGCGACCGAAGAGGCCGACCTGGCGCTGGAACAGGACCTGTTGAGCGACGACAAGGAAATCGCCGAGCACTTGATGCTGATCGACCTGGGCCGCAATGACACCGGGCGTGTCTCGGAAATCGGTTCGGTGAAGCTCACCGAGAAGATGGTGATCGAGCGTTACTCCAACGTGATGCACATCGTGTCCAACGTCACCGGCGAGCTGAAGGCCGGGTTGACGGCGATGGATGCACTGCGGGCGATCCTGCCGGCGGGCACCTTGTCGGGCGCACCGAAGATTCGCGCGATGGAAATCATCGACGAGCTGGAGCCGGTGAAGCGGGGTGTGTATGGCGGCGCGGTGGGGTATTTCGCCTGGAACGGCAATATGGACACTGCGATCGCGATCCGTACGGCGGTGATCAAGGACGGCGAACTGCACGTGCAGGCGGGCGGCGGGATTGTGGCCGACTCGGTACCGGCCCTGGAATGGGAAGAGACGCTGAACAAGCGCCGGGCGATGTTCCGCGCGGTGGCGTTGGCTGAGCAGACCCCGCAGGACTGAAGTCAGACGTAGATCAAAAATGTGGGAGCGGGCTTGCTCGCGAAGGCGGTGTATCAGTCGATATATAAGGCGACTGTCGCACCGCTTTCGCGAGCAAGCCCGCTCCCACATTTGGTATTTGTCAGTTTCAAGTCCGAGTCAGAAATCCAGACTCACCCCGACACTCAGCCCTTGCTGGGTAAAGTTGTCATCCTTTCTCACGTTATAGGCCGCGTTCAGCGCCAGGTCCTTGGTCACCTTGTGGGTAATCCCCAGGTTCAAGCGATCTGAATTGCTGCGTGGCGTGTAGCCGTCCAGTTTGAAATCAATCCCCGGCACGCTGTTGAGGGACATGCCCACTCGCTGCGTATCGTTTTCAAACTCGTGCTCGTGGGCCACTTCGCCAAACACCAGGGTTTGCGGGGTGAAGCGGTAGTTGGCTTGTAATCCGATTCCCAAACGCTTGGAGTCGCGCTGTTGGTCATCAAAGGTCAGCGCGGTGGAACGGGCATCTTTCTCCGAATAACCATTCACCTCGACCCGCGAATAGTCAGCGCTGATAAAGGGTGAGAAGTGCCATTCGCTGTTTGGCTCGGCGATGTCATACCCAACCCGTGCGCTCAATGCCCATAGCCAGCCGTCGGTGTCGCCTTTCTCGGTGCCTTCGCTGATGCCCAGGGCGAACTTGCGCTTGAGGTTGTCGAAGTCCAGTTTGCCGCCGGTCAATGCGGCGTCGGCCCACCAGTGGTCCTCTTGATACTGGGCGAACGCGGTGCCCAGGTAGCTGTTGAGCTTGTAGTCCGAATCGCTGGCGCCGGCCTCAAGACTCTGGCGATAGAAGCCTGCTGCCACACCCACGCGCCACTCGTCATTGAGCCTGTAGCTGCCACCGATGTTCAGGTTATAGCCGCTGCCGTCACCGCTGGCCGAGCTGTTCTGATCATCGAAGTCCAGGTGCTGGCCGCCAGCGTCGACGATCGCCCGCCATTGGCCCACGGCCTGCCAGCTACGGGAGTCGGCTTGCCATTGGTTGCGCAATGAATCCTGATGGGCGCGCAAGGTGCCTTGGGCCATTTCCGGAAGCAGGGTGATTTCCCAGGGGGCTGCCAGCAGCGAATACGCGTAGTCGGCGATCAGTACCTGGCCGGCCTCGGTCGGGTGCACGGTGTCGTTGTAAATCAGCTTGGTCGGGTCCGGATTGGTGCCGCCGACGCCATACACCGGATTCCTGCAGGTGGTGCCGCTGAAGCACGTCTGGTTGAGGTTCTGGTCGGTGGCAAAACCAAAACGCCCGGGATCGGCAAAGGTTTCCTTGAGCAGCAACGGAATGTTCAGCGGGATGATCTGCGCATCGATTTGCGACAGGCGCTGTACCAGGGTCTGGTTGAACGCGCCGGCCAGGGTGCTGACGGCCCCTTGGAGCGGGGTGCCATTGACGGCAGGTGTCAGGCCCAGGTCCGGCAGCATCCATACCATTACATAACGGGCGCCAGCCTGTTGCAGCGCCTGGGCGCTGTCGGCCAGGCGCCCGGCTGCGGCCGAGGCCTGGTCGGGGCTGAGGACCAGGCCGTCGAGGAAGTCATTGCCGCCGCCGGAGAGAAAGTACAACGCGTTGGGGTCGGCTCGGCCCCCCGTTGATGCCAGGTATCCGGGACGTGTACGCAATACCTGCCCGGTGTCGCTGTCGGTGACGGTGGAGTTACCGGTGATGGCATCGTAGATCTGTTGGGTGGTGTAGCCGCCGACGGCCCAGTTATTGCCGTCTGGCTGGCCCAGCGCGGCGCGCTCCGGCGAGGTCGAGGCATTCAGGTCGCCCGGGGCAACACCCAGCTTGCCGCCCAATAACGTCGAGGAGATCAGCGATGTGCTTTCGCCGCTGCCGTCGAAGTATTGCGGGCCGGTGCGGTTGGTGAAGCGATAGGTTGAGCCCGGTGCGCCAGGGTCGGCAAATGTACCGGCGTCGGCCAGGCTGTCACCGAAAACGACCATCGTCGAATAAGGCGAGGGCGCGGCGAAGGCTTGCGAGCATGCCAGCGCCAAGAGGCAGCCGACGATGGGGGTGAAATAGGGCATCTTGGTCATGAGTCCGTCCATGATTTTGTTTTTTTGTCAGCACTGTGACTGTAGCGCCCTTGGAAGGGTTCTGAAAAGTTTGACGCCAATTATCAGTCGGGCAGTTCCCCCCGTATTTGCGGCTCGATATTGCACCGTTGGCGAGGCTACGTTACTGTGCCTGAACGTATGAATGAGACCCTCCCCGTGTTGATCATCAGCAAACTCTTGATGCGAGTAGTCAAGGCACACGCCCGTTGGCGTTGGCGCGCCTAACTTTTCTCTACCGGCCCCGCCGGACCTGTACCGATTTGCCTTCTTCACCCTCTGTTAAACGCCCCTTGCCGACCAACCCCGGCAACCGGAAAGTGCGTCTGGCAGCGGGTCACTCCCTTGGAAGGCCGTCATTAGAAGTCAGTGAATTCAAGAGGTTTTAACCCACATGTTGCTGATGATTGATAACTACGACTCCTTTACCTACAACGTTGTGCAGTACCTGGGCGAGCTCGGCGCCGAGGTCAAGGTGGTGCGCAACGACGAATTGACCGTGGCCCAGATCGCCGCGTTGAACCCTGAACGCATCGTCGTCTCCCCAGGCCCGTGTACGCCGACCGAAGCGGGCATCTCCCTCGAAGCCATCCAATACTTTGCCGGCAAGCTGCCGATCCTGGGCGTGTGCCTGGGCCATCAGTCCATCGGCCAGGCCTTCGGTGGCGACGTCGTCCGCGCCCGCCAGGTAATGCACGGCAAGACCAGCCCGGTATTTCACAAGGACCAGGGCGTATTCCAGGGTTTGAACCTGCCGGTAACGGTAACCCGCTACCACTCGCTGGTGGTCAAGCGTGAAACCCTGCCCGAGTGCCTTGAGCTGACGGCCTGGACCCAGCTTGAAGACGGCTCCGTCGACGAGATCATGGGCCTGCGTCACAAGACACTGAACGTCGAAGGGGTGCAATTTCACCCGGAATCGATTTTGACCGAGCAGGGCTTCGAGCTGTTCGCTAACTTTCTCAAGCAGAGCGGCGGCACGCGCTAAGGACTTTTCATGGATATCAAGACTGCCCTGAGCCGTATCGTCGGCCATCTGGACCTGAGCACCGCTGAAATGAGCGATGTGATGCGCGAGATCATGACCGGTCAATGCACCGACGCGCAGATCGGCGCGTTCATGATGGCCATGCGCATGAAGAGCGAGAGCATCGACGAAATCGTCGGCGCTGTGTCGGTCATGCGTGAGCTGGCCGACAAGGTTGAACTCAAGACCCTCGACGGCGTGGTCGACGTGGTCGGCACCGGCGGCGACGGTGCGAACATTTTCAACGTGTCGACGGCTTCTTCCTTTGTGGTGGCCGCTGCCGGCTGCACCGTGGCCAAGCATGGTAACCGCGCGGTGTCGGGTAAAAGCGGCAGCGCCGATTTGCTGGAAGCAGCAGGTATCTACCTGAACCTGACCCCGGTACAAGTGGCGCGCTGCATCGATCATGTCGGCATCGGCTTCATGTTTGCCCAGTCCCATCACGGCGCGATGAAACACGCCGCCGGCCCGCGCAAGGACTTGGGCCTGCGTACCCTGTTCAACATGCTCGGCCCGCTTACGAATCCGGCCGGTGTGAAGCATCAGGTAGTGGGCGTGTTCAGCCAGGCGCTGTGCCGGCCATTGGCTGAAGTCCTGCAGCGCCTGGGCAGCAAGCACGTGCTGGTGGTGCACTCCAAGGATGGCCTCGACGAGTTCAGCCTGGCGGCACCGACCTTCGTGGCGGAGTTGAAGAACGACCAGGTCACCGAGTATTGGGTCGAGCCAGAAGACCTCGGCATGAAAAGCCAGAGCCTGCACGGCCTGGCAGTAGAAAGCCCGGCAGCCTCCCTCGAACTGATTCACGATGCCCTGGGACGCCGCAAGACCGAAAACGGCCAGAAAGCCGCAGAAATGATTGTGCTCAACGCCGGTGCGGCGCTGTACGCCGCGGATCACGCCTACAGTCTTAAAGAGGGTGTTGCCCTCGCTCATGATGCATTGCATACCGGGCTGGCGCGCGAAAAGCTCGAAGAACTGGGTGCGTTTACTGCGGTGTTCAAAGTGGAGAATGAAGGATGAGTGTTCCGACCGTTCTGGAAAAAATCCTGGCCCGCAAGGCAGAAGAAGTCGCCGAGCGCCGTGCCCGGGTCAGCCTGGCTGAGCTGGAAGGCCTGGCGAAAACCGCTGATGCACCGCGTGGGTTCGCCAATGCGCTGATCAAGCAGGCCAAGGAAAAACAGCCGGCCGTTATCGCTGAAATCAAGAAGGCTTCGCCGAGCAAGGGCGTGATTCGCGAGATCTTCATCCCTGAAGACATTGCCAGGAGCTATGAAAAGGGTGGCGCGACGTGCCTCTCGGTGTTGACCGATATCGACTATTTCCAGGGTTCCGACCTGTACCTGCAGCAAGCGCGTGCGGCGTGTTCGCTGCCGGTGATCCGCAAGGACTTCATGGTCGACCCCTACCAGATCGTCGAAGCCCGTGCCTTGGGCGCCGATTGCGTGCTGTTGATCGTCTCCGCACTGGATGACGTGAAGATGGCCGAGCTGGCAGCCGTGGCCAAAAGTGTTGGCCTCGATGTGCTGGTGGAAGTGCACGACGGTGATGAACTGGAACGCGCGTTGAAAACCCTCGACACACCGTTGGTGGGCGTCAACAACCGCAACCTGCACACCTTCGAAGTCAGCCTGGAAAACACCCTCGACCTGTTGCCGCGCATCCCGCGCGACCGGTTGGTGATCACCGAAAGCGGCATCGTCAATCGCGCCGATGTGGAACTGATGGAAATCAGCGGCGTGTACTCGTTCCTCGTCGGCGAAACCTTCATGCGTGCCGAGAACCCGGGGGCTGAGTTGCAGCGCCTGTTCTTCCCGGAGCGTGGCGTTGCCGTCAGTGGCTCGACCCTGGATTGATGATGACCCAGCCGGTGGCGATGACGGTCGAGGCAGGCCTTAAGGCCGAGCAGGATTTGCTTGCCGCGGTCTGTGCCGGCGAGCAACCGTTCGGCCTGCTGTTCTGGCAGCCCAGCGATCAAGCGTTGGTGATGCCTCGTCGTTTGAGCCGCCTTCCGGCATTCGAGACCGCCAGCCAGGTGTCGGCAGATGCCGGTTGGCCGGTGCTGCTGCGGGAAACGGGCGGTGAGCCGGTTCCGCAATCGGCAGCCACGGTCAATATCGCGTTAGTCTACGCGCCACCACGCAGTGAAGGTGACCAGGGCCGTATCGAAACCGGCTACCAGCGTCTGTGCCAGCCGATTTGCGACCTGCTGATCGAGTTGGGTGGCAACGCGTCGGTGGGCGAGATCGACGGTGCGTTTTGCGACGGTCGCTACAACGTCAACCTTGATGGTCGCAAAATGGTCGGTACCGCCCAGCGCTGGCGCCAGAGTGGCGGGCGCCCGGTGGGGTTGGTGCATGGTGCGTTGCTGCTGGATGACGATCGCGTCGAGTTGATCGCCGCGGTCAATCGCTTCAATGAAGCATGCGGCCTGGAACAACGGGTGCGCGCCGAAAGCCACATCGCCCTGCACGAAGCCTTTGCGGCGCCAGATGCGATTGCCCGGCTTGATACGTTGTACCGTCAGATGCTTGCGAGTTTCCTGCCGTTTTAACGCGTACCGAAGACCACCATGGTCTTGCCTTTGACATGCACCAGGTTGCGTTCCTCCAGGTCCTTGAGCACGCGGCCAACCATTTCCCTTGAGCAACCGACGATCCGCCCGATTTCCTGGCGGGTGATCTTGATCTGCATCCCGTCGGGATGGGTCATGGCGTCCGGTTGCTTGCACAACTCCAGCAGGCAGCGGGCAACCCGGCCGGTGACGTCGAAGAACGCCAGGTCGCCGACTTTGCGCGTGGTGTCTCTCAGGCGCTGTGCGATCTGGCCGCTCAGGGCGTATAGAATCTCGGGATCCTGCTGGGCCAGTTCGCGAAATTTCGTATAGCTGATCTCGGCGACTTCGCATTCGACCTTGGCCCGCACCCAGGCACTGCGTTGCTGTTCCTTGCCGGCTTGTTCGAAAAGCCCGAGTTCACCGAAGAAATCACCGGTATTGAGGTAGGCGATGATCATTTCGCGACCATCGTCATCCTCGATCAGGATGGTGACCGAGCCTTTGATAATGAAGAACAGGGATTCCGAGCGCTCGCCCGCGCAGATGATGTTGTGCTTGGCTGGATGACGCCGGCGCTGACAATGCATCAGCAGTTTGTCGAGGTTCTTGATTTTGGGTGTGGGAGTAATAGCAACCATGGTTGTATCCCGAAAAGACTGCACGGTGTTGGTGAGCTTGTTTTTTTATCCAGCGCGATCAACGGCTAAGCTACATCATCCAATGGATGGCAATGCGCCATTGATTTGGCGCCAGCTTAACAGACACATTCTGACTTCATTAGGGAATTTACCCAGCAAACCCTGCTGTTGATCGCTTTCATGGGAAACGCTGCCGGCCCAAAGTGCTGTGCTAAGCTGGCGACCCTTTTTTAGCAGTGGAGTCTGGGCGATGAAGGCACGCATCCAATGGGCGGGCGAAGCCATGTTCCTCGGTGAGTCGGGCAGTGGCCACGTGGTGGTCATGGACGGCCCGCCGGAGGCCGGTGGCCGCAACCTGGGCGTACGCCCGATGGAAATGCTCCTGCTCGGTGTAGGCGGTTGCAGCAATTTCGATGTGGTGAGCATCCTGAAGAAGTCCCGCCAGGCGGTGGAAAGCTGCGAAGCATTCCTGGAAGCCGAGCGTGCCACCGAAGACCCGAAGGTGTTTACCAGGATCCACATGCACTTTGTCGTCAAGGGCCGGGCGTTGAAAGAAGCCCAGGTCAAGCGGGCCATCGAGTTGTCGGCAGAGAAGTACTGCTCGGCCTCGATCATGCTGGGTGCTGCGGGCGTTGCCATCACTCATGATTACGAGATCATTGAGTTGGGCTGATTCTTCAATCGGCAGGCAAAAAGAAAGGGCGCTTGATAGCGCCCTTTTTTTCTGCTGAAACTAGATGCGGTACGTGCTTTTGGTCATGACCTTGGCCAGCAGGCTCATGCCAAATTTCACCGGTGCCGGGAAGCGGAAGCCGCCCGCGTCCAGCGCGCTTTCGGCGTGATGTTCTTCATCAATGCGCATCTGCTCAAGAATCGCCCGGGACTTTTCGTCTTCAGCCGGCAGTTGCTCGAGGTGTTCATTGAGGTGTTTGCACACCTGATGCTCGGTGGCGGCCACAAAACCCAGGCTGACTTTGTCGCTGATCAGCCCGGCCACCGCACCAATGCCAAACGATAAGCCGTAGAACAGCGGGTTCAGCACGCTCGGATGGCTGTTCAACTGGCGAATGCGTTGTTCGCACCAGGCCAGGTGATCGATTTCTTCTTCGGCGGCATGTTCCATCGCAGCGCGCACTTGCGGCAGTTTGGCGGTCAGGGCCTGGCCCTGGTACAGCGCCTGGGCACAGACCTCGCCGGTATGGTTGATACGCATCAGGCCGGCGACGTGGCGGGTGTCGGTCTCGCTCATCTGCGCTTCGGGCCGCACGATGGCGGGCGACGGGCGGTGCGGTTGGCCGCTGAATGGCAGCAGCGTGCGCATGGCCGTATCGGCTTGCAGCAACAGACGATCAATCGGCGAGTAGTGACGTTGGGTAGTCATGCTGACCTCCGGGAAGAATCTCGGCGGCCAGTTTACCGCAAGAGAGGGGGAAGCGTTTGCGCTGGGTCAAATTGCTTGTGTGGCGAGGGAGCTTGCTCCCGCTGGAGTGCGCAGCGCTCTCGTTTTTGGGGCTGCTACGCAGCCCAGCGGGAGCAAGCTGCCTCGCCACAGGTAGTGCTCAGCCCGGCGGCCAGTTCATCTGGCGTTGACCCAGAACATGCATGTGGATGTGATAAACGGTCTGTCCGCCATCTTCGTTGCAGTTCATCACCACACGGAAGCCCTTCTCACAGCCTTGCTCAACCGCCAGGCGCTGGGCGGTGAACAGGATATGCCCGGCCAGCGCCTTGTCTTCCTCGGTGAGGTCGTTGAGGGTGCGGATCGGCTTTTTCGGAATCACCAGGAAATGCACGGGTGCCATTGGCGCGATGTCGTGGAAGGCCAGGACCTGGTCATCCTCGTAGATGATCTTCGCGGGTATTTCTCTGTTGATGATCTTGGTGAACAGAGTATCCACAGCTGTTTCTCCATTGTGAAAGTGCAGGGTGAGTGTACTCAGGCGATCAGCGCGGGCAATAGGCCTTGTTGATCGCGCCGGCGATCTTGCGGGTCAGCCAGCGCGGGCTCAGGCGCGGGCTGAACGCCAGCCAGCGATTACGCCGGCCGGGAATGATGATGGCTTTGTTCCTGGCCAGCGCACGCACGGTGTAGAGCGCGACTTCTTCCGGGCTCATCAACTGTTGGCTGCGATCCAGCTTGGCGGTGTCCATTTGGGCGGTGCCGAAGAATGCGGTGCGGGTCGGGCCGGGGCAAAGAACGGAAACCTTGATGCCGCAGGTCTTCAGTTCCTCGCGCAAGCCTTCGGAAAAGTGCAGCACGTAGGCCTTGCTGGCGTAGTAAGTGCTCATCCACGGGCCGGGTTGGAACGCGGCAACCGACGCGACGTTGAGAATCTGCCCGCCGCCGTGCAGGGCCATGGCGTTGCCGAGGGCGTGGCACATGCGGGTCAGGGCGAGGATGTTGACCTCCATCAGGTCCTGCTCGGTCATCCAGTCCTGCGCCAGGAACGGGCCGCTGGTACCGATGCCGGCGCAGTTGACCAGCAGGTCGATCTGCCGCTCGCCTTCTTCCAGTTCCAGCAGGAACCCGGAGAGCCGCAGGGGCTCGCCCAGGTCACAGGCGCGGAACAGCACCTCGACGCCGAAGCGCTGAGTCAATTCGATTGCAATGCTTTCCAACTGATCACGCTGGCGGGCCACCAGAATCAAGCTGCGGCCGCGACGGGCCAGTGCTTCGGCCAAGGCCAGGCCGATGCCGCTGGAGGCACCGGTGATCAGAGCGTAACGGGTCATGCGTTTCTCCATCGCAACGCTACCGGGCCTGTGACAGAGGCGTCACAGGCGTCGGGCGTTTTTCACTGTTGCGTAGAGTCTACAGGTTCGGCTGTGTCGTCAGCACTTTGCACATCGACTTCATCGACGGTGGTGGCCTGGTCGCTGTCGTCATCGGAGTTGATGGAGCTGCTTTCGTAGCTGCCACCTACATCGCTTTCCAGTTGATCCAGGTAGCCGCTCATGCCAACCAACACCGCGCCGGCAAATACCAGCGGAATGAATGCGAGCCACAATGCGGAGAGGATTTTCACCGCAGTGGAGTTACGCGGTGGTGGCGCGCCGTACTGGTTTGCGCCCGTGTTACCGGGGAGGACCATCAGCAGGATCGGGAAGATGCTGCCAACGAAGGGCACCAGGTGCAGGAACCACAGCCAGCCGGACCAGCCCAGGTCATGCAGGCGCTGCACGGTGATCTGTACGCTGACCCACACAGCGGCCACGAGTATGGCAATCCCCACGAGGAAGCCAATGACCATGGCAATCGTCGGAGAGACCGCAGCGATACCAAGTCCGACGGTGAAGAACACGCTGGAGACGAGGAGGATCACCACGCTCAGCACCAGCGTCCACGCCAGGAAGCGCAGGCGTCCGATCCGGCCGTTGACGGTGAATACCTTAAGGGTGGAAAACTCCGGCAGGTTCTCGCCAACCGCGGCTCGGGGCGGGGCGTAAGGCGATGCGGCGGGGCGGGTGTAGTCAGTCGCGCTGCCGGAGTCCGTTTCATGGGTTTCGGCAAGGCTGAAGGCGACCGGCTGCTCTTCTTCTATCCGCGCATCCACCCCGGCGTTTTTCAGCGCTTGCAGATAGGTCTCGGCATCGGCGCGGGAAAGGTCGCGTTTCAGCGCGACCGGGCGGCCGGTGAAAAGCTTTTCGATCGCGTCGACATCACTTTTGAACAACTCGGCGAGGTTCAGCTTGGCGGTGGTGCTTTCGACACCCGGGAGCAATGCGCCATCAAATACAATCTTGAAACGGTTGTCGCTCATGCGGGCATCCTTGTCACTTGAATAGGGGAGGCCTGCCTTGATCAGCAGGCTTTGGATCGCGGATCAGCGTGGCCAGCGTTCAGGCAATTGTGCCGCATGCTCGAGCGCCTTGCGGTATTCGGCATCCAGGCGGGCCACGAGTTCATCGACGCTGGGCAAATCATCAATCTCTCCGACGCCCTGGCCGGCGGACCACACGGTCTTCCAGGCTTTGGCTTCGTCGTTGAGTGGCTTGAGCTTGGAGCCAAAATTGACTTCACCCTTGCCTTGCAGCGCGGCGAGGTCGAAACCGGCGTTTTCCAGGCTCTGGCGCATGAAGCTTGCGGGAACACCGGAGACGGCTGGAGTGTGCACGATGTCGGCGGCGCGCGATGTGAGCAGCATCTCTTTATAGGCATCCGGGGCATGGCTTTCGGTGGTGCCGATAAAACGCGTGCCGAAATAGGCCAGGTCGGCGCCGAGCAGTTGCGCGGCGAGGATTTCGTGGCCGTGGTTCAGGCAACCGGCGAGCAGCAGGGTTTTGTCGAAGAACTGACGGATTTCTGCGATCAGCGAGAACGGGCTCCAGGTGCCGGCATGGCCACCGGCGCCCGCCGCAACGGCGATCAGGCCATCGACGCCGGCTTCAGCGGCTTTTTCGGCGTGGCGCCGGGTGGTGACATCGTGGAATACCAGGCCGCCGTAGCTATGCACCGCGTCTACCAATTCTTTCACCGCGCCCAGGCTGGTGATGACGATCGGCACCTTGTGCTCGACGCAGATCGCCAGGTCAGCTTCCACCCGCGGGTTACTGTTGTGCACGATCAGGTTGACCGCATAGGGCGCCGGGTTATCCAGCAGCGCCAGGCCCGCTTCGATTTCTTCCAGCCACGCCTTGAAGCCGCTGCTTTCCCGCTGGTTGAGGGCAGGGAAGCTGCCGACGATCCCGTTGCGGCAGCAGGCCAGCACCAGTTGCGGGTTGGAGATCAGAAACATCGGCGCAGCCACGACGGGCAGGCGCAGATTTTGTTCGAGCGAAGCGGGCAGCGACATTGGAAGTACCCCGAGTAATAGAGATTAGAACGGTTTGACCACGACCAAAATTACGATAGCCAGCAATATCAGAACTGGCACTTCATTGAACCAGCGATAAAAGACATGGCTGCGGGTGTTTTCGCCACGGGCGAAACGTTTTACCTGCGCGCCGCACATATGGTGGTAGCCGATGAGCAGTACTACCAGGGTCAACTTGGCGTGGATCCACCCGCCGGATTGAAAGATGGCCGGGTTGAGGTAGATCAGCCATCCGCCGAACACCAGGCTGGCGATCATCGCCGGGCCCATGATGCCGCGGTATAGCTTGCGCTCCATCACGCTGAAGCGTTCCTTGCTGATGGTGTCCTCGCTTTGGGCGTGGTAGACGAACAGGCGCGGAAGGTAGAACAGCGCGGCAAACCAGCAGACGATGCTGACGATATGAAAGGCTTTGACCCATAGATAAAGCATTTTTAGTTATTCCCAGGTTCACGGTAGCTGAAGATAGTAGTGGCTCTTGCGTCTACACGTCATGTTGAAGGTTGTCGCAGGACGATACGAACCCTATTATCGACGGCTTTCCAGTGGGTTCGTTGAGGGCAGGTTTATGGTCAAGGTCGGTATCGTCGGCGGCACGGGTTACACCGGTGTCGAATTGCTGCGTCTGTTGGCTCAGCATCCGCAAGCTGAGGTGGTGGTGATCACTTCCCGATCCGAGGCCGGCCTGGCTGTGGCCGATATGTACCCGAACCTGCGAGGCCACTATGACGGCCTGGCGTTCAGCGTTCCGGATATCAAGACCCTGGGCGCGTGTGATGTGGTGTTCTTTGCCACGCCTCACGGTGTGGCCCATGCCCTGGCGGGCGAGTTGCTGGCCGCCGGCACCAAGGTGATCGACTTGTCGGCAGACTTCCGCCTGCAGGACGCCGATGAGTGGGCCAAGTGGTACGGCCAGCCTCACGGTGCACCGCAGTTGTTGGAAGAGGCGGTGTACGGCCTGCCGGAAGTCAATCGTGAGCAGATCAAGCAAGCACGCCTGATCGCTGTGCCGGGTTGCTATCCGACGGCTACGCAGTTGGGTTTCCTGCCATTGCTGGAAGCTGGGCTGGCGGATGCATCGCGGCTGATTGCTGACTGCAAGTCGGGCGTCAGCGGTGCTGGTCGTGGGGCCGCTGTAGGTTCGCTTTACTCCGAGACGTCGGAAAGCATGAAAGCCTATGCAGTCAAAGGCCATCGTCACTTGCCGGAAATTCGCCAGGGGCTGCGTCGTGCTGCGGGCAAGGATGTCGGCCTGACGTTTGTGCCGCACCTGACACCGATGATCCGCGGGATCCACTCCACACTGTATGCGACAGTCGTTGATCGCTCGGTAGACCTGCAGGCGCTGTTTGAAAAGCGCTATGCCAATGAGCCGTTCGTCGATGTGATGCCGGCGGGCAGCCACCCGGAGACCCGCAGCGTGCGCGGTGCCAACGTGTGCCGTATCGCAGTGCATCGTCCACAGGATGGTGACCTGGTGGTGGTATTGTCGGTTATCGACAACCTGGTCAAGGGCGCCTCGGGCCAGGCTGTGCAGAACATGAACATCCTGTTTGGCCTGGATGAGAAGCTGGGCCTGTCCCACGCGGGCATGCTGCCGTAAATTTTCTGCTGTTGCGCAAAGGCCCGTTGATCGGGCCTTTCGTGTTTTTAATGGCCGCTGCGCAGATTGATATACCGTAACAATAGTTGACCGCTTTTCTAGGAGAAGCGGATAATGCCCGCCATCACGCATATGGCGGCGCTACGCCGGGAGATTATCAGCATGAGCGTTGAATCCTTCACCCCCACGGCTTTGCAATTCACCCACGGTGCTGCGCACAAGGTGAAGAGCCTGGTCGATGAAGAGGGTAATGATCGCTTGAAGCTGCGCGTATTTGTTACGGGCGGCGGTTGTTCAGGGTTTCAGTACGGTTTTACCTTCGATGAAGACGTGGCCGATGACGACACCATCGTTGAGCGCGAGGGCGTCAGCCTGGTTGTCGATCCGATGAGCTTCCAGTACCTGGCAGGAGCCGAGGTGGACTATCAGGAAGGTCTGGAAGGTTCGCGCTTCGTGATCAAGAACCCGAATGCCACCACCACTTGTGGTTGCGGGTCTTCGTTCTCGATCTGATCGACAGCGGATATAAAAACGCCGCTTGGCCTTGATAGGGCCAAGCGGCGTTTTGCTGTGTGGGATTCAGGCGGGGTAGATCGCGCCGAGTACACGAAGGCCGCGGGCGCCGGTGACGCTGGGGCGGTTGGCGGCGATGCCTTCCAGACAGCAATGGGCCAGCCAGGCGAACGCCATGGCTTCGACCCAGTCAGGGTCTACGCCGCAGGTGGCGGTGCTGCTGACCTGGGTCGCCGGCAGCAGGGCGCTCAGGCGGCTCATCAAGGTTGCGTTGTGGGCGCCGCCGCCGCAGACCAGCAGGGTTTCGGTCTGTGGTTGGGCGGTTTGCAGGGATTCGACGATGGTCAGGGCAGTCAGCTCGAGCAATGTGGCTTGCACGTCCTGGGCTGCGAATGGCGGCAATCGTCCCAGGTGATGCTCAAGCCATCCCAGGTTGAAGACTTCGCGACCGGTGCTTTTTGGCCCCTTGGTCACAAAGAACGGATCGCTGAGCAATGCCTTGAGTAGCTGGGGTTCAACCTTCCCGCTGGCAGCCCACTGGCCATCGCGGTCGAAGTTCTCGCCGCGTTGCTGGTGAATCCAGGCATCCAGCAGGACATTCCCCGGGCCGCAGTCGAAGCCCGCGACCGGTTTGCCGGTCTCGATCAGGCTGAGGTTGCTGAAGCCGCCCACATTCAGTACGGCGCGGTTGCCCGTACGCTCGCCAAACAGTGCCTCATGAAATGCAGGCACCAGCGGGGCGCCTTGGCCTCCGGCGGCGACATCGCGGCTGCGGAAATCACTGACGACGGTGATTCCGGTCAATTCGGTGAGCAGTGCCGGGTTGCCGATCTGCACGGTAAAACCCCGTGCAGGTTCGTGACGAATGGTTTGGCCGTGGCTGCCAATCGCTCGAATGTCCTGGGGCTTGAGGTTCTGCTGATCGAGTAGGGCGTGAATACCTTGGGCGGCAAGCGTCACCCAGTTCTGCTGCGCGAGCGCCGAACGGGCAATCTCGTCCGGGCCGCTGGCGCACAGGCCAAGCAGCTCGGAACGCAGGGATTCAGGCATGGGGATGTAGTGGGTGGCGATCAGCTTGATCGCCGGGCCTTGCTCGATCAGCGCAATGTCCAGGCCATCAAGGCTGGTCCCGGACATCACACCTATATAGAGCGACATGGCTTAGCGCTTCGCCGAAGCCAGGAGAGTAGAGCGCTCCTGGTCCATGCGGGCCATCAATGGCTGGCTCTGCTGCAGGAAGCGGGCGCGCTCGGCCTTGGCGATCGGGTCGGCCATTGGCAGCTTCTGGCCCAGTGGGTCGACGTGCACGCCGTTGACCTGGAACTCGTAGTGCAAGTGCGGGCCGGTGGACAGCCCGGTAGTGCCGATGTAACCGATCACCTGGCCCTGCTTGACGTTGCCGCCGGTCTGGATGCCCTTGGCGAAACCTTGCATATGGCCATACAGCGTACGGTAGGTGGCCCCGTGCTGGATGATCACGGTGTTGCCGTAGCCGCCACGGCGACCGGCCAGCAAGACCTTGCCGTCACCGGCAGCCTTGATCGGCGTGCCACGCGGGGCGGCGTAGTCGACGCCTTTGTGAGCGCGAATTTTGTTCAGAATTGGATGCTTGCGACCCATCGAGAAACGCGAGCTAATACGGGCGAAGTCAACCGGGGTACGGATGAACGCCTTGCGCATGCTGTTGCCGTCGGCGGTGTAGTAGCTGCTGTTGCCTTGTTTGTTGGTGTAGCGCACGGCGGTGTAGGTCTTGCCACGGTTGGTAAATCGCGCAGAGAGGATGTTGCCGGTGCCGACGACCTTGCCGTTGGCGACCTTCTGTTCGTAGATCACGTCGAATTCGTCACCCTGGCGAATGTCCTGGGCGAAGTCGATGTCGTAGCCAAACACGCTGGCCATGTCCATGGTCATGCTGTGGGACAGGCCGGCGCGGGCGGCGGACTGCGACAGCGAGCTGTTGATCACGCCGTGTACATAGGCGGAGCGCATGACCGGCTTGGTGGTGATGCGGTTGAACGCAAAGCCCTTGGCGCCTTTGGTCAGGGTGATGCTTTCCAGGTCGCTGACGTTGCTGTGCAGGTTGGTCAACTGGCCGTCGGGCGCCAGTTCGAATTCAAGCTTCTGGCCATGCTTGAGTTGGGTGAATTGCTTGGCCTGCTTGTCGCTTGCCAGTACATCGTTGACCGTCGCGGCGGGGAGGCCGACCTTTTCGAACAGGGTCGAAAGGGTGTCGCCCTTGGCAACAATGACTTCCCGGTGCAGCGGGTTCTTGGGTGCCTCTACTACCGCAGGTTCGGCCTGCGCGGTTTCCTTGGTGTCTTCGGCGCTGCTTTCGATCTGGGCAAACGGCGATTCGGCTGCGCCATTTGTGGCTTGAAGTGCGTCGGAAGCGTCTTGATCTTGTGTCAGTTGCTCAACCGGACTTTCAAGGTCAAGGCTTAGGGTCGTTCGTTTGGCTTCTACGTCGCTGGAAGGAAATACCAGGAGTGCCAGGCTCAGAAGGGCGGCGATCCCACTTGCGGCGAGCAGGTGGGTCTTCGGGTAAAGCGGCGGCGCTTTAGACGGTTCTGTGGTCATAAGTAATTTTGACTTTGAAAAGATGAATTGGAAAAGATGAATGACATGATGAAGATGAAATAACTGTATAAAATATAACCAAATCATCTGTGGTGCAAGCTTGCGAACGCTGGGCTTGCTGAACGGTGTCCGTGCGCAGGGCAAAACTTGTAATTAGTCCCTGATCTTGTATGGTTGGTTCCCTTTTGAATCTGAGCCTTGCGGGTCTGTTATGAAGTCGGTTGAAGAGCAGCTAGCGCTGATCAAACGTGGTGCGGAAGAACTGTTGGTCGAAGCTGAGCTGATCGAAAAGCTCAAGCGTGGCCAGCCCCTGCGTATTAAGGCCGGCTTTGATCCGACGGCGCCGGATCTGCACCTTGGGCATACGGTGCTTATTAATAAGCTGCGCCAGTTCCAGGAACTGGGGCATCAGGTGATCTTCCTTATAGGTGACTTCACCGGGATGATCGGCGATCCGAGCGGCAAGAGCGCTACGCGTCCGCCGCTGACCCGTGAGCAGGTTCTCGATAACGCCGAGACCTACAAGACCCAGGTCTTCAAGATTCTTGATCCGGCCAAGACCGAGGTGGCCTTCAACTCCACCTGGATGGATCAGATGGGGCCGGCGGATTTCATTCGTCTTACGTCCCAGTACACCGTTGCTCGCATGCTCGAGCGCGATGACTTCGATAAGCGCTACTCCACTAATCAGCCGATCGCTATCCATGAGTTCCTGTACCCATTGGTTCAAGGGTATGACTCGGTGGCGTTGCGTGCCGATGTCGAGCTGGGCGGTACTGATCAGAAGTTCAACCTGCTGATGGGGCGTGAGCTGCAGCGTGCGTATGGGCAAGAGGCTCAGTGCATTCTGACGATGCCGTTGCTGGAAGGGCTGGATGGCGTCAAGAAGATGTCCAAGTCCCTGGGTAACTATGTCGGTATCCAGGAAGCGCCGGGTGTGATGTACGGCAAGCTGGTTTCGATTCCGGATGCGCTGATGTGGCGTTACTTCGAACTGTTGAGTTTCCGCTCGATGGATGAGATCAATGCACTGCGTGCTGAAGTGGAAGCTGGGGCTAACCCGCGGGATGTGAAGATCAAGCTGGCTGAAGAGATTGTTGCGCGCTTCCATGGTGAAGAGGCTGCGGCCAGTGCTCACCGTGCTGCGGGTAACCGTATGAAGGATGGCGAGCTGCCGGATGATCTGCCTGAGATTGAATTGACTGCTGGCGAGGCAATGCCGATCGCTGCCGTCCTTAATAAGGCGGGCCTGGTGAAGAACTCGGCGGTGGCGCGCGACCTTCTGGGGTCTGGCGGTGTACGTATAGATGGTGAGGTTGTCGATCGCACCTTTATATACGAACTGGGCGCGACCCACGTTTGCCAGGCCGGCAAGAAGGCATTTGCGCGTATTACTCTTAAATCCGAATAAACCTGAAATTAACTGTTGACGGCGTTTTATATCTGTCTATAATTCGCCCCACTTCCGGCGCAGTCGAAACGGAAAACTCCTTGGTAAACAAAGAGTTATGTAGGTTTCGAYAGCGAGCTGCTTCAGATCATCGAAGCCCAGAAGGAGTTAGTAAGGCAGTGTTGTTTGGCCCTATTAACGTTTCGATCTTCTCGGTCGAAAGCGGAGAAAAAGAGGTGTTGACAGCAGCGTGTAACGCTGTAGAATTCGCCTCCCGCTAACGAGAGATCGGAAGCGCAAGTGGTTGAAGTTACAAAGGAAACTTTGAAAACTTCTGAAAATAATCACTTGACAGCAAATGAGGCTGCTGTAGAATGCGCGCCTCGGTTGAGACGAAAGATCTTAACCAACCGCTCTTTAACAACTGAATCAAGCAATTCGTGTGGGTGCTTGTGGAGTCAGACTGATAGTCAACAAGATTATCAGCATCACAAGTTACTCCGCGAGAAATCAAAGATGTAACCAACGATTGCTGAGCCAAGTTTAGGGTTTCTTA